>JAVHTD010000004.1:0-132438 GCA_032161105.2 Candidatus Thermosaccharophagus tengchongensis
CAATGACACCTATGCGCAGCTTCCAACGAAGGCTATTGTGATCAGCTTGTAACTTGCCGCGCTTGCGCACTTGGAATGAGCCTATAAACTGCGGCTGATTAAACAGCAAAACGGCATCGCGTTTTGCGTATACCCAAAATGCCTGCCATGGTGGGAGGAGAACATCATTGCCCGATTTTGGCGGGGTGTAATCCTTTGCAAGATTATCCCAGAAGAAAATGAAGCTGTGGATGTAACCTTCAACGGAGGCATCCTCATAGTTGAGCGCCAGCGGGCTGCCCGGGACTGCAAACTGCAACCCACCAAGGTAAATTGGCTGTGGGAATGGGTTGCCAACTTGATTCCAACCAGCGTATAGCGGGACCGCAACTGGCACCTCTGTATCTTTGAGGAAGCGTGCTCCATTGAGCATTATCCTTGTTGGCGTCTCCAAGTAAATCCAGTAGCCCTCACCGGGGCGAAGTTCCCTGATGTCATATGGGAAGAAACGATACTTTCCAGAGCGTGGATCCCAACGAGCCAATTTAAGCGTTCCAGAGAGACCCAAAGCAGTCGGCGGATAACGATCGCCGACCGGATACGGCAGGCAAAACATATGAAAGCCGCTCACGAAGAAGCGCTGTGCCTGCGCCGGAATTATGAACCTGATCGGGAGGTTGTGCACCCTCCCCGGGAACGCAACCCCGACAATGTTGATAGTCACACAACCCTCAACCCAATTCTCAACGGTCACATCCCATGAGACTTTTGCCTCACTGCCGGCTGGGATATTCCCAATTGATTGCGTTGGTGTTATGCCCTCTACTAAGCTCATTCCGGGTGGGAGTTGAAGTATGAGCGTCGTGTCAGTCAATGGTGTATCGCTGTAATTTAGCACCGTCACATCAATCGTGAACGGGCTCGGCATCGGAAACGATGCCTCAACCTCCGGCGTCAGCGGGTTATCTCCAAAGATGGTGTTCAACTGTGGTGGCATATTGACGAAGATTCCATAGGAGCCACCGATGGAAACCGCCGTTGCTATATTCAGTCCGACATAAGTGACAAACTCAACCTTCGCTCCCGGTGTAAGCACAAACGGAAGCCAATAGTAAGCGACGGCGCTGTCTTGAAACTCAAGGTTGTAAAGGTCGCTCACAGTGAAGTCCCAATTGTCCGATGTTAAGTGACCAGCCTCACCGAACACGAGCCTATCGGGTGGAGTTGCATCGCCGCCTTTAACAATTCCCTTCAGGCTGAATGCCGTTTGCGCCCTTGACAGCGTCGTCAGCCAGACTTCTGGCATGCCAATTCCAGCGTTGAACTCCCTCTCCTTAACTATCGGCGGCACACCCGGGACATAGAACGGTCCCCAACTCAACTTTGGGTCAAGCTGCGGGTTGAGGAAGAGGCGCACGCCAATTGTGTGCCCAACATTGTCAGTGTTGATTATGCGATGCCGTATCTCAACGAATTCACGGACCAAAGTGACTATGCGTTCAATCACCAAGTCGTCGGGATTGGTATCGTAATCTGGATCTGTCCCAAACGGCTCTGGCATCTCAACGACCCAAAAGCATTTGACGGAGTTTTGTGAGACCATCATCGGCGTCCCACGCAACTCCCACCTTATCGGGTCTGCACGGCGCTGCCCGAGAGTTTGGGCTGTCCCGTTTGCGCGAATCAAAGCGCTGTAAATTCTATCGGCGTCATCTTCAACGCGAAGTGTCATTGAGCCGGTGAGTATGTTAAGCTTCGGCGGTATGTTTGGGTCAACGAGGATCGTGGTCACCGTCACATCGCCATTTGCAGCCATCGTCACGCTGAGATAGTTGTTGGCTACCGTGACTTGAGCCTCCGCAACCCTAAGGCAAATGAGCAGCAACATGATGAGGGCTATCATTCGCCAAACAATTACGCCCAATGAGAACCCCTCCAACATTACTCGTGTTGGTCGCCGCGCCATCGTATCTTCCCCCCATCATCGCAGGCGTATCAATCCGACGCCCTGCGAAACCGTCTTCGTCTCATCGTCACTTGCTACAACCTTACAAATGTAAACCGAAGGCGCAACTCGCTGTCCGTCGCTGTCTCTTGCATCCCACCGGATGTAATTTAAGCCGGCTCGGCTGCCACTCAGACTCAGCTTGCGAATAACTCTCCCCGTCAGTGTCATAATGGACACTTCGCACTTTGCGGCTTTTGTCAGCTCAAACCTTATGAGCACATCACCGCCTCTCATCGGAACGGCATTAATATTGCTCACGCGCAATCCATATGATGAAATCCTCTCAGCGACAATTCGTAAACTCGCAGCGCCAGATGGGCTGAGCGCCGTATCGCATGCGTTAACTGCGCGCATATTCAACGGCGATTTGCGAGATGGCTCATAGAGCCACAACCTCCAACCCCTTGGGATGTTCCCGATGCCATCCCAACTTAGCCTCACCGATTCGCAACTTTTAAGAGCCCGTAAGTTTACATCCCAAACGATCCGCTCCAAACCCATTGGGCGGCAATCAACCATGAGCGGAATCCTGTTGGCTGTTTCATCCGTTGGCATGAGGCTGATGTGCAACCTTGCCCCGGGAGGCGGTGGCGGTGCCGGTATGTCACGCCCAAACTCAACACCGGCATTGGCGTTCTCATCCACCGCAAGCGTAACGCTTTGTGGTAGCGCATCACCGGCAGCTTCGGCGACCAACTTCAAACGCCATCCGTTACCATACTTTGAAGCCCGTCTTGAGCTGCTATAGCGACCTGTCTCACTTGCGCGTGAACGCATTGCTATTGATGGCAAGATGACAAGCCTGCAAGGCTTGAGCTTCCTAATCCAATAACCATCAAACGGCTCAAGCACAATCTCTGGGGGCGTCATTGCGACATATTGCTGTCCATCCCATCGGTAGAGGATTGGAATGATATAGCCTGTCTCTGCAGCGCTGTTGAAGTTGAGCAATTGCGAAGTGTCATCCGCCAACACCTGTATCGCATTCAGGTCAATTTCAAACGGAAACGGGTTGCCAATTTGCTGCCAACCAATGTCCGCCGCACGAATGGCGTCCCATGATTTCTCATTCCGCATGATGAACGGCTGCTGCCTGTCAATGGTGTGCCCTTCAATTTGCAAAGGCGTTGGGAGCGTTATCCTGACCCAATATCCTCTTCCGGGGGCGAGCGTGCTCACAAACTCGTCATAGTAGCCCTCCTCGTAGTAATGGTAGTCGTAGTCACCAACATCGCCCGGTATGTATGGCGGGGTGGCTGTCGCCTTCAAACCATAACGAGCCAATCGCCTGTTTATCGCCGCCCCAAAGACATAGGATGGCGAATCGCGCCCGGCGATTAACTCATACGGTATTGAAACCATTTGCAAGCCCGTGCTCAGCACTTTCGGGAAGGTGATGAATGTGACACTCTTCGGCTCCGCCTGAACACCGCCGTAGTTTGCCGCCCTTATCTCAAGCGTGTGTGAACCTTGTTGCAACGGTTGTGTCAGCTTGAGCTCAAGCGACTGAGTTGCCGGGTCAAATTCGGTCGTTGCACCCCTGAGGACTTCCTGCCCATCAATGGTGACAACTATGGTTGACGGGTCAATGTTGGTTTTGCCCTGATATGGCGATGGGTATGGTCCGGCAAACCTTGCTCTTATTGTCGGAGTGAATGTGAAAAGTATCTCGCCATCCCTCGGTTCAGCAATGTAGATTTCGGGCTTGGTTAAAACGCCAACTCTGGCATAGATTGAAGTTCCAACCATGCGTATGTCGGTTATGGAAACACCAGAGTCAAGTCCAAAGTAGGTGGCGCTTGATGGCTTGCTCAAAAATGTGAACTCCGTGTTGTTGGTCAAGCCCGGATATGGGTCGCCTGCATCACCATAGTTGCCCTGAAGCCATCCCAAGAAGCCATAAGTGGAGCAGTTAAACGCAGCCGGGTCAAAGTTATACTGCGATAGGTCAATGTCATCACGCCCATCAGCTTGAACCATGTGAACGCCCTTTCGCATGTAGTCAATCAGACCGGTGAGCGGATTGATGTTGACCTGAATTTCATTCTGCAAGTATTTGGTGAGGTCACCGGTTATAGCCTTGTCAATGTGCCAAATGGTCAAGCCAGCACCGGGAAGGTATTGATCAAACCCCATGAGTTGACGATTGCAAAGCAGGAAATATTCGTTTTGCGCTGTGCTCCCAAATGCCCAAACACGGTAAACAATGGGCTTTATCTCGTATGGCGGTATTTCAACGACGCCAGCGTCACCGACAACATCAATCGGGGTTATCCAGCGAAACAGGATTTTGCTCCACGGGTCATGCTCTCCCGGAAGACCAATTGGGCGCAATGGGTTGTATTCCGCAGGTGCAAATCTATCCCCAGCACACATGAGCGCCCAAAGACCCGGGCTGACCGCCTTCGGCGTTATCGTATCGTAAAGGTCAAGCAACCCGAATGCGTGCCCTGTCTCATGAGCGTAAGTCCCAACATCAGCTGTGGCTTCGTGAATGAGTATGAATGACTCAACAGTCACATTGTCCCTCGTCTGAAATGGCTGCGATGGAATGCCCATCAACCTTTCCCACGGAATGCTCCTGTGGTATGCTCCAAACGATGGATCGTTGTTGAAATTACCATCGGGGCAGCGTGCATCCTTATCGCATGCGAATGTGATTATCAGCAAATCAACGCGCCCATCCCTATCGCTATCGTAGCGTGAGAAGTCAATGATCGGGTCAACAGCCCTTATTGCCTCTTGGACGATCAGGTCACCGCCTGCAGCGGCGTCTGGCATATATGTAACATTGCCAACGGTATCAGTTGGCACATCTACGGTGATCCAACCATATGTGTCCCCCGTAATGGTGAACTTGCCGTAAGAAGACTCGTAATAGAAGCGCGAATATGAAAACGGGTTGGTCATGTCAAAAAGCAAGCGATTGAAGTAAGCCACTGTGTGTTCATCTGCGGGGACAACATCGTAAGACCTCGGTCTGACAAGCAGATGCAAAACACGCACAGTCCCTATAAGACCACCCTGTGGCAACAATCCGGTGCCGAATGTCCCAAAGGCAGAATAGGGCACATCAAGCGCCTGGCGGCTTCTTTCATCACGCGCTTTCACATTCGCATTTATTGGGGAGAGCTCAACACCGTATCGCTTCGCAACGGCTTCCAACATTTGTCTCTTTAAACAGCGAATGCCGGGTGAGCGGCGAAACTGCTGCCCTAATGCATCCCTAAAGCTTACGAGCAATAGGGCTAACCCCACCACTACAACCACTTTGACCCATTCGCCCCTCAATTGCTTCATCTCTTTACCACTCTCCGTCTTGCATCCGGATCATGCGCTTTGGCACGCATTAAGATAACCCTGCCCGCCATTACTTCCTGCCGCTCTTGGGCGGTGTTGGCGGCACTTCTGCGGTCTTGAATGCGTGCACGACGCTCCAAACCCATCCATCCGGGTATGGCGGCGCCATATCACGGCTGTTCCTATACCCAACTCGCCAATAAAATGTCGTTGGACCTGTGACCCTGAAGAATTGATTCAGTTCGTTCACCAAACGCATCTCAATCGGCACTCCATCCTTATCCTGCGTAAACCTCGTCTGCTTCATGAAAGCCTTCCCGGGAAGCAGGCTTGCCGGGTCCGTCCCGACGAAAATTGCATACTCATCGGCACCCTTAACGCTGAGGAAGCGAAATGTTACATCCGCCAAGTTGATGTTATCGCTCCCGGGTTGACCCAGATTTGGCGGCAGAACAAGGTCTGTATCGGACATTTTTCTCAGTGCTGTCGCAGGACCTATGACCGATGAGAATTGGCTCAGGACAATTTCCCATGCCACACCAGCACCGCCACCAACGCCACCAACACCAGTTATGACTGACATCGCTGGGCGGCGGGCAGTTATCCTGCGAATGATATACCAATACTGGCGACCAAACTCAAGCGGCGTATGATAGAACTCCTCATCATAATCGCTGACCACAATTTGCCTTGAACGATTAACCCTCAATCTGGCTCGCCCGCGAACTTCAACTTCCCTATCAAGCCATGGCGTCCTGTCCGGGTCATCCACATCTTCAGCGGTCGCACTCCCCTCAAAATACTGTGCGGTATCAACATACTGGGTGACATTGCCGGGGACTATATCAATCATCGTGGCATTGGATGGTGAGAAACCGGCGGTATCGCCGCGGTAAATTTCAACGCCAAGGACCGTCCCAGAACCACTCCCAAAGCGAACTATGATGCCCTCACCCCATGAGAGTGATTGGGCTGAGAGCACAGATGGTGCTTTTTCCGGCTTCCTGCTTTGCCCCACAACAGCAACGAGTGCCCCCAATGCGAGCAACGGGAATATGATGCCTTGCACCCAAGATGTGACCGTCGGGCGCTCACGCCTTATAGGCGGCATCGCCACTTTACCAACGGGAGGCAGCATAAACTGGGCTCTAACCTTGTCCATTTGTTGGATGCCTTGTGTCTCCCAATCAATATCGGCATATGACTGGCGCTGCTCAACCCGCTTAACGACGATCTCACCGATCTTCCTCGTCTCACCGGTTTTCAAGTCGGTGTGTATAACGCTCATCCTCATCCCCGCAGTAACGGCGTCCTTTGCGCCGATGTTGAGAAGCACCCTATTTTCCGGCATCCTGATCAACACCTGACCCATTGGGAGCCTTGTTGCACGCATGTTCTCTTCAGCGCGCCTTGCAGCTCTGTTTAGCGCATCGGCAATCAACCTTGTCTCTTCAACACCCTCGGGGCTCCTTTCCATCACATTTGCGCCGTTGACCGGCTCACCGGTCTCGGTATCGTAAACGAGCACCTGCATGTGGACAACACCAACTTTGGGGCGGCTCGTAACGGTTGCCGACACAACTTTTCCGGTAGCCACATATTGCGCATTGAGATATGCACCGATGCGCTGTATGTCAGCAATTCCCGGCGATGGCGGGATCTTAAGCTCGCTCAATGCATCCTGCACCTGCTGGCGCGGAACAACCTCCCACTGCGGCTCCTCCGGAAGCATGATGGCATACGCAAGTGCGTCCGCGGCAGCCCTGCCAAGCCAAGCCGGCACATTCCGCTCAACATCAAAGTCAAGGATGGCTATGCGCGGCTTTGCCCGCCCGACTTCTCTTGCGCCAGCTTGCTCGGCAGCTCCCGGCCGAGGGGCTTGAGTGTTCGTCGGCTCAACTGCAATCCCGACAAGCACAAGAGCTGCGATGAGCAGATAAGCAACACCCTTCGTAGCGCGATAACGCCTCAGTGCCTTCACGGGTGCTCACCTCGCTGTTACGCTTACTTTAACTGCGGCACTTACAGATGCCCCACTGTCAATATCGGATGCTTCAACACGCCCAACATACCATCCACTTGGGATGTTACTCGGCAATCTTATTGCAATTGTGTTTTCGCCGCGCTCATAAACTTTTGACGGCTCAAAATGCGTGATGAGCCTTCCGGTGAGCGTCATCAAGCTGAATTTGATGCGGGCTGACTGAGTTAGAGCAAACCCAACCATTAGTGCCCCACCGCGACTCGGCAGCTGGCGCAGATTCAATATGCGCAATGGTGAGCGCATGCCGTTTGATAACTCCAACTTGAAATGGCGTCTCCCACTCGCCCCCATTGGGAAGGTGTAGGTGCGCTGCGTAAGCGCATCAATGTGAGTGCCCATTTCACTGTCAATCAAAATCGCCCTTGTGCCTTTCGGCAGCTTGCCCAATGGCTCAAATGACAATGTAGCAACTCCACCACAATCGCCCTCAACAAGGATGAGGAAGGTTTGCGCTCTTGAGCGGTTGGAGCGCAAGTCAACAGCGCATTTCAATTCGCCACTTGAAACTTGCTGGATGAGTGAGAGGTTAAGATGGCGCAAGCCAAATGGCTGTGGTGGTTCAGGGATGTCAAGCATGTCAAAGCCATCACGAGCACCGCTTACAGCACCGATGAAGTTGTCACTATCAACTGATGCGCCACATGTCACCCTCAGCCTTAAAAACCATCCTTCTTTGGCATGTGCCGCCAACAGCCTCAGAGCTTCATCCTGCGGTGATTGGCGCAGCCCGCCATGGCGCACCGGTTGGTTGTCCACAAGTAACTCAACCGGCTGAAGCGCATAAACCCAGTAGGCTCTATACGGCTCAAGCGTTGTTGCGAGCTGATAATATCCAGCTACAGTTTCAGCGCCACCCCACTCCTCACGGAGTGTGAAAAGAGCCGTGTTGACGAACGCCCTTGCCCTTAGGTCCGTTATTGGGATAGCCTCAAGCCCAGCCGGCTTGATGTATGAGCGCAACCAATCAACTGTGAATGTGAATGGTGCGCCTATAAGGTTCCAACCAGCTTCAAGCTTGATTGGAAATCGGTAGACAGACGGCGCCGGTGAACCCTCCTGAGTGAAGTCCAAATATGCACTGGTCAGCAGGAAGTAACCGCGCCCAATCTGAAACGCATATGCGGGTGAGTTGATGTTTATCGGGTCAAAGTATGCATACTCCCCACCGAGCGGCTTTCTCGGGTCTGTGATCCATGTGGCGAGCTTGATTTTCTCCACGCCAAACACTTGTGCCGCATTCAACCCAACCTTAGTGTAGTCATACGGAAGCGACATCATATGTAGCCCCGGCTTAAAACTCTTGAAGGCATTAACAGCGAGGTTAATGCCCCTCGTCTCACGCCCGGAAAGAACACTCACATTGCTCCTCTCGGTGGATGTATATCCGGGTGTTGTGACGCGCACAGTGTAAATCCCAGCCGGAACGGTAAGGCGATAGTTAAAGCGATAACCATCCTCCTCATTAACCTGCGATGTCGTAACAGCAAATGCCACCACCCTGCCGGTTGAATCAACGACTTCAATTCTCACACCGCCGACAGCTGAGCCATCAATCGCCCTCGTCACCAATCCCGATAGCGTCCCGTATGGCAATGCCACCAGCCTAAAGTTGACGCCGGTGACGATGCCCCCCGGAGGGACAGTTACAACCCTTGAGAGAATTGCATAACCAGCTGCATTTACCCTCACTTCAACCTCTCCGGCGGGCACATTGGTCAGCGTGTAAACCCCGCTTGACGCCGTTCTCGCCGAGGACACCACCACGCCACCATAAAGTGCTTCAACGAGGGCATTGTCAATGGGTGAGTTGTCCACATCACGCACAACTACGCCTTCAATGATGCCCGGCTGAGGGAGCAAGATGATATCAACTGTCACTGTGGCTGCAGGGTCTACACGCACATTCGGTTTTGTAACCGGCTGGTAGCCGGGCGCATTCGCAGTCAAGTTGTAAAGACCCGGTGGCAAATCCGCTATCCGGTATGCTCCGTTTGCATCCGTCTTTGCGGACTTCGTAACCGGTTGCTCGCCGGGGTATGGCGCAACCGGTATTGCGGTAACTGTGGCACCGTAAACGCCCGTCCTTCCATCGGATTGATAAACTCGCCCAACAATTGCCCCCGGAGTTTGCTGCCCTGCTTGCTGTGCCGCCAAGCAGTTGATTGCGAGAAATGTAGCGCATATGATCCGAAGGGGAATTGTAAAGCCATCCACACAACCACATTTATGAGTGCGAAGGCACCTTAAGTGCATCTGCAGCACCCCCACATTGGCACAGCACGACACACCCCTATCCTACCTCATCCCCCTCTCTTACACCTCATGCGAGCATGCCTGCAACACAGCGCATATTTTACAGCGGCACGAACAGCATTCGCCGTTTCTAACATGCTTCTACTGCAGATGATTACCCTATCAGCCATACGCATAAACTCGTTCGGTGAGATTTGCGAGCAAACCCTTGCATGCGCTTCATGCACGGTCATGCCGCGCTCAGTTAACCTTCGCAGTATTGTCTTTCTGTCAGCATAAGTCACCCAGACTTCATCGGTGGTTTTTTGCATCCCCATCTCAAAAAGCACTGCTGCCTCCACAACAATCAACTTCGCACCCCTTCCGCATGCGCTGTTTATTTCTCTCTCAATCCTTTCAACCATCGGCGGGTGAAGCAATCTGTTGAGGCGCTTTAAAGCTGTCTCATTTGAGAAAACGCACATTGCAAGCTTGCTCCTGTCAACATCGCGGTGTGAGTTGAGCACGCCTGTCCCAAAGTTCCCAACAACCCGCCCCCAACCAACCTCGCCTCTGCTGAGCAGTTTGTGTCCGACGGTGTCAGCGTTGATCACCAAAGCACCGCAGCGCTCAAGCATTCGTGAGACTGTGCTCTTACCGGAAGCGATAGTTCCACTTAAGCCAACAACGATTGAATCAGCCCTCACATGCACCGTTGGCTGTCACTCCAACAAAAGATTAAACCGTGGAGGGAGCATCATGGGCTGGCACCGTGCAAGGCAATCTGTCGCAATGAAGCTTGTGGTGAACTTAACCTCAAATCAAATCTCACCTTTGCTCTTCGTCACCCTTCTTTTGGCTCCCCTCTCCTGTGGCACCCGATGCTGGCTTTGATGGTGAGACCCTGTCAAACACATCCTTAAGCGCTTCCCCAAGCGTAACCCTCGGCACTTCCTGCTGCCTCATAAGCTCTTGAAGCTGCCTTCTCTCTTCCTCTTGTGCGACCTGCCTCAAGCTGAGCACCAAACGCCTTTGTGCACTGTTCACCTGTATGACCTTCGCTTCCACTTCCTGCCCAACTGTGAGCACATCGCTCACCCTTGCAATGCGTCTTTCCGAAACTTCGCTTATCGGGACGATGCCTTCAATGCCATTCGGCATCCGCACAAAAACGCCCGCCGGAACAATGCGCGTCACCTTCCCCTTAACCCTTGAGCCAACTGGGAAGTCCCTCTCAGCCGTCTTCCATGGGTCTGGAAGGAGCTGGCGCATGCCCAAAGAGAGGCGCTCTGTCTCGGGGTCAAAATCAAGCACTACAACTTGAACGACATCGCCCTCCTTCAGCATTTCAGATGGATGATCAAGGCGAGTCCATGACATCTCACTCACATGAAGCAAACCCTCAATCCCACCGACATCAATGAACGCACCGTAATCCCTAATCCTCCTGACGACGCCCTGAAGCACTTCACCAACTTTGATCTTCTTGAGCGTCTCCTCTTTCATCCGCTGCCTTTCCTCTTCAAGCGCTATCGTGTTTGAGCAGATAACCCTCCTTCGCTCCCTGTCAAGCTCAATTATCTTGACTCGTATGGCTCTCCCGATGAAGTTTTCAAGGCGCTTTCTTCTCCCAAGGTAAACTTGCGATGCCGGCACAAAGCCATCAATGCCAAGGTCAACCACTAAGCCACCCCTCACCCTGTCCTTGACCATCGCCGTCAATATCTCTCCCTTCTCATACGCCTCAACAATCCTTCGCCATGTGCGCTCATAGTCAGCGCGCCTCTTTGAGAGGACTATCAATCCCTCACGCTCATCCCTCTCCTCCTCAACGCGCAAAACATAGACCTCAACCTTCTCTCCCACCTTAGCCTCGGAGAGCATATCCCCTCCCCACTCATCGGCTGGTATGAATCCCTCCGACTTTGCGCCGATGTCAACCATCACGCCATCTTGGCGGACTTGAACTATGGTGCCGATGAGTATGTCACCGCGCTTTATCTCGGGGAGCGATGTGACCACTTCCTCAAACGGCACCTCATCAGAAACTGCCTCTTCAAGTTGAGCATCTGGCTCGCCCTCAAGTTGGGCGCGCCGCTTCAGCCTCTCTTCCTCCTTCAAAACCTTTTCCACGAGTTCGCTCTCGTCCCTATCACTGATGTCGCTCATCCTTAACACCACCCTTAAACAATGGAATGATTGCACTTCATCACCGCCGCGATCACAAGCCGATAACTCGCAGCCGGATTGGCATCATCTACTGCATGTGCAATTCACTGCACTTTATCCATCTCAAGCCAGTTGCTGCCGACCTTGATGTCAACTTTGAGCGGCACACGCAACTCAACCACGCTCTCCATGATATCGCGCATGAGCTTGATAAGCTCATCAACCTCATCATCACTGGCTTCACATACAAGCTCATCGTGCACCTGCATTATGAGTTTTGAGCGCATTCCCCTTCTCCTCATTTCGCTCCACAGGCGCACCATCGCCAGCTTCATTATATCGGCAGCACTGCCCTGTATCGGTGCATTGATTGCGACCCTCTTTGCGGCTTCCCTCTCACGCTCATCCGAGCTCGTTATGCCCCTTATGTATCTCCGCCTGCCAAACATCGTCGCCACATAGCCATGTTCGCTTGCGTGCGCAATAGTTCCCTCAATGTAGCGGTGCACATCCGGATAGCGGTTCAAGTAGCTGCGTATGTAACTTGCAGCTTCATCCTCACTTATACGAAGCTGTTGCGATAGCCCAAGCGAGCTCATCCCATATATGATGCCGAAGTTTATCACCTTGGCTTTTCGGCGCATGTCCTCATTGACTTGCTCCAATGAGACGCCGAATATGCTTGCCGCAGTGGCTGCGTGGATATCCTCCCCGCGCATAAATGCATCGCACAGCGCTTCATCGCCGGAGATGTGCGCGAGCACGCGCAACTCTATCTGCGAATAGTCGGCGCTGATGAGCTTATACCCTGGCGGCGCTATGAAAGCGCGCCTTATGCGCTTACCCCAATCCGTCCTTATCGGTATGTTTTGCAAGTTGGGGGAGCTTGAACTGAGCCTGCCAGTTGAGGCGCCGGCTTGGTCATAGTTCGTGTGCACCCTGCCGGTTTGCGCATCGGCAAGCTCAAGCAAACCTTCAATGTAGGTGTTGTGCAACTTCTCAAGCTCTCTATACTCAAGCACCCTTGCGGCAATTTCATGCTGTGGTGCGAGTGCCTCAAGCACATCTGACGCCGTTGAGTAGCCCGTCTTTATCCTCCTGCCCCTTGGCAGCTTCAGCCTCTCAAACAGCACATGCCCAAGTTGCTTTGGGGAGCGTATGTTAAACCTGATGCCGGCAAGCGAGTAAACGACCTCTTCAAGCTTGCGCAACTCGGCTTGTGCCTCCTCGGACAGCTGCTGAAGGTATTGAATGTCAATGAGCACGCCGTGACGCTCCATGTCCGCAAGCACGAATGATAGTGGCTGTTCAATGCTGCACAGCAGCTCTTGCATGCCGCATGAGGTCAAGTGCGGCTCAAAGCGCTCGCAGGCAATGTGGGTTATGCAAACAGCCCTTGCAAGGCGCATCATCAAATCCTCATCGCCGCGCGCTGCACCGATGCATCGCACATTCACATTGATGCTCAGCCACCTTGCGAGGTCATCCAATTCATAGTCGCCTTTATCTGGGTCGTAAAGGTATGCCATCAATCTGGCATCCCGCCATGCACCGCTGAGCGCAGCTTCAGTTGAGATATCATCCAATAGCTCGCCACAGTGGCGCAGCATCCCCTTCAAGTCGTGAACTCGCTTTTGCAAGCTGGTGTCGTTTAGCAGCTGCACAAGCCATGAGGGTAAACTGAGGTCTCGTTTCACCTCTTCCCGCTGCAGATCAAACAGGGAGGGTTGTATCGGTTTGTGGCTAAGTGGCTTTGAGCCAGTTGGCAAGCCTTCTGGAGACGCATCTTGGGCACTGCTGAGCGGAATGCAATAAACATGCATCCCATCAATGCTCATTGCCACACACTTCAACTTGCCATCGGCACAGAGTGAAATCGTCACCGAGCCATGTTGACGAATGGTTGAAAGCAAGTCAGCTGCAGTGCTCGCATCCACAACCTCACATGAGGCTGTGACCTCTTGCAAGATGAACTTGCGCAACCCGAGCTCATCAATCAGGCGCTCAAACTCAAGCCTCTGGAAAAACCTCGCCACTTCCTCACTTTGCAATCTGAGGCGCTCAATTGAGCACCTATCCCAATCAACATCAATCGGCGCATCATCACGGAGCAAAGTTAGTTCACGCCAGCGGCGCGCTTTATCAGCGTGCTGCAGTATCGCTTCCCTGAGGCGCTCGTCGGCTATCCTCGGCGCAGACTCAATCACTTTCTCAAGGTCGCCGAATTCCGAAATGAGCCTTTGCGCCGTGCGCTCACCGATGCCGGGTATTCCAGGGATGTTGTCGGAAGCATCACCGCTCAGGGCTTTCAAGTCCGGTATCTGCTTCGGTGACACGCCAATTTCCCTCTCCACCAAAGCGACATCATAAACGACTGTGTCACTTATCCCGCGCCTGCATGAGATCACCTTCACCTTATCGCTCACGAGTTGAAGCGCATCCATATCGCCGGTCACAAGATAAACTTCCATACCGCTCTCTTCCGCGCGCCTCGCCACAGTCGCCATCAGGTCATCAGCCTCATATCCGGGGACTCGCCATACCTCTATACCGGCGAGCCTCAAAAACTCCTCAGCTAACTTGACCTGCTCTCGGAAGCTCTCAGGGGCACGCTCACGCTGCGCCTTGTAACCTTCATAAGCCTCATGACGGAATGTCGCTCCGGGCGCATCAAACACAACCGCTATGTGCGTTGGCTTGTGCTCACGGAGTATTTTCAAAAGCATCCTCACAAAGCCATAGACGGCATTCGTGTGTATGCCCTCCCTCGTTATGAGCGGTGTGATTGCATGGAATGCCCTGAAGAGCAAGTTATGCCCGTCAACGATGAAAAGTCTCCCTTGAGATTTGCCACCTTCGGCAGCGCTGTCATGGTTAAGTTGAACCAACCAGCATCACCTCACATTCGTTGCCCATTCACCTTGGGTGCGCGGCGCTCCCCTAAGGCGAATGGCGAGCCATTTTACACCATGTCCAGCAGCAGCACATAACAATGGCTCTATCGGCATGCGCAGGCGCGAGAGATTGAAGTGACCGGCAATGCCCCCGGTCAAAGTGAAGTAAAGCATCATCGCCACTGTAAGCGATGCGGCAAGAGCATTCCCTCCCGCCACAAAGAGACCAATTGCAGCGAAGGCATAAACGCAGAGCTCAACCAGCAGCATTACAAGCCATAACAATGTCACCAAGGGATAGCGCAAAAAGCGCTCTTCCATTGCGAGCTCAAATGCCTCTTTAAACCTGAACTTGAGCAACCTGCGAAGGACTTGAGCGCTTAAACCGCCCACACCTCTTGGCGGTGGCACTTCACCATAGAGCGTCCCAAGCAGCGTTGAATAGGAAACAAATGGCACCCACATTAGCAGGCAACCATGCAAGTAACGGCGAAGTGATTCCTTCCACTCCGTCAATACAATATGCCGACTGACTTGGGATAGCTCTATCGCTTTCTCCGGGTGGCGCTCACAAAAGATGTGCAAGTTGAGCGCATCTGACGGAGTATAACTCCACCCAAAGCGCATTGAAGCCAGCTTGAGCAATGCCTCATCAGACTCATCCAAGCTCATCCCGTAGCGCTCACTCAAAATTTGACTGGCAAAGAATGTGAGGGTGACTTGCCCATTGGTGTCAATGAGATACCTTCCGAGAGTAAAGCGGTTGCGCAGCATCCATGGTAAGACAATGAGCAGTGCTGTTACAACCAACACCAATGATTGCATCACGCGCGCACGATATGAGCACTGCCGGCATGCGAACAATGTAAGCAACGCAAGCAGCGGTAAAGCGCCGATGGCTACAGAGCGGCATAGCACTGCGATGCCGGATAGCACACCGCAAATTACAAACCATCCAATCGCATTAGCGTGCCTATTGCGAGCATGCATCAAATATCCATGCAAGAATGCCGCCAACGCACCGCAGATGAGGGCGCTAAACAAAGTTTCGCTCATGAGCACAACGCACATCGCTATGCTGAGCGGATTAATGGCAAACAACAGCATTGCATGCACAGCACCGCTACCAAACAGCGCTTTTGTGAGCATCCCCAAAAGCGCAACTGTGATTACGCTCACAACAATTTGCGCTAACACTGCAATGCGCTCATTAGCTCCGAATGCGCGATACAACAAAGCCAAGAATGCAGGGTATGCTGGCGGGCGAAGGAAGTATGGCTCATCGTTGATGGAGAAGCTCCCCCTGAAGGCAACATTTATCGCCAGACGATGATAGCGCTCCGAATCGCCTGGCACAAAGCTGCGCTCAGGATGAACCAACACAGGGAGGGCAAACAAAAGGCGCAGCAGAAGGGCAAGCACGATGGGCACCATGCGGCAAAAGGGATCCATAACATTCTCACTTGCAACCCCGCCAAAGAGCACATTTAAACGAGGCATTTGCATCGGCAACTCATCACCTCGGGATCTGAAAGCTCATTTTTGAGCCAGCCACAATAGAATTTTGATGGGCAATGACTTGAGAGACAACGCGGCGTCTCTCTCAATGATTCCATTCGCACAGTCACATGATTGAGGGTGCGCACTCGCATGTGCCAGCCAACTATGGGGATGCTATCATGTGCAATTTCAAGCGGCATTGTGTGCTTGTAAGCGAGGTCCTCGCTTACACGGCAATCTTGCGCCACAGCACTTTTGCAAGCGGATATGACCTCGCCACCCATTCGCAATTCTGTTGGTTGATAAGTCACTACGGCTTCCTTGAACCGTCCACAATCTTATCCTCAGCGGCGCCGAATTTCCATGTAAGCCCATTAGCCGATCACTTTTCGGTCGTCCTAATGCCCCTCGCAATCATTTATGGACTTATCCCTTCCCCTCTAACCCTCGTCATCGCTCAAGCCATATGCGCTTGGCTTTTCATCATTGGCATCGCTCACATAATTCACAAGCGCCTGAGCAATCAATTCGCCGCCATCATTGCCTCAATAGCTCTGTCGCTTTACCCTCCGCTTCACTTCCAAGTCAGGAATGACTTTCATACCGACGCTTTCATCATGCTCGCAATCCCATGGCTTTGGGTGGGCATCACTGAGCAAAGGCATTGGTTGTTCTTTTTGTCGCTTCTCCTTGCGCTCTCTGCGAAGGAGACATGCGCACTGGTGATGTTGATGTTTGGGATGGCGCTGTTAGCCAAAAGGCAATATCGCAAGTTTGGCGTGTGGATGTGCACCGCTTCAATGGCATGGCTTTTCGCGTCTCAAATTTTGCTCCATATGCTGCGCAACGGCAAACCGCAACCTGCGACGGTTTGGTATTACGGCTACCTTGGAAACAACCTGATGGAAATCACCCTTAACGCTATTTGTCACCCATCAAAGCCGCTGAGGCTTTTGTTCTCCGAGGATGCTCTGCTTTCAGCCGCACAAATGCTCCTTCCGTTGCTCCTTTTGCCAATCATTCGCCCGCTTCTCTTTGTGCCGTCACTTGTGCCATTCGTGCAGGCTTTTATCTCCAGATGGCAACCGACAAGGAACATCATCTATCAAGGCATGATGCAATGTTCTGGGTTGCTCATTCTCGGATGCGTTGAGGCAATCGGATTTATTGCCGACACGGTCAAGAAGGGATGTAAGGACAACGAAGCGAAAGCGCACAACTTTTGCGAATTCGCGGTTGCATGCTGGCTTCTCTTCAGTGCTCTGCTCTCTTGGCAATTGTGCTTCCCGCACCAGTTATACTTGAGGCGTGAGGTGAAGCTCGCAAACATCACAAGAGTGCAAGCCATAAGGGAAGCATTGAACCTCATACCAGAAGATGCGCCTGTAATAGCTTCGTGGCATCTCTTACCACACCTTGCAAATAGGCGTTTTGCTTGGTTATTTGAGTGGCACAACCCGCTGCGAAACGAGCGCGGCAAATTAACGCCGAAGTGGCGCGGTAAAATGCCACACGATGAAGTCTACATCGCCATTGAGCTGATGCCATTGGATGCATGGAAGCCAATCACGCCGCAGCAACTTGACGAAATGAAGCGCTGGCGCGAAATTGAGACATTGGTTGAAAATGAGTATATTGCCCTGTTCAGGTATCGTTGCACCACAGGGCATTCTGACAAGGAACACAACGGTTGAGCGTGACAATCATGCGCCTGATGCTAATTTCCCATGCTTGCGTCCATCAGTCATACCTTCACAGCAAGCTTTTGCCGATGCTCAAGGCTGCAAGGGATTTGCACGCCATCATCGTAACGCCAAAGTGGTGGATTGAGGGCAGCACCAAGGTGAACGGGAAAACCGTCTCATTGCGCCATAACAACAGCCTCGCAATTTCACTCCCGCTGCCAACACTGTTTACTGGACTGCAGTTTGCCCACTTTTATCCGATGCTCCATTCCCTTATCCTCAGGTGGAGACCAGAGATTGTCCATGTTGAAGAAGAGCCAATGAGCCTTTCGTGTGCGCATGCAGGGCTGCTCACAAAAACGCTCATTAGCCATTCTCCGTTCATCTTCTTCACATGGGAGAATTTGCACCAGCGTTGGAAGATGCCGAATTTGCGCTCCATTTTTTACCCGCTGTTTGAGCGCATCAGCTACGCATGCGCTGACCTTGCAATTGCTGGGACTAAGATGGCAATGCGCATACTGCGTGAGCGCGGCTTTGATAAGCCAGTCATCGTATGCCCACAGTTTGGCGTTGACATCAGGCGCTTCTCGCCAATGACACCCTCTCAAAGGGCTTCCCTGAGGGCAAAATTTGGTTTGGCGGAAGAAAGCGGTTCGTTCATCATCGGCTATGTTGGGCGCATTATCCCAGAAAAGGGGATTGACTTGCTAATGCATGCCGTAGCTGGGCTTGAGAAGGCTCAATTGGTAATAGCTGGCGATGGCTGGATGCTTCCGATGCTGAAGAGGCTTTCCAAGGAAATTGGTCTGCAAGGGCGCGTCAAATTCATCGGCGCTATCCCACATGAAAATTTGCCACAACTGCTCAATGCCATTGATGTCCTCGTCCTGCCATCACGCTCAATGCCACATTGGAAAGAGCAATTTGGAAGAGTCCTTGTTGAGGCAATGGCATGCGGAACACCAGTCATAGGCTCTTCATCGGGTGCAATACCTGAGGTCATTGGAGATTGCGGGCTCGTATTCCGAGAGGGAAACATTGACGAGCTGCGCTCGCATATTTTGAGGGTTGCAAACGATTACGAGCTGCGAATGGAATTATCACAAAGGGGCAGGATGCGCGCCATCAGCCAATTTAGCAGTGAAGTCGTCGCCAAAAAGACACTCAAAGCATACGAACAGTCATTGCGGGCAAAATGGGAAACTTCCAGAGCTTGTGAAGCCGTCCATCAAACGCCCACTGATTGCCCTTAAAGCATTCGCCCCCGTGACGCTCAAATGGCATATGATACATACGCATCTTGACAAGCCAAAAGTCTCGCACAACCGCTCGTCTTAAAAAGGCGGCTTCTCAGGAGGTAAAGGCGCTGGGACGGCGAATTCTTTGCCATCACTCGGCTCACCCGACTCGGGAGTTTCATTCCCCTTCGCATCCTTCGCCCTAACCCAAACTTTGTAAGTCTCTTCCACCCCATCATTACGAGTATTCGCCCCTGCCATTATTGTCCCTTGATAAACTTCACCAGCCAAATTCATCGTCACTTTCACCATTGTCCCATCAGGCTTTTTAACCTCTGCCCAAACTCCCGCCACCCCAGATGGGTCACTAACTTGAGCAGAAATTTTCACCTCACCACCTGTGAAGTGTGGAAGTAGGGCACCCGATTTGGCTTTGGACTGCAATGACAAGCGTAGCACGACAACCCTTTGGATTATGGGCTGCATCAAAAAGCGCCGTCGGCGCTCGGGCGCATTACTATGCGCCCCCACCGACGGCGCAATCAATATGGTCACCGTGCCCCCATACTAAGGTAGCCACCAGTGTCCACCGAGATTCCTATTGTGGCTTTGACATTGAGACTCCCAAACTGATGACCCGTTGAATTATGCGAACGCGCTCCGTCCCAGCACCATCGGAGACATAAAGGTTTCCGGCAGCGTCTACCGCAATAGCGGTGGGGCTGGTAAAAGTCGCCACATTCCCCGGACCGTCAGTGCAGCCCATAGTGCCTGTCCCTGCTATCGTCGTCACCACTCCGCTGGGGCTAACCCTTCGGATGCGATCGTTGCCTCTATCCGCAACGTAAAGGTAGCCAGCAGTGTCAACTGAGATGCCACATGGGCCATGGAATTTAGCCGATGTGCCTATTCCATCAGCATAGCCAGAAGTTGAACCTGCCAGGGTGGAAACCGTCACACCATCATATGCCAAAGCGTTGACGATTTTTCGGATGCGATCGTTGTCATTGTCGGCAACATACAAGTTGCCCGCACGGTCAACGGTGATGCCATGAGGGTGATTAAACCTTGCCGATGAGCCTGTCCCATTGGTATCGCCACTGGCGCCAGCCGTTGCGCTGTTGTCCCCAGCAACCAGACTGACCTGCCAGTTGCTTGCAATTCTTGGATCGCCGCCTTTGAATTGCAGCCTCCTGACACGGTTGCCTTCACACTCCGTCACATAAACATTGCCCCACTGGTCTATCGCCACACCCCAAGGGTAACAGAAAGTAGCGAGGTTGCCAGGTCCATCGTCTTTCCCAGCCGTTCCTGTCCCTGCTATTGTGCTCACCGTCCAGTTGGCAGGGTTCGTAGGGTCTGCCCCTGGGGATAATTCAATGCGTCTAATTTTGTGGTTGCTCGTGTCAGCGACGAACAGCACTCTCCCATCCGAAGTGACAGCAATCCCTGCTGGGTTTCTAAACCGAGCTACCGTCCCACTTCCGTCCACATTGCCAGAAGCCGGAGACCCAACATTCCCAGCCACCGTGCTTACAATCCCGGAAGCGCTGATGCGCCGGATAGCGTGGTTGTAAGTGTCAGCGACATAGACATTCCCAAAAGCATCCACAGCAATCCCAATGATGCCATTAAACCTCGCTTGTGTTGCGACGCCATCGGCAAAGCCTGTTGAGCCACTTTGACCTGCAAAAGTTCTCACCAGAACATTGGCAGAACCTTGCCCACTCGCCGCCTCCGGCGCTGCCAATCCTGTCGTGTTCGCCTCTACACGAACGGTGAACTCAAAAGCCGTCACACCCTCTGGAACTGAAAAACACCATTCTTTCACTGGACTCGTATCCCCAGGACCCAACACTACCTCATACACAACATACGGCAAGTTCTCACCAAAGTCCGAGTTCGGTATCACCCCATCGGCATTGCTCAATTGAACCTTCTCCGTTGGGGCACTCCCAGTAGCTATCCCTATCGGGAAGAAACCACTCGTAGGCGTTACCCGCCTAACCTTGTGGTTGTAAGCATCTGCCACATATACATTCCCACTTGCATCCGCTGCCAAAAGCCTTGGAACATTGAAACGAGCGTCAACCCCTGAGCCATCTGCGCTACCACTTGTCCCTGAAGAGCCTGCCAAAGTCTGAACTAACCAACTCGTTGCTCTCACTTCACTAACATTTGGCTCCTTTAGCCGAACCTGCCTAAGCACACATGCCGATGACTCACTCACAATCAATGCCCCATTCACCCAAACTATCCCGTAGGGACTGCTAAAGCGGGCTACATCCCCTGAACCGTCCACAACACCTGATGTCCCATCGCCTGCTATTGTTACAACCTCCCCAGTCGGACTGACCCGGCGAATACGACGGTTCCCATTATCAGCGACATAAATTGCCCCATCTGGCGAAATGGCTAAGCCAAAAGGTCCATTAAACCTTGCCCCTGTCCCAATCCCATCGGCAAAGCCTGGAGCGGCTGAAGTTGAACCAGCTAAAGTGCTAACCGTGTAACTTTGTGGCAAGGAAGGATTTGCCCCTGTCAGCTTAATCTTTCGGATACGATGACCACTTGCCTCAGCGACATAGATACCGCCGCTTCTGTCTACAACGACACCAGCTGGATTGCGAAATTGAGCGACATTTCCTGCCCCTTCAGCATCACCTGCTACACCTGTCCCTGCCACCGTTGTCACCCTACCATCAGGGGTAATCCGACGAACCCTATGCCCCCAATATTCTGTGACGATTATAGAGCCATCAACTGGGTTAACGGCAATGCCAAAGGGTCCATTAAAAGAGGCAGCAACTCCAACACCATTAGCTGACCCTGCTGCCCCGCTTCCCGCCAAGGTGCTGACGAAATTCCCCCTGACTTTCCTAATGCGATGACCCGTGTAATCGGCAACATAAAGATTGCCTTCATTGTCAACGGCGACACCGCTTGGATGAGAAAAGGTGGCACTTCCAACATGACCATCGCTTCCACCTTGCACTCCTGTCCCAGCAAATGTGCTGACATTTACTTTGGAGCGCAAATCAGAGAAGGCACTGACATTCACGAAATCGCTAAACAAAACCCTAATCCCTGTTACTTGCCCATTTGGAAGTTCTCCAATCGGAAGATTCCATCGGTTGACCAAGGAAACTTGAAGCACTTTGATGCCAGTGTTTCCTGGTTGGTCTAATAGGGTGCTGCTTTGGAAGCCGACGGCAGTGCCCGTAAAAACTGCCCTCCCTTTCGTCACTTTTGGCTCCCCCTCCGTCAAGGGGGGTGATGGTGACTTGTCTGGTCTTGACATCAACATGGAAACGAGCAGTGGCGAGCCTCCATTGCGCACTGGGATGACTCCCAATTGGAGGGTTTACTGAAAGGTCAGGTAAGGTGGAACTGCTCTTGCTGCCCCCCTCCACAACCGGCTACAACCGTGAGGATGCTAAAGGCACTAACCCAAATCAGGCTAACAACCACTCTCTTCATCTCACTTCCCCTCCTTTTCACCCCACCTTGGGGAAATTGGTTTTGGTATCAAATTGATGCTCTGCTCAACAGTCAGTGTCAAAAGCAAAGCACCTACAACCGCCATCCATACCAAACAAACCATCCATCACCTCCTTCCGTCCTTGCATTACCTTTCGCCTCCCTTTAGCCCTGCAGGTTCACTTTACCATTTTGTGCCCTCAATTCTATCGCACATTTTCATCGCTTTATCGCACTCACCTCCTCTACCCTGACCGATGAACTGGCTCATCAATCAAGCTCGCCTTTCTGAGTTTTAATTTTAGCGCGCATTTCTATTTGTCAAGTCCCCTTCAAGAAGCTGAATATGCTCAGGCATGCACCTGTGCTTTATACAACAACATCAAATTGATGCGTTGTCCGATCGTCATCGTCAGTGTCAAAAGCAAAGCCCCTGTAGCTGCCATCCATCTCAACTATGCAACTATTAACCCACCCCTCTCATCATGTCAAGGATTTTGGTTTCACCTGTATGCCATGGAAAGATTTTTTGGCAAACTACCCAGATATTCCCGCCTCCTTTATCCACCTTAACACCTGCTCATATGCCCTGTCACCTTCCATTTGCAATTTCCCATCCAAACCGTAGATTTTGAAGTGCGGGATGGATTGCAGCCTATATTGCCGAGCAACAGGCGATTCCCAGTCAATGCCTCTTACTCCCGGACGATTAATGTCAACTTTAATGACCACTATGTCATCCCTCTTTTCCGCCAATTTCTCAAGGAGTGGTGCTATCCGCCTGCATGGTGGGCAGTATTCGCTGTAGAAATCAAAAATTGTTATCTTCCCTTTGACCACATAGGAAGCAATGTCTACCTCCTCGCCATGAGAAATGACTTGAACCCTCTTAACCGCCTCAGCAACGGGTGCTGCTTTCTTCCATATGTTGTCCCTCCACCTTTGGCATATCTCGGCTATTTTCGGCTCTAATACGCCAGATTTTATCGCCTTGTCAAAAGCATCAGCCATCAGATGCATATGAGCTATCCCTAAGGCGAAATATTCTTGAGCACTTAACTCGTGCTTCTGCGATGCAAGTTCCAAAATCCTCCTGAAGTGCGGAATGGCTTCCTGATACCTGCCCTCATCCGCCAAAGATTGTGCCTTTTTAAGTTCAGATTCAATGCTTGCTGCTTCAACCCCCGCCTTTGCCTCCACCCCCTTCCCTTCCTGCGCTGATAGCTGACGGGTCATTGCAAACTGCAAAAATGAAGCCGCCAATGCCAATGTGAAAACTAACCCCATTACCTTTCCCATCTCACTCACCTCACTTTTAGTTATTGAAGGCTAAGCCACCAACTTTGCGCCATTCGTTCGGTAAGCAAAACATTCACACTGTCTCCCCCACTCACAAGCCACCACGATATTTGCGAATTCCCTCCCTTTCCAGCAGCAATACCATCTTGGAACCCAATAGACCGGAAGCTGCATCTCCTGCCGCTAACACCTTCCATCTCATCACCATTGCTCTACCTCCACTAATCAATGGCACAACCAACTTTAGCCCTCTTAAACCAACTTGGCAGGGGCATGGAGTAGAGGGCGAAGAGAAAGCTCAACCAACAACCACTTCGCCCAACTGACTCCGCCATTCCATCATCGCTCTACCTTCCCTCGCTCAATCCAACCAACGCAACCAACTTTTGCACCCTCAACCGTTGAAATGGGGTGAAGAGGAGAGAGCAAGCGTTTCTGTCCCGTGCCCTTTCCTTTTCCCCTCACGCTTTCACATTTAACTCACTCCGTTCAATTTGTCAACCTCGTTGGAGGGTGAGGTTTCCACTGACCTCTGATTTTCATGTTGCATTGAATTTCTGCACTCTCACATTCGCAAACAGGAGTGTAGCACCACTCCATTCATCGTTCCTCGCATCGGTCAAAATGGGCAAATGAAGTGTGTGGAGTGTTTCAACGATCCAGGTAGGATTGCCACACGCTTGCTGTTGGTAAATTCAATTACCCAAAAACTTTCTTGCCCCAACGAAGATGAAGTGCAGCAGTGTTCGTCCGACAATCCTCAGGCTCTCTTGGGAGCACCTATCCGGTGTGTCCTTTGTCGTATGCCAGTATGGGTAGTCAAAATCAATGAGGAGTATGGCGGGCTTGCCCGCTTCAATGAATGGAACATGGTCATCAAGTATGCGCAAAGAGCTGCCTTCAAAGTGCCTCTCGTATCTCAGCGCCCGTGCACTTTCCATCACAGCATCCCAAAGCCGGCGTGAATGCTCAATTGAGTTAATCTCACGAGTGATGTTTAAATTTGCGTCGCCGATCATGTCAATGATGATAGCGGCATCGGGCATATATGGGATTGGGTTTGAGGCAAAGTGCCTGCTGCCGTAAATCCAATCACCGAAGTCCTCGCCATCAAACAGCGCTATGATGACGCTGACCGGTGGCGTGTGATTGCTTAACACCCTCGCAAGCTCAATGAGCACAGCCGTCCCCGAGGCACCGTCATTTGCCCCCGGAACTGGCTCTTTGCGCTTTGATTCATCTTCGTCATTCTCCGCCGTAGGATGACAATCCCAATGCGTCCCAATCAGCAATGTTTCCCCTGAAGACCCTGCGAACACACCAATCACATTCGTGAGCTTAAATTTCTCGTTGCGCCAAGTGACTTCAAAATGTTGCTTATACACTTGCGCTGTGTGCTTGCGCAGCTGTGCTTCAAGCCACTTGGCACACCTCTCGTGCGCGCTCGTATTTGGCACCCTCGGACCCATTGCAACTTGTTCCTCAAGCAATTTGAAGGCTCTCGCCTCGTCAAAGGAACGAAGTATAGCCTCAATGCCTGTTGGTTCGCCGAAGCGAATGGCAACGCTGCTTGAACATCCCTTGAGTGAAGTGAGCAAACCAAAAAGCACAGCAGCACACAATGCTGCAGCAAGGACGATGCGATGCGACATTAAACCACCCCCACTATGCGGGAGAGCGAACTCTAAAACGGCGACTTGCAAAAGATGTGACGAGTTCGCCGCACCCATGTTGCGAGCCGAACATCGCACACTATAATATTGCGAAGCGGTTTTGCGCATCGCCAGTCCACATCGCAAGGGGATGGTAACGGCATGGAGGCACTGAGCCTATCGCTTTCGGGCAAGGTGGCATTTGTCACCGGCGGAAGTAGGGGGATAGGAAGGGCGATAGTGATAAAGCTCGCAGCACACGGCGCTGATGTGGCATTCACATACAGGCAAAATGAAGATGCCGCAAGAAGCGTCGTTGAGGAAGTGAAGCTGCTTGGCAGACGCTGCATATGTTTCAAGGCGGATGTATCCGACAGGGAACAAGTTGAGGGTGCAATTGAGGAGACAGTTAGGCAACTTGGGCGGGTTGACATACTCATCAACAACGCGGGCATAACGAGGGATGCATTGCTCCTGCGCATGAGCGACGAGCATTGGGAAGAGGTGATCCGAGTCAACTTGACTGGCGCATTCTATTGCTCTCGCGCTGCCGCAAAGCACATGCTTAAAAACCGTTGGGGGAGAATCATCAACATCACTTCGGTTGTGGCGCTTGCTGGCAATGTTGGACAGGCAAACTATGCTGCAGCGAAAGCGGGTCTTATAGGATTGACCAAATCGCTCGCAAAGGAACTCGGCTCACGCGGGATAACCGTGAACGCGATTGCACCCGGCTTCATCAGGACGGAGATGACAGAGCTGCTCCCCGAGGAGATGAAGAGGAAAGTCCTCTCACAGACCATACTCGGCAGGTTTGGTGAGCCCGATGAGGTGGCAGATGTTGTTGCCTTCCTTGCATCCGATGCTGCATCGTTTATCACGGGGCAAGTCATAGCCGTTGATGGCGGCTTGATGATCTGATGTGTCCGTGTGAACGCGATGGGGGTATTTTCCCATTTACCGTGAGCCGACATTGTGTCACAATTTTTGCATAGCCATTTGCTGGTGGCAAGGCGCGGACATTGCGTGGATGCCTTATTGCGGCTTCGGCATCAAGGCAACATCATTGATTTGGGAGGGTGAAGAGGGGTGAGCCAAGACCAACTGTTTGAGAAGGTTCGCGAGATAATCGTCAACCAGCTAAAGGTCTCTCCAGAGGAAGTCACTTGGGATGCAGCATTCGTTGAGGACTTGCATGCCGACTCACTTGATGTCGTTGAACTCATCATGCAGTTTGAGGAGAACTTCGGAATTGAGATACCCGAATCCGATGCTGAGAACATTCGCACGGTTGGCGATGCGGTTGAATATTTGCACTCAAGGGGTGTCTTAGCCAATCCGGAATAATTCGCCTCTGGGAAACAGTCCGAGCATGCAGAAGGAAACGGCAGAGAGAAGGCGGTGATGGGGTTGGCGGAGTGGACTTCTGCATGCTCGGCTTTTTCGGAATGATTGCTCCTTCGGACACTGCAGCGGGGTGATGGAAGAGCATATGAAGAGGCTTTGCGATGACGAGCGTGTCGTCATAACAGGACTCGGATGCGTGACGCCACTCGGAATAGGAGTTGAGGAGAGCTGGCTCGCCGCAATTAATGGCAAGTCGGGCATAGGTCGGCTAACGCACTTTGACGCTTCGGAATATACGAGCCAGATAGCCGGCGAGGTGAAAAACTTTGACCCAGAGCAGTTCATGGATCCGAAGGAGGTAAGGAAAGCAGACAGGTTTGTTCAATTCGCTGTCGCCTCAACGAAGATGGCGCTTGAAGACGCCGGGATAAAAATCAACAGCCACAACGCTGACAGGATTGGAGTATACATTGGCTCAGGGATAGGTGGCACTTGGACTTGGGAATACAACCACCGCATGCTGCTTGAGAAAGGACCAAAGGGTGTGAGCCCAAGGTTTGTGCCGATGATAATTTGCAACATGGCGGCTGGTCACACAGCCATCATCATTGGCGCACGCGGTCCGAACTTGAGCGCAGTGACTGCATGTGCATCAGCTGGGCATTCAATTGCGCTTGCTGTGCAAGCAATAAAGAGCGGCATGGCTGATGTGATGATTGCCGGCGGCTCTGAGGCAGCCATATCGCCACTTGCCGTTGCCGGCTTTTGCAGCATGAAGGCTCTCTCAACGAGAAATGATGAGCCGCAGAAGTCAAGCAGACCATTTGATGCCAAAAGGGATGGCTTCGTCATAGCCGAGGGCGCTGGCGTGGTTATACTTGAGCGCCTATCGCATGCGATCAAAAGAGGCGCACGCATCTACGCCGAAGTGGTTGGTATAGGCTTTAGCGCCGATGCATATCATGTCACGGCGATGTCAGAAGACGGCGACGGACCCGCAAGGGCAATGAAGATGGCGCTTGATATAGCCGGTCTATCGCCAACGGAAGTTGATTACATCAATGCGCACGCTACATCAACTCCGCAGGGAGACAAAGCCGAAGTCAAAGCCATAAAGCGCGTCTTCGGCGAGTATGCATCAAAGGTGGCTGTGAGTTCAACGAAGTCAATGACGGGTCACATGCTCGGTGCCGCAGGTGGGGTTGAGCTCATCTTCACCGTGCTCGCAATCAGGGATCAAATAGCCCCACCGACGATCAACTACGAGTATCCAGACCCTGAGTGTGACATTGATTGCGTCCCAAACAAAGCACGCCACATGAGGATTGATGTTGCGATGTGCAACTCATTCGGGTTTGGTGGGCAAAACGCCGTTGTGGTTATCAAACGCTACGAGGGTTAAAAGCAAAGGCAGTGCTTTCGCATCGGCTGCATGCACATTGATCCAGCGCAAGTCAACCACCCCGTGGCGTGTTCCAATTACAGCCAGATGCATTTCTCATCGGGCAGAGTGAGGTGAAATGGTGCTCCCACAGGGGCAGTTTAATTGGCTCGTTGAGCGGCTTGAGGGGATTGTCGGCAAAGGTTGGGTGCGGTATGTTCAAGAGGATTTGCTCGCCTATGAGAGTGATGGATTGACATTTGAGAGGGCAAAGCCGGACTTGGTCATCTTCCCGGATGGCACGGAGCAAGTTGTTGAAGTTGTGAAGCTGCTAAACAGCGTCAAGATGCCATTCACACCACGCGGGATGGGCACTGGGCTTAGCGGCGGATGCCTCACGCCTCACGGTGGCGCAGTCATCTCGCTTGTGCGAATGAACAGGATACTTGAGATTGATGTGTATGGCAGGAGGGCACTCGTTGAAGCCGGCGTGATAAACAAGCGCCTCAGCGATGCAGCATCAAAATTCGGTTACACATTTGCGCCAGACCCATCAAGCGAGAGCGTGTGCACCATAGGCGGTAATGTCGCTGAGAATGCTGCCGGCCCGCATACGCTCAAATATGGTGTGACATCAAATCATGTGCTCGCAGCAGAAATCGTCATGCCAGATGGCGATGTGATTTGGCTTGGCGGCGATACACGCTGTGAGCCGGGCTACGACCTCATGGGGTTGTTCATCGGAAGCGAGGGCACTTTCGGCATCGCAACGAAGATACTCGTCAGGCTGACGAAGCTGCCACAAGCCTACAGGACATTGCTTGCGCAGTTTCGGTCACCAAGCGATGCTGCAAGGGCTGTCAGCGAAATCATCAGTAGCGGTATATTGCCGGCTGCGCTTGAGATGATTGACCATGTGGCGCTTGGGGCTGTTGTGGCGGCGTTTAAACTTGAATTGCCGAGGGAGACAAAGAGCATACTCGTCGTTGAGCTTGATGGGTTTGATGTGGCACTTGATAGGCAAGTTGAGGGTGTGCGCTCAATCTGCATCGCCAATGGGGCAATTGATGTGAGGGCTGCAAAGGATGAGGTGGAGCGTGAGGCGCTCTGGTTCGCGCGAAAGAAGGCGTTTGGGTCACTCGGAAGGCTCGCACCGAGCTATTGCACGCAGGATGTGGTTGTGCCGAGGTCAAGGATTCCGGAGGCGCTTGAGCGCATCTACGAGATAGGCGAAAGGCATGGCATACGGATTGCAAACATGTTTCACGCCGGCGATGGAAACCTTCATCCATGCATGCTCTTTGATGAGCGCTCAAGTGAACAGGTTGAAGCAGTCATAAAAGCGAGCGGTGAGATCATGCGGATGTGCGTTGAGATGGGAGGGAGCATAACCGGGGAGCATGGAGTTGGAGTTGAAAAGAGGCGCTTCCTAAGGTTCATGTTCAGTGAGGACGAGATTGATGTCATGCGCAAGGTTAAGGCTGCCTTTGACCAAACCGGCCTTTGCAATCCCGGGAAGGTGTTCCCTAACAATGGTGCCGATCAAAACGGCATTCAATGCGCACGGTAGTAGTTGCCGTGGATGCAAAGCCGCTCAGCATCCCATAACACCGCTACGCCGCTTATGGCGGTGATCAAATTGCTTTTCAGGAAGCCGAAGATTCTGACGAATGTTGAGATGGGAAGGGCTGCGGAGGATGCCGCCGCCAAGTTCCTCAGGAGGAAAGGCTATAGGATACTCCATCGCAACCTGAGGATGAGCGGTGGCGAGATAGACATCGTCGCAGAGCACCGCGGTGTTCTCGTCTTCGTTGAGGTGAAGGCGCGCTCAAGCGATGAGTTTGGAACGCCATCGGAAGCAGTGGATGGGAGGAAGCAGAGGAAGCTGACGAAGCTTGCGCTGCAGTATCTTGCCGAGCATGAGAGCGCTTGGCGCAACTGCCGATTTGATGTCGTTGAAGTCTACATGCGCCGTAATGGCAAGATTGAGCGTATGGAGCTCATCACCGACGCGTTTGATGCGCAACTGAGATGAGATCATCGGCATCAACTTTCAGGCAACCCCGTTACATTAACGGCTGCATTGGAGGGTGAATTGGATGATCAACGCCTCAACCAAATTCATCGCGATAGTCGGCGACCCGATAGAACATTCAATGACGCCGGTTATACAAAACGCAGCCCTTGAGGCACTCGGCGTCAATGTGAGAAACATCGCTTTCAGAGTAAGGCGGGAGGACTTCACCGAAGCTGTTAAAGGCGCAATGGCACTCGGCATGCTCGGCTTGATGGTGACGATACCGCACAAGGAAGCTGCAGCCTCAATCGCCGATGAGCTTGATTGGCTGGCACAGCTCACTGGCAGTGCAAACCTGCTTCACTTCAAAGGCGGCACTATAGTTGGCTACAACACTGACGGATATGGTGCGAGCCAGAGCTTGAAAGATGCCGGGGTGGATGTGAGCGGTAAGCGCATTGCGATAATCGGCGCCGGTGGTGCCGGAAGGTGCCTTTGCTTCCAAATGCTGTTGGACGGCGCACGCTGCGTTCACATGTTCAACCGGACGCTTGAAAGGGCGATAAGGGTCCGCGATGAGGTGAAAGAAAAGCTGTCGTGTGAGAGAGTGCATGTGCATGAGTTGAACCGCGAGGAGCTCAAGGAAGTCCTCAGGGATGTTGACATTCTCATCAACGCCACTTCGGTCGGAATGCACCCAAACGAGGATGAGACACCAGTTCCGGCTGACTGCCTACACAGCGGGCTAACCGTCTTTGACATCGTATACAACCCGCTTGAGACGAGGCTTCTCAGGGAGGCGAAATTGGTTGGCGCAAAGACGATTGACGGCGTGAGCATGCTCGTTTACACGAATGTCAGGGCTATTGAGGTGTGCCTGAAATTGACGCCGTCATTTGAGCTCATGAGGCAGCGGTGCATTGAGGCTCTCAAAGGGAGCGCTGGCTGAAGCGGGACATGTAGCGGCTCTGCTGATCCGCCCTCGTTGCCTTTTTCAACTGTTCTCCTCAACTGGTGTGTTGGCTGCTTGGCATAGCCTCATCCTGCGCGTTGCCATGCGTTCGTTAATTATCGGCATTAACCTGTGCAGCGCCTCAATGACATGTTCGGCTGTTATGGAACTCATGCACGGGTGATTCGGCAGCGGGCAAACTGGCAGCTCACATCCGGCACAATCTGGCGGCGCATGTAGCAGGACATGATGACCTTGAATTGGCGCCCATTCAACTGCATGCACTTGCGATGAGAAAATGACAACCTGCGGTGTGCCCAGAGCTGCTGCAAAATGCATTGCGCAGGTGTCCACAGTGATAACGCAATCGGCAAGCGAGACGAGCGCAATCAAGTCATGCAAGCTGAGCGCTCCGGCGAGGTTGAAAGCCACTTCGCCGGATAGCTGCCTTATACGCTCAACCATTTGGCGCTCATTTGGCGAACCAGTGAGGATGATTGCAGCCCCGATGTGCCTGCGCAAGTAACGGCAGAGCTCCACAAAGCCATCCACCGTCCACCATTTTGCCGGGTTGCCACCGAATGGATGGATGACAACCAAAAATGGCGCCTCATCAAGACCGAGTTTGGACAGCATCATTGCGGTCCTATGGAGCGCTTCACTTGGCGGATGCAATTCAATGGTTCCATCCTCGGAACCGTTACAACCAATTGCCCGCACGACACTGAGTGCTCGGAAGACCTCGTGCTGCCAACGGTTGCGCCTAACCGGATGCGTGAGCATGAACTTGCCACCGACATCGCTGTAGCCAACCCTCATCGGTATGCGAGAGAGCGCCATCAGGAGTATGTTTCTCAGGTCGCCGCGCAAGTCCACTGCAGCATCAAATCGCCTTTGTGAGAGCATCCTCGCTCCAATGAGCATAATGCCGATGGAGACCAATGGATGATTGCTTTCCCTCTGGCGATCAAACCATGGTGCCCGATAGATGATGACCTCATCAACATCTTCGGTGAGCTGCGCCATCTCCTCACACCAAGGACCAACGAGAAGCGAAATATGGGCACTTGCAAACTTGCGCCGCAATGCCCTTATGGCGGGGAAGGAACAGAGTAAGTCGCCGATGTGATCCAACCTTATAACCAACAACCGCTCAATCGCCGATTTACGGTATGCACGGGCTTTTACAATCCTGCCGACGGGAGAGATAGCCGTATCAACAACCTTGGCTAAGATTGCCCACCTCGGCTTCTTGTATCGGTAGCCAAGCCTTTCACCCCATGGAATCATGTGCTGTCACCAGCGTCATTCAATGCTCACACTCAACCGAAAATTGCTTTCTTGCGACCACCCAAAGGTCTGGACCAAAGCCGAGCCGATAACAGAGCCAAACAAAGGGCAGTAGAGGCATCCACACCATGAGCGATGCAAACCGAAATGCCCATTTGAGAGCTGCGGCTGGTTTGCTCAGCTCCGTCTTGCCTCGTAAGCGCGATGCGCCACTCCTCAACCCGAGCTTGCTAAGGGCGTTAGCAGCAACCCTTGATGAGTCCCAGAGCATACGCCCATGGTGTGTTTCGGTATGTATCGGCTTGAAGCCGCACATCTCAAGGAGGCGTGACATCGTCGTCGGCGTGAAATGGTAAAGGTGTAACTCACCGAACCAAACCCATTCTCTCCCGGCTAACCTCGCCGACAAGCTGGCTGCATTTGGGACGCTCAATAAGAGCAGCCCGCCGTCACGCAAAAGCTGGTTGGCTTTGCGAAGCGCCTGCTTCGGATGACGCAGATGCTCAAGCACATGATGAAACATGATCACATCAAACGGTGGTTCAAGTTCGGCATGCTCAAAGTCACCCGTAACAACTTGCAATCCGAATTGCCTCCTTGCAAACTCCGCAACTGGCTCTGCAGGCTCAACACCGACAGCCTCCCAACCGTGTTGGCGAGCAACTTGCAAATAGAAGCCATGACCACAACCCACATCAAGCAACCTCCCAGCGGTTGAAGTGCCGCCAAACCTGCGAATGAGCTTGAGACAGCGTCCTGCTCTCCTCATAGCGCGGTGTCGTTCAGCCAAGTAATGGGCGTAGTCGTATGCATCGGATGTGCCGGAGTAAATTCCCTTCAACACCGGTTCGGTGAGCCTCGGTGAGTAATAAAGTAAACCGCAGCGCTTGCATCGCCGAAGCACGGATTCTCCGTAGCCAAAGCTATCCATCGCCCATAGCGTTTCAGCATCGTCACTTTCGCATATAGCACATGGCACCACTTCAAGAGCCTCATCCGTCATGAGAACTCACTCCCTCACAGACCCGGCCATGTAGGATTGGGCAATGCCAAATGAGCAATGCCACCGAAGATGATAAAACCCCAATGGCAATCTCAAGCGTGGCGCTCTGCGCCACCCACCCAAACGCAGATGATGCGGAAATGAGTGCGCATGATGTTAACGCCGGTGGCGTGATCCACCTCAAAGGCACAAGCTTATCATCCAAGTGACGGAGCATGATGGCTGATGTGATGAGCGCAATCAGGCACGCAATTGACATCCCAAACGCACCCCCAAGTGCCCCCATGAGTTTTCCGAGGGATGTGGTGAACACAAATGTGGACATCACTGCAATGCATGCCGATGAGAGATATTGGGAGCGCCCTCCGAGCGATATGAGCGCATGCGCGATGTGTGATGATGCGAACATGAACACCAGAGCCGGAGAGAGCGCAATTAACACTTTATGCGCTCCGGCAAACTGGCTCCCGAATGTTAACCGCATTAAAGCGCCGCTGCATGATGAGACTAAAACAGAGATTGCCGTCCCGAATGCGCACATCATCGCAAGCCCTCTAACGAAGCGCCGCCTGAAGAGCTCCCTATCATTAACCACCTCGGACATAGACGGATAGAGCGAGAGCATGAATGTTGAAATGGTCCAATCGGCAACTGCTATAAACTTGCTTGCGGCTGCGAACAAGCCGGCTTGGAAACTACCGCATGCCCAATAGACCAAGCTCATCGGCGATTGCAAGTGCACCCGCCAGATTGTGCTCGCAATGCCGAACGCGAGTGACTGGCGAAGCAAATTAAGCGCCGGCACAAGTGATGGCATTTTAAAGCGGACCTTTCTGCGCGCTGCTGCAAATGTCAACACGCTATAAAGCCAAAGTGACAGCACATTCGCCCACATGAGCCAAAGCACACCCCTGCCCGCAAAGACAATTGCGACCGTGAGAATGAGCAAAGCAGCGTGTGAGACGACGCGAAAGATATTCGGGAGCGTCAGGTCAATCGCCGCCACAAACCAGACTTCGCCAGATTGCGGTATCCATGCCGGCAACTGGAGCATCGCGAGGAATAGCAACATCCGTGTAACTGGGTCACTCACAAACGGCATTGCGAGCAGGATGATTGCGCACGCAGCGAGCACGGAGAGAAACCTTGCGCCAGTGAGCGAGGACAAGTGAGCTGATGCCATCTCCCTTTTAAGCGCTATTTCCCTTGTGGCGATTGTGCCAGCCATCAATTCAGTGATACCGATAGCGAGCGTTGCAAAGCCGATGGCAAAGTTGAGCTTGCCAAAGTCATCCGGACCGAGGTATCGTCCGGCGATGATCGTTGCAATGACTGTGCACACAAATGCAACTGCCCTCGTTAAAGCCGTCAATGTTATGTTCCGTATGACCCTGTCCTTAAACAGGACAGCGAGCTTCAATGTGATCCGATGCACCATGAGTTTAATCGCTCCGCAAACCGTTAATCTCCGCCACTGCTATCGCCATGCAAGCTGCAAGCAGATAGGAGCTGCCCCACTATCTCGGCATCCTCGGCAATCTGGTTTTCATACTTCTGGAAGACGCCGACAGCAATGGCATCGTGTGGCTTAATGTTCTCAATCGCATACTTGAATGCCGAACGAAGGTTCTCTTTGGTGTCGCAGTGTCTTCCGGCAGCAAGCACCTTAAAGGCTATACATGGTTTGCTCGCCATTTGAATCGTCTGACACATCCTCTCCCTATCCTGCGGCAAATAAACCTCGCCCGGGGGACGGCGCGGATTATAGAAGCAAGCCATGTAGAAGTCAACATCCCAACCATGCTCTTCAGCAAACTCAATCACTTCGGCTGTGTGCGTTGCGATGCCGGCTGGCAGACCGGCATCGTGTATGAAGTTGATGGCATCAATCAACTCATTGGTCATACCGCAGGAGAAAAGCTCATCCGTGCGCCCACCGTGAAAGTAAATGGCAATCGGGTTGTGCTCCGAGATGTCCTTGATGTTCTTTCGCCAGTCCTTTATCTCTGGCGCTGTCTGAGCAATCCACTGCAGTGTCCCGCCGGCGTCTCGGAATTTGCGCACAACGCGCATTATGTGCTCATCACCGCGAGCTATGAATGTGTTGATGCCACACCTTTGCGCCTCAAAGAGGGCTTCAATTATGCGCTCGTCAGTGTAATACTCTCGCATCTCCCTGTCCAACTCGGGTGAGATGTGCGAAAAGCCCCTGAACGGGTTGCCACCGATTATCAGCTTTGTCACCTCACAGCCACCAATTCGCACCGTTGGTAATTGCCCACTCACCTCGCTTCACCTCCATGCGCTGCGGGCTGCGAAAACCTTCGCGAGTAAAGCGATTGCACTCGTGCTAAAATGATACCGACATTGGAGGCGGACTTTTCAAGGGGCGAAATTCAACGCATGAAAACGGGCTATGGTGAGGTGTGAGATGCCTCCTCAAGGGGCGGTTAGCTTGGTGCATGGTTGAATTGGGTATGGCTTGCGATGCCTGCCTGAACAATACATTGCGTTCACGAATTCGGGGCGCGATGCTATGAGTGGGCATGAAGCGAGAGTGAAGTTGCGCCGTGAGGTCAGTGTGTGGGGCTCGTTCTGTTGGGGCTATGCTGATGTTGGTGCGGATGTGTATGTTGCGCTCGGCTTAGTTATGGCTGCAGCTCAGGGCGCAACTCCGCTTGCCTTTGCCATTGCCGGCTCGGTTTATGTCTTCGTTGGGTTGGCATATACGGAGATGGCATCGGCATACCCAGTGGCTGGTGGTGGGCAATATTTTGCGCTGCGCGGTTTGGGCGAAATCTGGAGCTTGCTATGTGGTGCAGGATTGCTGTTGGATTACACAGTTGATGTGGCACTATTTACGACTGCTTCTGCAGGTTACATCAACTTCTTCTTTCCGGCGGCGAGGGAGTTTGCGATAGACATAGGTCCGTTCAAAGGTGTCAACTTAATCTGGCTCACCGAGACATTGCTCCTAATCTTGCTGCTCGCCGTGCTCAATGTTAAGGGCATAAGGGAATCATCGCTGTTCAACGAGACGCTCGGCGCACTTGACCTTGTCCTTGAGACAACGATCATAGTCATAGGGTTTGCGTTTGCATGGCGCCCGGAATACTTCTTGCACCAGTGGAGGACGCAGTTCCCAACGGCTGAGAACTTGGCTTACGCAACAACCATTGCCGTCATCTCCTATGTCGGTTTGGAATCAATATCGCAAGCTGCTCAAGAGACAATACGCCCAACGACGGTCGTCCCGAGGAGTTCACTCGCTCTTGTCGTAATCGTGCTCCTATTTGCGCTCACCTTCCCGATTGTGTCACTCGGTATCGTTGATTGGCGAACGATTGCGGAGCGAGAAGGTGATCCAATAGCTCACCTTGCAAGCCACCTCCCATTTGTCGGCTTCCTCGCCGGACCGGCAGCTGCGATTCTGGGTGCGACGATATTGCTCATTTCGGCAAACACAGGAGTCATGGGCGCATCAAGGCTGGCGTATAGCATGTCCGAGACAAACCTAATAGGGGCGTGGCTATCGCATGTGCATCCGAAGTTTCGGACACCGGTGAGAACGATAGTCGTCTTTTCAGGTATTGCTGCATTGCAAGCCCTGTGGGCATTCCTGAGCGGGAGAAGGGCACTGGACATATTGGTTGATGCTTACGCATTCGGCGCTATGCTGGCTTACTTCGTCAGCTGCTTGGCGCTGATTGCTCTCAGGATAAAAGAGCCGCACACGCCGAGGGCTTTCAAAGCTCCCTTGAACATACGCTGGCGCGGTGCTGAGATACCGCTCATCGGTGTGTGCGGTGCAATCGGCACATTCATTATGCTCATCGTCATCCTGTGGACGCATCACGCAGCCAGAATATTGGGACCAATTTGGGTGGCAGCTTGGTTTACGGTATACGCCTGCCATAGGAAGAGAAATGGGCTCCCGATATTCCGCAGCACTGAGCAAGATTGGGACAGCAAGCAGCTTGAGATACTTTCAGATGCGGGTGAATGGGAGCTTTACGAGAAGCTGCGAATAGAGCTTGAGCGGCGCTCAAGGAGGAGTTGAGGGGTAAATCGCATTGTGGGTGAAGTTAATGTGACGGCGCTGCGAAAAATGATTTGCGTGGCATTGATGGCTGTGGGAATGGCTGTAGCCATAAGAGGCTCGCTGCATTGCCTTTCCCACGGTCTCCCATGGGATTGCATAACCATGAGCGCAATAAGCGGCGGTTTGATCTTCACACTCGGGTTGCTCAAATTGCGTTGCATAAGCGGCAGGTGAACGGCTGTGCACCTTGGAGATCCCAACAGCGTTGTGACTCCGGCTGCTTCACATCCCCTTGGTGTGTTGCTCGCAATCTCGTTTATCATCGTCCTTGCCGGATTGCTATTTTGGATGCTTCGTTTGCCACAACCAATGCCGCAAGAGGTGGCAAGGGCGGTCTACTCGGTTGAAGCTATACGAAACATCGTTGTGCCAATACTTGACCCATATTACAGTGAGAGGGCAGTTGAGCTTGCGTGTCGGTTGGGTAAACTGCACAACGCCAAGCTCGTGCTTGTATACATAATTGAAGTGCCGAGGTTGCTCACGCTTGACTCACCGCTGCCAAGCCATGTTGAGGAGGGAGCAAAGGAGGCGCTCAATAATGCGGCGCGCATAGCAGAGAGGCACTCAATAAAGGCTGTCACTGATACCATCCGCGCAAGGGAAGCAAATGAGGGCATAAGGAAGGCTGTGCAAGCATATCATGGTGACATGGTTGTGCTCGGGATACAGCTGGCGAAGGATAGACCACCGACATTGTTCACGCGCACAGTTGAAGCTTTGCTTCGCCAACCGCCGTGTGAGGTTATCATTGATAGCGTCCCGGCTGCATGAGGGGTGATCTTGCATGCGAGCCATAATACTCGGCTGCGGTAGGGTTGGCTCAACGCTCGCCTTAATGCTTGCTTCCGAAGGGCACGAAGTGTGCGTCGTTGACAAAGACCCGGATGCATTCAAGAGGCTCGGTGAAAACTTCAAAGGGCGCACGCTTGTCGGATGGGGAATTGACGAAGATGTGCTAAGGGACGCAGGGATTGTGGGTGCAGAGGCATTCTTTGCCGTCACGAACGGCGACAATACGAACATCATGGCGTCACAGATTGCGAAAGTGCGCTTTGGTGTCCAAAAGGTGTTTGCGAGGATTTATGACCCGTTGCGCGCCGAGGTATACCGTGAGCTCGGCATTGAGACAATCTGCATGACAACACTCGGTGCGGGGATGCTATTTGATCGGCTGCATGACAAGCCATTCAGGAGTGTTGAGGAGTATCTCAAACTGACCCATGAGATGCGCAGGTTATACGCTGCCGACCTGCCAACACCAGACCAAGTTGAAACACACCGATCAAGCTCGCGCGGACAAAAGCCAAGCTACATCATAATCGCCGGTGGCGGCAAGGTTGGATACTCGCTTACTAAGGCACTCCTGAGCGAGGGCTATGAAGTTTTACTCGTTGAGAAACGCCACCAGCGCTATCAGCTCCTCCATGACGAACTCGGTGATGCGGTCTACTATGGCGATGCATGTGAGATAAGGACAATGGTGCGCATAGGCATGGAGAGGGCTGATTTGGTTGTGGCTGTCACTGGCGACGATGAGGACAACCTCGTAATATGCCAAGTGGCTAAGAATTGGTTTGGCGTCCCGAGGGTCATTGCAAGGGTGAACACGCCACGCAATGAACAGACATTCAAGATGCTCGGCATTGATGAGACGATAAGCGCAACGACTGTGCTCTTCCAAATGATTGAGCAAGAGGTGGCGGTGGCAGACCTTGTCCCACTTGCCCTAATAAGGCAAGGTGGACTTGAGATAGTAGAGGTGAACTTGCCGGCGAACTCACCGATCATAGGAAAGGCAGTGAGGGAGCTGAATTTGCCAGCTGGCTGCTTGCTTGTGGCATTCATACGGGATTCGCAGGCTCAGGTTGTGACCGGCGATACGATATTCCAACCGGGTGACATAATTATAGCCCTTTCACCGCCGGACGCAGTTTACAACCTGAGGAACTCGCTACTCACATAAGGTGAGAGATGTGCCAATGCGACGCCAACCCGGATGGCTAATTGGCGCCCTGCCAGTTTGCGTCTCATTTGCAGCTTTGCTATTCGCACAGTTTCATGGCGATGTTGGGATTGCATCAGCGCCCGCAAAGGCTGAAAAAGCGATCACTGCCTTCGTTCCGTGCGGAATGAGCTTGCCATTTTATGCGTTCAAGAGGGAATTTGAGGGGCAGACAAAATGCACTGTCAACCTCGTGTTTGACAACACCGTAGTTCTGCTCAGGCGCATACGAAAGGGAGAAAGACCCGATGTGCTCATCACACCCGGCGAACTTGAAATGCGCCAAATGATAAATGAGGGCTACATTGATGGAAGCACGGTGCGCACATTTGGGACATTTGACCTTGTCCTTGTCGTCCCGAGGGGCAACAGGGCGAATGTGAAGACAGTCTATGATTTGGCAAAGCCATCGGTTAAAACCATAGGCATCGCTGATTGGGAGCTTAATTCAGCCGGCTACTACGCTAAGATTGCGCTTGAGAGAGCGGGGCTTTGGGAGAAGGTCAAAGGAAAGCTTGTCAAGCACTGGCATGCCCTGAAAGCAGCTGAGTTCGTTTGCAACGGCAGAGTGGATGTCGGCATTTACTACGCGACATGCCCATTTGAGAGCGGTCCAGAAAAGCTTGAAGAGGTTGGCGTGCAAGTTCAGCGCCGCCCATACCAAATCGTCGCACGAGTGCCAATTGACCTATACCCGCCTGTGAAGGTGCAAGCTGGAGTCCTTAAGAAGGCGCCGAACAGAAAGATGGCGTTAAGATTTATCTCACTGCTCCTTGACAGAAAGGTTCAGAAGCTGCTCGCAGAAAAGGGCATACCAAACTATCACGCTTCTGGTAAGCGTTAAGCATCCCGGCTCTTGCGGGCTGTTTCAAAAAGACATGTCTATAAGCTCATAGTTAAGCCTTCGCTGGCATATGAGCGCTCAATTAGGGCGGGAAATGCTTAACTAAGTTCACGAAACAAGGAGGTGTGCTGGTGATGCGCCAATCGGCGACGAGGATGCGTGCCATATCGGTAATTGCGAGCTATGTGGCAATGAGCATCGCAGTGCTGCTCTGCATTTGCATGGCTGCATCGGAGCAAAAGTGGAAGTCCGAGTTCGGCAACCCAAAGGCTAAGGTGAAGCTTGAAGCGCTTTATCCAATTGGATGGGGTGGGCACGAGTGGGTGATTGAGTATGTGAAGGAAATTGTCGGCTCGTTTCCGGGAAAGGTGTATGCTGTCATCATTGATTGGTCAACTGAACAAGGCACAAAGGAACTTGAAAAGCGCAAGCTGTCGTGCGGCGCATTCTTGATCAACGGCAAACGAATTGTGAAGGTTGATGGTGAGCAAGTTGAGTTTGTTAAGTCACCGCTTTTGGGTGGCTGGACGAAGGAACAGCTCAAAAGGGCAGTAGCTGCGGAGGTGCGTAAGGCATACGGGGAGGGTGAGACGAAAGCAAAGGTGGAAGAGGCTAAGAAAACGCTGGGTAAGCAAATTGTGTTGACCGCGTTTGTGCCATGCGGTGTTGCAGGTCCTTATGTGGACATAAAGCGCATGTTTGAAAAGCACAACCCAAATGTCAAGCTGAAGGACCAAATTGAGAATGTGCTTGTGCTCGCAAAGCGCATTGAAGCCGGCGAATCGCCGGACATCTACATCACTGTCGGAAGGAGTGAAGTCAGTGAGCTGATAAAAAAGCGCGGCATTAAGCCAAGCGACATAATTACGGTCGCAAAGACACGCATAGCACTCATAGTGCCTGAGGGAAACCCAAAGAGGCTAAAGTCAGTAAACGACCTTACATTGGGGGATGTGCGCACAATCGGGCTTGCGAGGGAGGAGACATCGCTCGGTCGCTGTTCACGACAGGCGTTAGAGAACTTGGGCATCTGGGAAAAGGTGAAGGGCAAGGTGGTGTATGCCAAGTTCCCGGCGGAACTCAAAGGTCGGGTGCAACAGCGCCGCGTGGATGCAGCCATAGTTTACTACCCATGCCTTTTTGAGGCGTATGAAATCGGGCAACGCCCGAAGTTCGCCGAGAAGGTGGCACTCGTATCTGTCATCCCGTCAAAGCTGCACGATGAGATACCAGTGCTTGTCATCATCATGCCCACATCCGCCAACGCGGAAGCCGCAAGGAAGTTTGCTCAGTTCATGCTCACTGATGAGGGGCAAAGGGCTTTTGAAGAATGGAAGTTTGAACCAGTCAAACCAATCACGACCGGGAAAGGCATACAGCGCAAATAGCATTTGAGAGATTGCAAACGCTGCGTCACTTCGGACAAACCAGAGGCGCACCGAGCCACAAAAACTGTGTAATGTAAACCTTACGCCAAACCACAACCTCAACGAGCAAACTCATGCCTCAAGCGGGGTGTAGCAAATGCATATAACCTTGGGACAGGTCATTGATGTCTTCAAGTGTTGCATATTCACATGGGACTTTCTCCCGGTTGTGCTTCCGGCATTCTTGCTCGCTGGCGCAATATCGGCATTTGTCCCGACAAGGCAAATACTCAGTTACCTTGGATATCGCGCCAACCCGATGAAGGCATACCTTGCAGCTTCACTTGGCGGCTTCGCCCTTTCAACATGCTCGTGCAACATTGTCCCAATAGCGCTCAGCACCTATAGGCGCGGTGCTGGAATAGGTCCCGCATTCACCTTCCTGTTTTGTGGTCCGGCTATTAACCTTGTGACATTGGCATGGGCTTTCAAAGTCATCGGGTTCAAGATGGGGCTTTGGAGGGCGCTCTCAGTCCCGCTAATCGGAATAGCTATGGGAGTGGTGATGTATCTCCTCTTCAGGCGTGAGGAATTGGAGCGGCAAAGGACTGCCAAGGATGACCCGCAAGAGATTGCATCATTGGCTGGTCAAGGTGGCGAAGTCCAGATGAAGCACGCAATGAGCGTCATCATTCTGCTACTTGGCATCATGCTGCTTGGTGCTGCCGGCCTCCCATGGGCATTTCGCATACCAGTGCTCCTTGTCTTCGCAATCGCGCTCATCATGGTGCTTGAAAGATGGTTCACAGTTGAGCACATAAAGCTTTGGATAAGCGAGACATGGCTCTTCATGAGGAGCATACTGCCGGTCATAGTTCCGGCTATACTCGCAGTGGCATTTATTGCGCGCCTTATACCGATACGGTGGATAACCGAATACCTCTCCGAGAACACGGCTGCAGCTACATATATGGCTGCCGCATTTGGCTCACTGATGTATTTCCCAATCCTGACTGAGGTGGCTTTCGTAAAAGCTTTCCTGAAGCAGGGTATGGCAGTTGCGCCGGCGTTGGCAATACTTCTCAACGGACCCGGTGTTAGCCTTCCCGGGGCGATACTCATTGGCAAATTCTTCGGTTGGAAGAAAGCAGTCGTATACGAGTTGCTTGAAATGTTCCTTGGCGGGAGCGTCGGATTCCTCTTCGGCAAGATACACGGTGACTATGTTTGCCCATGCCAAGTGGGGGGTGTATCACCGCCAAATGTCTGGCTTATCATAGCTATGCTCGTGATGGTGTTTGTAGCGCTCGTCTCATCGTTCATCCTGCTCCTCAGAAAAAGCGAGAGGGTGTCATGGAGTTAAACAACCGAGAATATGGCGACTTAGCCGGCTTTATTCCTTTTTGGGGCGCATTTCATGCGCCCCTGCGAGTCTGCAGAATGAACAAGCGCTCTCCGTTAAAATGGCGGTGATGAAGCTTGCGCATGCTGATAGTCATAAGTTTGGTGGTTACTTTGATGCTCTCCGGCACAATCATGTATGAAATTCTTGCCCACGAACCTTTTCCGAAGGTCGTTGCGTTGACTTTTGACGACGGACCGCACCCCGTTTACACGCCAAAAATTCTGGACATCCTGCAAAGGTATAATGTCAAAGCGACTTTCTTTTTGATTGGCAAGCAAGTGGAACAGTTCCCAGAAATTGCCCGGCAAATTGTTTCTGAGGGGCATGAAATTGGCAACCACACCTACTCGCACCCCAATAACTTGCCGAAAGAAAACTGGGATGAGGTCAGGTCTGAGATTGAAAAATGCTCCACCGCCATAGAGCGTGTCACAGGAATTCGCCCGAAGTTTTTCCGGCCGCCAAGAGGGTTCTTGAACTACAGGGTGCTTACACTCGCGCAGTTGGAAGGCTACACCACTGTCCTCTGGACGGTCAGCGCCGACCACAAAGATGCTCCTACACCGCAAGCAATGGCGAAGCGTGTGCTGAAACTCGTTCACCCTTGCGCCATTATCTTGATGCATGACGGTCGCGTCTCTTCCCGCTGGAAAGATGTAAAGGCGCTGCCGCTAATCATTGAAGGCTTGCGAAAGCAAGGCTACGAGTTCGTCACTATCTCTGGGCTGTTTCAAACTTTTCGGAAAGCGAGAAATTTGGCTCCCCACAACCCCCTTGCCCTTAACGGCGGAATGCGGAGGTGAATGAAATCCGCCCCTCTTTCGGGCATGTTCCGTATGCCCCACTTGAGCGGCAGCCAATGATGCTGCCAATTGTGCGAGCCGCAGCAACTAAAGCGCTTCAAAGGTGTCCCTCAACCAACTTCTCTGCCGACTTCGCCATTAGCTCCGCTCTTAAGAGCAAATCCTCACGCCTGTCATCCCCTATGACCTTGTAGTCTTCAACCACAAGCCTGCATGCCACTAACGCCTCATAAGCCCTCTCAAGCGCTTCTTGCAACGGTTGTGGAAGGAATACCGCTGTGACGATGTGAGCCATTCTTCTGATGCGCCTTTGCAATGATGCCCGATGACGCTTATCTCCGTGAAATCCCTTGACCTCGTCCACGAGCGCCCGCACTTGCTTAACCGCCTTCAGCGCCGCCCTCTGCTCTTTGCTTAGATGTAACTTTGGCAACCCTGCGCACCTCCGAAAGGAGCAACCTGTCAACTTCCTCAACGATCCTCTCGGCGAGCAGCTTGGATGCCCTCTGACCGAGCTCTCCGAGGATGTAATTGCTCTCCACACCGAGGTCAATTCCGGACTCACGCAAGAACTCATCGGCGTAAATGACAGCGTTGGGCTCCTTGCCATATCGGCGGCACATCCTCGTGCCACACGCATATGAGCACGCCTCAATCGCAATGACCGGATACGAGAGCACATAGATGATGTCCTCCTCGGCGCCAACGAACAGCGCAGGCGCACACCCAAGCACCGTCACCTTCGGGCGCAATTCCTCAGCAACGATATAACAAGCCTGCCTGACAGCAGTCCCAATCGCATCCTCCAAACCCAAACATGGCATGAGACAAACCTTCACCCCTCTATCGGCAATCGCCCTTATCAAGCAAGGGCAAGTGCGCCGCTTAACTTGACCACTCTTTCCGACCGTGTTGCCTGCATCCCTAACCCGCATCTGTCTCACTTCCCGCAAGTGGCAATAAACTCGTCAACGAGCTTGACTACCTCACTTGCAATTGCCTCAACGACTTTCATTCCCTTTTCGGAATAACGACTCCTCTGCTCACCCTTCAGCGACAAGCCATACTTGACGCATACTTCGGGGATGTAAATTCGCCCAATGACCTTCCCTCCGATGTCACTCGGCTTGATGATGCCATCCTTAACCTTTTCGCTATACACGCCGCTTGCGCATTTTGGCTTGCACCCATCAATCAGGATGAGCGGATATGAGTTTGCATCCCTCACAGCCTTCGGGTAGTCAACGCCGAGTGTAGCAGCTCCCCACACGATAATGTTTTGTGGGCGAAGTTGCTGTGCACGCAATGCGCCAAGCCGGGCTGCCGTTGAAACGAGCATGCCAATGCCATTGCACGAAACCACGACAACCTTAAGGTTTGAACTTGGTTGCATCACCGCTTTCACCCCTTAATTACAGCCGCATTTTTGAGCCGCAAGTGATGATGTTCCCAAAACAGCCCTAATTCACGCCACAATTTTGTTCAAACCACCACCGCATCTCGCTCAGCACTTGCTTCACAATTGGCGCTGCCACTTCACCGCCATGCCCGCTCGCTTCAACGACGACAGCAAAAGCAACCCTTGGTGAATCAGCCGGCGCATAGCCTATGATCCAAGCATGCGGCTTCTCACCGCGCCTGTGCTGCGACGAGCCAGTTTTCCCGGCAACGGTCACGGGTGAGCTCGCCAAGACCCTCGCAGTCCCACCGCTGCCATAGACAGCCCATTTCATGCCGAGCCTTATTGAGCTCAACGCCATTGAACTGACCGCCAACCTGTTGAGCACGACTGGCTCGTGGCGTTTGATGACACCCCTTGGACCATCCTCAATTGACGATAGCAAATGGGGTCTGTAAACGATGCCACCGTTTGCGATCGCTGAAGCAACGAGGCACATTTGCAATGGCGTCGCCAATAGGTAGCCTTGCCCGATGGCATAGTTCGCCGTGTCGCCATCATACCACCGCACACCATACCTCGCTTTCTTCCAAGACGGTGTCGGAACTAATCCACTCCCCTCACCCGGAAGATCAACCCCGCACTTCTTCCCAAGCCAGAATGCACGCGCATACTCGCTCAACTTTTCGGGTCCGACAAGCAATCCCACTCGGTAAAAGTAGGCATCACAAGATTGCCCAATTGCTTTAACGAGGTCAACAGTGCCGTGCCTGCGCCAGCACTTGAAAAATCTCCTGCCGACACGCAAACCGCCATCGCATGTGAACCTCGTTTGAGGCGTTATAACTCCGCTTGCAAGCCCCGCAAGCGCTGTCACAATTTTGAATGTTGACCCGGGAGGGTAGCATCCGCTTATGGCTTTGTTCTGGAGTGGGTGCGACCTATCCGTTCGGAGCTTATGCCATTCGCTCGCGCTCATCCCGTTTGAGAATGAGTTTGGAGAGAAGGAGGGCGAACTGCACATTGCCAATATGCCCCCATCATGGACATCCACGACCACGATTGCACCATGGCGCCCTCCCAGTGCCCTCTCACAAGCCATTTGCCAGTTGATGTCAATCGTCAGGCGCAATGTCTTTCCCGGCTGTGACCTTATCTCGGAGAGCTTGCGCACAAGCGCCCCAGTGGCATCCACCTCAACTAACCTGTAGCCCTTCTCCCCCTGCAAGAACTCATCGTATGCCTTCTCAACGCCGCTCTTCCCGACTTTATCACCCGGCATAAGCTCACGGCGTTCCTTCAATCCATCCTCACTGACCTCTCCGATGTATCCGAGCACATGAGCTGCGAGCCTGTCATATGGGTAGCGCCTTATCGGGACTTCCTCAATGGTCACGCCGGGCATGGCGTAAATTCGCTCAAGCGCTTCAATCAATGTCTTTTTGTCCAAGCACCTTTTCAGTGCGATCGGCTCAAAGCCCCTATACCGGCTGTCATTGACGAGCTTAAGGATTTGCTCCTTGGGCTTGCAACTCAGCTTTGAGAGCACATCAAGCACGCCATCGGTCGCTTCAAACTCAGCTGGGATAATACAGAGGTTGTAGGAGATGATGTTAGTGGCGAGCACATTCCCACCTGAGTCAACTATGAGACCCCTTGGCGGATGAATGATGACGGAGCGCACCCAGTGATGGCGCGCACGCTCATCGTAATACGATGCCTGCAGGATTTGGAGATACCAAAGGCGCACAGAAAACACGATGAGGGTGAAGAGGAGAACAAGCCGAATAGTGCTTATGCGCCGCTGAACGGCATCACCGGGACGCCCGTTCACTTCAACCCCTCCAGCTGGAAGACAAAAACGGGCTTCCTCCTCCCGGAAACAGTGACGGGACCGAGCTCCCTCACGATGACCCTGTCTCTCACAAGCTCGTAAGTTGTATCGCTTAGCAGTATTTGATCGCCGATAGCCATCTCCTGAAGGCGCTTTGCCACATTAACGGTATCGCCAACTGCCGTGAACTCAACCCTTACCCTCTCCGAACCGATATAGCCAACTATTGCATCGCCAGTGTTTATCCCAATCCCGACGGTGATGAAGCGCAACCCCGTGCTGCTTTTCCCCCTCGCAAACTCCGCAACCGATTGCCTCATATCCCACGCAGCCGCTACAGCCCGCCATGCATCGTCCTCATGGCTTTCTGGAGCGCCAAAGAAAGCCATCATCCCATCACCCAAGAACTTGTCAACCGTCCCCTCATAACGAAATGTGACCGAGGCGAGCAGCGGAAGGAAAGCGTTTAGCAGCTCAACAACTTGCTCGGGTGTGAGCCTTTCGGAGATGGATGTGAAGCCATGCATGTCGGCAAAGAGCACAGTTATCCTGCGCCTTACGCCGCCGCTCACGAGCGATGCCGGGTTGTCCATTATCCTGTCGGCAACATGCCTCGGGAGAACTCGGTATAAAGCCTCACGGCGCCTCGTCGCTTCGGTTATGTCATCGGTCAACAACACGGCACCAATGGCATTGTTTCTCTCATCCCTCAATGGTGCTGCTCGCATGCTCAAAATCTTCGTCTGCCCAAACTGGTTGATGTATTCAAGCTCAACTCCGGATACGCTCTCACCAAGCTCAAGCACCCTCTCAACCAACCCGACAAGGCGTGGGTTGAATGCGCCACCAAGCGCATCCTTGAAGTGCATTCCGATAGCCTGAGCTGCTGACAGGCAGAATATGCGTTCTGATGCAGCATTGAACGCCGTTATATGACCCGCCGAATCAAGCACTACAATGCCGACATTGACGCTTTCAAGCAGGTTGCGAGTGTAGCTTGAAATGCTCTCGCACTTCAGCCTCCATTGCCAATACCTTATCCCGACTCCGGCGAGCCCGACGAGCAACTCGCATGCTTTGAGCAACCCGTCTTCAACTTCGGATGGACACTTCGCCACGAAGATACCCGCCACAATTCCGTCAATCGCGATTGGCGCTACAATTGCGCACTCAACATCTCGTGGGAGCCATTCGCGCAACCGAGCAAATGGATAGCTCACACCGCCCTTGAATGAGACCACTTTGAAACCCTGCCGTGCTATCTCGGTGAGCATATCCACCGTCAATCTAAACTCATCCCTTAAAAGCCACCTGTGAGCATCACCTATGACATGCAGCGTCACGATAAACTGACCAGCCGACACCTCAACGATTTCGGGTATGCTCAGCACTTCGGGGCGCACGAGGAAGGCGCACTCGCTTATCCCTGTCAACCCACTGAATAAGCTGCACAGCGAAAGCAAATAGCTTGATGGCGATTGTGAAGCGCTCAGCGCCTCAATTGCATCTTTGCTGAGCCATCCAAGTATGTCACCCGACGCAGCAACATGTGTTGCCTCTCTAACCGCTTCAACTTCGGCTTTCAAATCCTCACCCAATTTTCCCTCCCTCTCGCCAACGGGTTCTACCGCCTTCGGGAATGAATGAAGCGCATCCTTAACCATACCCAATACATCCCCTGTGGCGTTGAAGGAAAACAAATCCGCATCGCCGACTCTGCGAACTATGCCCACACCGATGAGCATGCTGAGAGCCTCAACAATCGCCCCCTCGCTCTCACCAGTCCACTGAGCCAACCCAGACGGTGTGTCTATCACATGCGGGTTGCGCACAAAGAATTCAAGCAGCCTGCGAACCGAATTTATCCCGACAAGCCTCCTGAGCGCATGATGGACATCTTCGTCGGTGTGCATCATCATCACCCAACTCGCCAACCATACACGGTCGCATCAGTCTGCGCCGCTCGGCTTTTCTCCGAGGGCATTCATGACAACCTCAACATCCTTATCGCCGCGCCCCGATAGGCAAACAATGACAACGGTATCGCTGCTGAGCGATTGAGATAGCTTGACCAAATACGCTACAGCATGCGCCGGCTCAAGCGCTGGCAATATCCCTTCGGTCTCGGCGAGCATCTTGAAAGCGCTCAATGCCTCTTCATCTGTGACGGCAACATAAGTTGCCCTACCGGTGGCTTTCAGATAGGCGTGCTCCGGACCGACACCCGGGTAATCCAATCCAGCCGAGATGGAGTGTGTTGTCCGTATTTGACCATGCTCATCCTGAAGCACGAAGCTATACGCCCCATGAAGGACACCCTCGGTGCCGGCGACGAGCGTTGCAGCGTGCATGCCAGTCTCAATTCCCCTGCCAGCTGCTTCAACGCCGATGAGCTTGACAGACTCGTCCGACAAGAACGGATAAAAGATGCCCATTGAGTTGCTCCCGCCGCCAACGCATGCAATGATATAGTCCGGCAGCTTGCCCTCAACTGCAAGTATCTGCTCCCTCGCCTCACGCCCAATCACAGATTGGAAGTCGCGCACAATCATCGGATAGGGATGCGGACCAACAACTGAGCCAATGACATAATGCGTGTGATGAACATTTGTCACCCAATCTCTCATCGCCTCATTGATTGCGTCCTTCAGCGTCCTGCTACCCGAGCGAACCGGTATGACCCTCGCACCGAGGAGTTGCATCCGAAACACATTCAATGCTTGCCGCCTCATGTCCTCCTCGCCCATGTAGATGTCGCATTCAAGCCCGAGCAGCGCGGCAGCTGTTGCAGTGGCAACGCCGTGCTGACCGGCACCGGTCTCCGCAATGAGCCTCCTTTTGCCCATGCGCTTCGCCAAGAGCGCTTGCCCAAGCGTGTTGTTTATTTTGTGAGCGCCGGTGTGACACAGATCCTCGCGCTTAAGGTAAACCTTAACCCCGAGCCGCTCACTCAACCTGCTCGCAAAGTAAAGCGGCGTTGGGCGACCAGCGTAATCCCTGAGGAGATGCTCAAGCTCCGCGTGAAACTTTGGGTCGGACTTAGCAGCCTCATACTCCTCACACAGCTCCTGCAATGGATACATGAGCGTCTCTGGAACATACATCCCGCCATACTTCCCAAACCTGCCTTTGGCATCCGGAAGAGCATATTGAGCCACTGCCAATTCAATCACTCCCATCACAATTTAATCCGAGCAGCTCTCTCATCTTCGCGAGTGGGTCTTCAGAGCGCATTAACGCCTCACCGACTAAGATCGCATCAACACCCTCTCCATCAAGGATGCGCACATCTTCCCTGCACTTAATCCCGCTCTCGGAGACGACTATGATGCCATCTGGAACGAGCTTCCTCAAGCGCAGCGTCGTGGCTATGTCAACCTGCATCGTCTTGAGGTCGCGATTGTTTATCCCGATGATGTCTGCGCCACATGAGAGCGCTAAATCAAGCTCTGTCTCATCATGCACCTCAACGAGCGCATCCATGCCATACTCACGCACGAGCGAGATGAGCTCCCCGAGCTGCTGAGGTTCCAATGCCGCAACGATTAGCAGCACTGCATCTGCGCCATAAGCCCTCGCCTCAACAACTTGATACTCGCACAGTATGAAGTCCTTGCGCAGCACGGGCTTGCTCGTAATTTCTTTGGCGAGCTGCAGGTGCTCAATGTGTCCGCCGAAGAAATGTTCCTCGGTGAGCACTGATATAGCCGAAGCCGGTGAAACCTCGTAAAGGTGAAGCAATTCCGATGGCTCAAAACGCTCCCTTATGACGCCCGCTGACGGCGACGAGCGCTTCAACTCCGCTATGAGTTTAATCCCGTTAGTCCGCCTCACCGCCCTTGAGAACGACCTCACTTGATGGGCAAAGCGCAGACGCTCATGCAACAGCTCAATTGGCACTTCCGCCATGACACTCTCAACTTGCTTTCGCTTCACTTCCAGAAGGTGATGCAATACTGTCATCTGTTGCTCTCACCCTTCGTGGGAATGGAAAGCCGCTCAAGCTGAATCATCATGCGAAGCTATCTTGCCGCTCCGCTCACCTTTTCGCTGAACTGGATTACACGCTTGAGGCACTGAAGCGCCCTTCCGCTATCTATTGCCTCCTCAGCGGCTTTGATTCCGTCGGCGATGTTATCGCACAGCTCCCCGGCAACGATTCCGAGGGCAGCGTTGAGCAGGACCGAATCTCTCGGGCAGCCATGAACATCACCGCTGAGCACACCGAGCAACAGTCTTGCGCCATCTTCCCTGCTGCTTATGCGCAACTCATCCAAGCTGCCACGCCCAAAACCAATTTCACTTGGCACAAGCTCGTATGTGCGCACATCGCCGTGAGATAGCTCGCTGATGAGCGTAGGTGCGCATGGTGAAACTTCGTCCAAACCGTCGTGTGAATGAACTACGAATGCCCTCCTCAAGCCCAAGCTGCACAGCACTCTGGCAATCCTCTCAGAAAGGTGCGGCGAGAACACGCCCATTGTTTGCCCGGTGATGTTTGCCGGGTTTGTGATCGGACCGAGTATGTTGAAGACAGTCCTGATCCCGAGCTGCCGCCTTATGTGCGCCACATTCCTCATAGCCGGATGGAACTGCGGCGCAAACAGGAAGCCAAATCCAATATCCTCAATGCACTGCTTAACCATCTCAGGCGGCATGTTCAAGTTGTAGCCGAGCTCCTCAAGCACATCGGCGCTGCCGCATTGACTCGTCACCGACCTATTGCCGTGCTTAGCCACAGCAACGCCAGCACCGGCAACAACGAATGCTGCTGCTGTTGAGATGTTGAATGTGTGAGCACCATCGCCACCAGTGCCGCATGTGTCAACTAATGGCTGCCTGTCAACTTGGATACGCAAAGCCTTATCCCGCATTGCCCTCGCAAAGCCGACTATCTCTTCAACACTCTCACCGCGCATCCTCAAGGCTGTAAGCAAGCCGGCAACCTGCACATCTTGCGCCTCACCGCCAATGACCTGCAACATGACATCGTATGCCTCATCGGCACTGAGATGCCCACCCTCAACAATGCGCTTCAGCGCCCCAGCAATATCCATGATGCATGCTCACCTCACGCCAAACGGCGCACTGCCAGTGAAGGCAAAGCCCATGCGCTTCTCAAAGCCAGCCGCGCAAAAGCTGACCCTAAAGCGTTACACCCCTCTCAAAGAGCACGACATAATGGGGATTGGCAGGCTTCGGTTACAAAGTTTAGCTCAAGCACGAGCGCGTGAAACGCACAAAGGGGTAAGCAACCACTGAGAGCAAATCGGATGATTGTTCCCTCGGGCACCGATGTCCGGCGCTTTTGACCGAAGCATTTCATCGCCACAGCAGATTGCTTGCGACAGTTTTCTCCGCTCCCAATGCATCATTGACGCGAGAAAGAACCCGCCAATCGCGCATTAAAGGTCGTGGAGGAACTGGCTGAACCAACGCCATTAGTGGGTTTACCATGCCACCACTTGCGCGATAAAATGCGTAGATAGTTGACCCGCTCAGTTTCAAAGGCATGTTTCAAAGGGCTGCATGCCCTGAGGTGAAGGAAATGAGAACACGCAAAGCTGGTGATGCTGCATTGCTGTTATGCGCCTGGTTGATTGCGCTCATGTTGCAATCCGCATGGGCACAACTGAGGGCGGGCGTTTACAAATGCATTTCAGTTGAGGCACCGAATGTCCTTAAGTTTGAAAGGTTGGGGACAGTCACACTTATAGGCGTTCAATCACCGGATGCATCTGACCCCGGATTTGAGAGCGCAATGCAAGTTGTGCGGCGATATGCTGAGGGTAAGCAGCTTAAGGTTGAGCCATGTCCCGTCCGTCCGAAGGATGATGATGGGAGAATTCGCGCAATCGTTTACTTTCGGGAGGCTAACGCATGGCACAACCTGAACACAAAGCTTTTAAGGGCTGGCTATGCAACGCTGCGCAGTGAGGAACGCTGTCATGTGAATGTTAAGGCATGGACACCGCTTGTTGCGCAGGCGCAATCGCAGGGGAGAGGGCTGTGGGCGAGGTTGCAACCGGAGCGTCAAATTGAGACCGACTATGTGATGGCACTGCAGGGCTTGCGGATTGCCGAAGCTGTCGCAAGGGCTCCAAAAGCTTACGCACCCGTTGCCTTCCCCATAGCGAGCCCGGAGAGGATGAGCAAGGTTGGCGAGATATTACTTCCGCTTGGACCTGTGCTAAAGGAGCCATATCATGCGCTTGGGAGTGCCACCTCAGCGGCATACACGCAATTGCGCACGCTGATTGATGCCAGGGAAAGATGTCTCACTCTTGAAAGTGCATTGCGCACCGGCGTCCCAATGAGGGCATTAAACCCGGAGCGCTTAAGAGAGCTCTTCGTTAAATATGATTTGCCAGCACCAACAAACATGCTCACGGCACCTGTGCGAGATGACAGAGGTAGAACGATTTGGGATGCAATGCAGCAACTATACTTGACTGACGCGCGAGAGCCCCTTCACGAGATTCTGTTTTGGTTTCCGGGAGTGCAGAACCAATTCAGGAATAGACTGATAGCCCTTGGCGGACAACTCGTTGGCGGTCCAACACCTGCAGCGCCGGCTGGGGGCGCACCGACAAGCCCGACATTTGGCGCTCCGAGCGGAATGCCCGGTGCACCAATGGGCGCACCAGGTGGGATGCCCGGTGCACCAATGGGTGCTCCAGCCGGGATGCCAGGCGCACCGGCACCCGAGGGTGGACCACCAGCGGGGCTTGGTGCAGTAGGTGGCGCTCCAACTGCGGCTCCGGCTGCTGGATTGCAAGCATACTATGAATTGCTTGGGAGAATAAGGGCGGGGCGAGTTGAGCCGGAGGAAGCATGCCTTCTAATGCTCGCCTTAAGAACCTACCGAGGTGAATTCCTTGAGGACGAAATTGAAAGGGCGAGGAGGCGTTACGATAAGGCTGTTGAGGAGCAACGCAAGTTTGAAGCCTTCATGCGCAGGCAACTCCAAAGGACATCCACCAGTAGGTGAAGTGAATTGGATCTAAGCCGTTACAGGATGCGTTTGTGCATCAAATGTGTTAAGCGAGGATGAGGATTTATCATCGCTCCAAGGGAAGAATCCACAGGCATCCAAGCGTGCGTGTGGTAAGAAATCTCTCTGAGCAGGAGGGGTGTGAAAGTGCCCTTAAGCAAACATGAGAAGTGGAGAATCATCAGGCAATGGCAGCGCAGCCCAGATGACACCGGTTCGCCGGAGGTCCAAATTGCCATTTTGACTGAGCGAATAAACAGGCTCACAGAGCACCTGCGCCAGCACAAGAAGGATGTCCATTCAAGGCGCGGCTTAATTCTCATGCACAGCAAGAGGCGCAGGCTGCTTCGCTACCTTGCAGAGAAAGACATAGAGCGATACCGAAGGGTCGTTGAAGGGCTTGGCATAAGGGACTTCTTCGGCATACTGCGCAAGCAGGTGACTGCGCAGGCTGAGGAAGCCGCACAGGGCGCCCAAGAATCAACACGATGAGATTGACGGCTTAATTACAACGGTCCACTTGGCAGCGAGAGTGATGACGATGCAAGTTGTAAGAGAGACGATTGAGCTCAGCGGGAGGCAGCTCACAATTGAAACCGGTGTGCTTGCACCGCAGGCAAATGGCGCCGTTACAGTCCGTTACGGTGATTCAATGGTTTTGGTCACCGCGGTCGCCACTGAGGAGGTAAGGGAAGATATTGACTTCCTCCCGCTCGTAGTTGACTTTGAAGCTCGCATGTATGCAGCGGGACGCATACCGGGGCATAGGTTTTACCGCCGTGAGGGTCCACCATCAACTGCCTCAATACTTGCGGCGAGGTTAATTGATAGGGCAATCCGCCCGCTCTTCCCAAAAGGGGCATGCAACGATGTTCAGGTGATCGTCACAGCACTCGCCTCGGACCTTGAGAACTACTTAGACATTCCGGGGCTCATTGGGGCAAGCGCTGCCCTTTGCATTTCCGACATTCCGTTTGACGGACCAATCGGGGCAGTCAGAATTGGTTTGATCAACGGTGAGTTGGTTGTCAACCCAACATACCAGCAAATGCAAGCGAGCGAACTTGACCTTATCGTCGCTGGGACAAGGGAAGCCGTTGTGATGATTGAAGCCGGCGCAAAGCAAGTCCCGGAGGAGAGGATACTTGAAGCAATCAAGCTTGCACACGAAGCGCTCCAACCAATCATTGAAATGCAGGAGAGGCTTTGCACGCGAATTGGGAAGCCAAAGCGCGAGCTTACATTGCGTCTACCGAATGACGAACTCGTGCGCCTCATAAGGGAGCGCTATGGAGAGCAGCTTACTAAAGCGATATGTGTGCCCGAGAAGTTGGAGCGAGAACGCGCCTTTGGAAAATTGCTGCAGGAGATCCAGAAGGCGCTCCTTGAGGAGTTCCCGGATTTGAGTGAGCAGGTAAAGCCATCATGCTCGGCTGCTGTGAAGGAGTTAATAAACGAGCGCACCGTCAAATTTGGTGTGCGAGTTGACGGTAGAAGGGTTGATGAAGTGCGTCCAGTGTCATGTAGCGTCGGCATCTCACCGAGGGTTCACGGCAGCTCGCTGTTCATCCGTGGGGAGACACAAGTCCTCACAATAGCGACGCTCGGCGCAACAACTGATGAAATGTGGGTTGACAGCCTGATGGAGGAAGAAGTGACGAAGCGCTTTATGCATCAATACAACTTCCCGCCATATAGCGTTGGCGATGCCAAACCGCTTAGAGCACCATCAAGGAGAGAGATTGGGCATGGTGCGCTCGCTGAGAGGGCTCTTGAAGCAGTCATACCCCCGGAGGAGGAGTTCCCTTACACAATCAGGCTCGTCACAGAGGTGCTGAGCTCAAATGGCTCAACATCAATGGCGTCAGTTTGCGGTGGGACGCTCGCATTGATGGATGCGGCAGTCCCAATATCAGCTCCGGTGGCTGGAATATCAATCGGCTTGATGAGCTACGGTGGCACTGATGTGCTATTGACGGATATCCAAGGGATTGAGGATGCATATGGCGAAATGGACTTCAAAATTGCCGGCACAAGGAATGGCATAACGGCAATCCAACTTGACCTGAAACGCAATGGGCTCTCATACGAGCTAATTGAGGGCGCTTTTGAGAGGGCAAGGATCGCTCGCCTCTCAATACTGGACATAATGGCACAGGTCATTGATAAGCCAAGGGAGGAACTTTCGCCATATGCGCCGCGAATAAAGGTCGTGCATATACCGTCGGACAAAATTGGCGACCTTATCGGACCGAGAGGAAAGCACCTGAAGCAAATTGAGCTTGAGACAGCAGCCAGAATTGAGATTGAACCAGATGGAACAGTTTATATTACTTGCCCAGACATGGAGAAGGCTGAGAAAGCTGAAGCCATGGTCAAAAGCTTCGTCCAAGAACCGGTCGTTGGCGAAGCTTACAAAGGTAAAGTGACGCGCCTTGGACCATCCTACGCGTTCATTGAGATCCTGCCCGGGAAAGAGGGCTTCATTCATGTGCGCGACTTGACAACGCAGAGGGTGCAATCAATTTCCGACTTGCTGCGCATCGGCGACGAAATTGAGGTCTGCGTTGAGAGCATAGACAGCGAGGGGAGGATAAAGCTTCGCTTGAAGGAACCACTGCAACCACAACCAATAAGATGGCAATCATCAACAGCACGAAGAACGCATAGCCGTTTTAACTTTCCCCCCAGAAGACACCAGACACAAAAGGGAAAGAACACCGATGATAGGGCTTGCTAAGTTGGCATCCGTCAACATCGGCAATTGGCACCCATCCAACACGCCATCGCCAATGAAGAAACCAACAGGGGCACATCGGCAGCGCAACTTATACCTTGAACAGTTCCCCAAGCCGTCTTCCGAGTGTTCTTGAGGCAATGGAAAGGCTTAAGGCGAGTATTGCCATTCCGATGACACCCATTGCGGATGCGATCCTCGGTCCGTCACCAACTCGCCTGCTGAGCACATAGATGGCTTTTGTCATCGGGAAGTTTGGCGGGTTGAGAGCGAGTATCAGGCTATCGCTCACCTCAAGCATCGCAAATGCAAATGTGAGTATTGCTCCCGCAGTTATGTGCGCATAGATGAGTGGCAATGTCACTTTAATAGTCGTCCTCAGGGGCGATGCGCCGAGGCTCATTGAAGCTTCCTCAAGCGTTGTGCTGACCTGTTGAAAGCCGGCATAGCAAGCTCTGACCAAGTATGGCATCCTGCGAACTGCGTAGCTTATGATGAGCAGAGGCGCCGCATTAACCCTCGGGTCAAGGATGGTATTGGCGTAGCACCCAACATAGCCAAACGCGAGCACCACACCCGGTATCGCCAACGGCATCATGGCAACGATGTCAAGCAACCCCTTAAACGGCACTCGCCTCCGCGTGAGGATGTAGGCGATGGCGACACCGAACACAACATCCAATGCTGTGCTCACGAGCGAGTAGATGAAACTATTTCGTATGCTCACAGTTGTGATTGGGTGTTTGACGATGGCTTCGTAATGCTGCAATGTGAATTCGCTTGGCAGCGCGCTCATAGCCCATGACTTGGCGAACGAATTCAAAACGACACACGCATGCGGCACCATTGCAATGAGGCACAGAGCCAATATAAATAAGGTGACGAACCACCCCTTCATGCCGATAAGCTGCTTTGGTGAAACGGCGCTCGTTGACACAACCGCAACTTGCCTCCTTTCCGATAAGCGCTTTGATAGCGCAAACAGCACCGATGTGATCGCGAGCACAAGCACTATGAGCGCATATCCGGATGGGTCCTCGGTGGCAGTCTCAACCATGTTGAAGATGCGCACCGGTATAACTTGCGTGTATAGGAATATGAGCGGAGTGCCCAAATCGGTGAATGAGAAGATGAATGTTAAGATGCAAGCTGCAAAGACGCCGGGGAACATGAGCGGGAGAGTAACGGTTAGAAATCTCCTCATCGGGCTGGCACCGAGCGATTGCGCGGCTTCCTCAAGCGTCCTATCCACAGAGGAGAGCGCAGCGGCGAGATTTAGGTAAGCGATTGGGTAAAGGTGCAGCGCCTGCACGATGACGACGCACCAAAAGCCCATCTCAAGCCAATCAATTGGATGAGCGCGGTCCATCAAACCGAGGCTCATTAGCAGGCTGTTGAGGGCGCCATAGCGCGCAAGCAATTGCTTCATCCCGATCGCACCAACAAATGGCGGCAGTATGAGTGGCATGAGCAACAAGATGCCAAGAGCGCCTTGCAGCGGGAACTTGTATCTGATCATCGCCCATGCGAGCGGCATGCTCACTGCCATCGTTAAAGCCGTTGAGGCTGTGGCGAGCTTGAAGCTGTTTAGTATGCATGTGAGCACAGCCGGGTTGCGAAAGAGCAACATGAAAAAATCAATGGTGAATTCGCCATCGGAGAAGAATGCCTCACGGAGGCTATATAGCATCGGGTAAATGAGGAAAGCCGCAAGGAATGCGGCAAGCGCAACAACTGCAAGCACCACATCCGGCTTCAGGTCGTAATCGTGGATGAGCCTGCTCGCAAAATTACTCAGGCGGTATGAGGATGACATCGCTCGAGCTGAACCTGAGGATGACCTCATCCCCAATGAGCACCCTCTCCTTCGGATTTGTATGGGTCGCCCTCAAATGCCACTTGCCATGACCGCGCTCCACTGAAAGCTCAAGGAGTTCCTCATCACCCATGTATACGACATCAACCACTTTCGCACGCACTTCGTTTATGGCTTGCGAATCAGCGCTCGCATTGCGAGCCGATACAACTTGCATAGCTTCCGGTCTTATAGCGATGGTGGCTCTCATGCCCTCACTCAAACCGGGTGCATCATCACAGCAGCATTCAACGATGCAAAATGGCGTTGATAGGAGCGCCACACCGCCTTCAACCCTTCTGACAACTCCCTCAATCACATTCGCGTCGCCAATAAACTCGGCAACATATCTGCTCTTTGGCTTGCGATATAGCTCATGCGGCGTCCCAACCTGCACAACCCTGCCCGAGCGCATCACCGCAATTCTGTCAGCCATAGCCAAAGCTTCCTTTTGGTCATGCGTGACATAAATCGTCGTTATGCGCGTTTGCGAATGTATGCGCTTAAGTTCCTGCCTCATCTCCTTGCGCAATTGCACATCCAGATTGCTCAGCGGCTCGTCAAGCAGCAACACATCCGGCTGAACTGCCAACGCTCTCGCCAGCGCAATACGCTGCTGTTGTCCACCGCTTAACTGCCCGGGGTAACGCCACTTTGTATCGCCCATCCTTACAAGCTCAAGATAGCTTTCAACCCTCTCGGCAATCTCGCGCTTGCTCAGCCCCCTCAACCTCAACCCATAGGCTACATTCTCAAATACGGTCATGTGCGGGAACAGCGCGTAATTCTGAAAGACCATCACTGCGTTTCGCCTGTGTGCCGGAATGCGGTTCATCAACCTGTCGCCAAACCATATCTCGCCCTCATCTGGATCAATGAAGCCAGCAATCAACCTGAGCAGGGTCGTCTTACCGCATCCTGACGGACCGAGCACGAAAAAGAGCTCACCAGGGGCAACCGTTACGCTAACGCCGTCAACTGCCACAATATCGCCATACCTCTTTGTCACATTGACCAGCCTGACTTCAACCACAGCTTCGCACCTGCCCGATGACTTTCAACTTTGCCCAGGTAAACTTTCGGCTCGCTCATACCGCTAACGACTCCAGCGCGCATTGAGCAACTTTCCTGCGCGCTCAACATCAAGAGCAACCTGAGTCGCAAGCTCTTGCAGGCTTCCGAAACGCCTCTCCGGGCGAAGGAAATGCAGGAGGCGAAGCGTTACCTCACACCCGTGCTTAACATCAATCTCGCCATCCATAATGTGCGCTTCAATTGAAATCCCACCATCTCCGACCGTCGGACGAACACCAATGTTGGCAACCACGCGATGCTGAGATGCACAAGATGCCACTTCAGCAGCGCCGGCATAGACGCCGAAGCGCGGCAGCAACTTATCCTCATCCAACCGCAAATTGATGGTCGGAAAGCCGAGCTGTCTCCCGAGCCCCATGCCGGGCACCACAACGCCAGTCAGCGAGTAAGGTCTGCCTAACATCATTTGCGCAAGCCTGACATGACCCTTCATCAGTTCCGACCTTATCCAACTGCTGCTGATTATGCCCCTTCCAAAGCACACCCCTTCAACAACGACGACGCTGAGCCTCAACTCGCCAGCCTCACTTAACTCGCGCAATTTGATTGCCGTCCCCTCACGCCTATATCCGATTGATGAGTTTTCCCCTATGACCAAAACCTTTGCACACAACGCCTCATGGAGCAGCCGACAAAACTCAATGGCGCGCATAATGGCTAACTCGGAATCAAACTCAACGAGGAGGCACTCATCAACACCGAGCTGCGATAGCAAGTGCAGCTTTTCGTTGGCGGTGGTGAGCAACTTTGGCGCATTGCTTGGTGAGAGAACCTTCATCGGGTGATTCCGGAATGTGAGAATGCAAAGGCTCATCCCGCTTGACTCAGCTACCAACTTAGCCTCCCTGATGAGGCGCTGATGCCCAATGTGCACACCATCAAATGTCCCAATGCATATGACCCTATTTGTCCTCGGCAAGCTTCGGCTCTCAATCTCACGCAAGCTGACTTCATAGACTTCCATGATGCGGTTCACCTTGGCGGGAAGACGCACTCCGGCTTGCAAGCAAACTTATGCCCGTCCATGACCACACGGGCAACGCCGATAAATCTCCCGCCCGGAGCATATAGGCGGACAAGCTTGCCAACTGACATATTCGGCAGGAGCTCAATCATCCTCGCCCTTGTTATCGCACCGTTTATTGCCCTCTTAGCCTCAACATGCGTCAGCGCGAGCGCCGGGAGGAAACAAAGCCCTTGGTCAATGCTCAGGATGACATCACGCAAAGTCCCGGACTCACAATGCTCTTGGACCTCCTCAATCGTCAAACAATCGTTGACTGTGAATGGACCGACTGCCACTCGCACAAGGAACGAAAGGTATGCCCCACACCCGAGAGCATCACCTATGTCGGAGACAAGCGTCCGAATGTATGTCCCCCTTGAGCACTCAACTTCAAACAAAGCCCTCTTCGGTTCCCCATCGTAAAACTTGAGCAGCTCAAGGCGCTTGATCGTCACTTGTCGTTTTTTTCGCTCAACCACTTGCCCCCTCTTTGCAAGTTCATACAATCGCCTGCCGTGATAGCGCAGTGCGGATAGCATTGGCGGAGTTTGAAGTATCACACCGACGAATTGCCCGAAGATGGAGCGCAGAGCCTCCTCGCCGATGTGTTCCGTAGGCGAAATTGAGACAACATCGCCCTCGCTATCCTGCGTTGTCGTCCTCATGCCCAAGACCATTTCCCCCCTGTAGACTTTGTCGCAGTCAATGATGAAGTTTGTGATGCGGGTCGCCCTGCCTATGCAGATTACGAGCACACCACAGGCATGCACATCAAGCGTTCCGGCATGCCCAATTCGCCGCATGTTGAGCAGCTTGCGCATGAAGTCAACCACATCATGCGATGTCATCCCCGGGGGCTTTATGACCGGGAGCACGCCCTCAAGTTCACCATCTCGCTCACTTGCATTGGCTCTCATGCTCATGGCTTTGAGCACTCACCCCTACAGTTGGAGCGATGTGCTGCTTTTGAACGATGCCTCAATGAGCGTGCATCAAATCTCGCAATGCCCTTATGACGAGCGAGATAGCCCTGCGCAATGTCACCCCTTTCAAGACACACCCCGATGCCTTGATGTGCCCTCCGCCACCAAATCGCCTCACAACTTCAGCCACATCAACATCGGAGAGCGAGCGCAAGCTCACCTTTATGCTCATATCCTGAAGCTCACGAAATAGCGCTACAACTCTTGCACCCTCAATGCCCCTCAACAGATTGATCAATCCCTCGGTATCCTCATCGCTTGCGCCAGCCACTTCAAAGTCCCGTCGCTTAAGCCATGTCCACGCTATGCCACTTCCCTTATCCAATCGCGCTCGCGCCAATGCCCTTCCCCACAGCTTCAGAGCGCCTACATGGCGCCTCTCAAAGATGTGATGGGCTATCAACGCCGGATCTGCGCCGGCTTTTACAAGCTCAGCAGCTGCGCTCAAGCACTCGTGTGTTGTATTCTCAAATCTGAACGCGCCGGTGTCAGTGGCAATGGCTGCGTAGAGACATGTTGCAATTTGCGGCGTCACATCAACAGACAGGTGCTTAAAGAGCTTGTAAATCATGAGCCCGGTGGCTGGCATTGATTCGTCAACCCACACCACATCTCCAAACGGTTGCTCAACGATATGGTGGTCAATGCATACGATGGTTTGAGCGCCCTTAATCAAGCGCTCAAGCGAGCTTGGCGGTATAGCAAGCCTGTCACGCCTGCTCACATCAACGGCGATGATGGCATCGCACATGCAATCGCAATCCGGCTTGATGAGCTCGCTCCCCGGAAGGAAGCGAAGTATGCTCGGAACGCCATCGCTACAAACGGCATCGCATCTTTTCCCGAGCCGCGCAAGCGCATGCATCAGTGCCAGTATGCTCCCAATGCCATCGCCCTCAGGATGAACATGGCATGTGATGACAAACGAGCGATGCTCAATTAGCACTTTGGCAACTTCGCTCAACGAGCCCATGTTGCATCAGCCGCTCCGTTCAGCGAGACCTTTGCAAATCATAATCGTAGCGCACAGCATGCCGCAGATGATGCGCACACCAATTGCGGGAGCAAGTGAAAAGGGCGCATTCGTGCGCACGATTTGAGCTATATCTCGGCATCGGTGCTCATCCGATACAGTGAGATCGCCAACGACTGGTCATCGTTGATGTGGCACTCAAGCCAATCCGAGTTCGTCAATCATCCGCCTCATCACCGCCACATAGTGCGGCAATACCTCGCCGATCGGCTCAAGCTCCTTGTGCCATGCCTTCTCCCATTCAAGGGTCAGAAAGCCGTCATAGCCAACCGAGCTGAGCGCCTTTAGCGCTTCACGAATTGGCACATCGCCTTCGCCCACCTTCACATAGCGCACTTTGCCATCAACGATGCGAGAGTCTTTGACATGCGTTGACGCAATCCGCTTACCTACGAGCTCAACTGACTGCTGCATTGTCTCACCGTTGCGATATGAGTGATGAAAATCCCACAGCACGCCGACATGTTCCGACTTGACCCTTGATAGGACCTTTGCTATGTCGGCGCACCTTGTGAACGCATCGTGCGTTTCAATCGCCACGATAACTTTATACTTGGATGCGAACTCGCCAAGCTGCATCAATCTATCAGCCACGCGAGCTATGTGGTCTTCCATTGAGACACCCTTTGGCGGATTGCCACCGAATACCCTGACGACGCTCGCACCGAGCTCATGCGCGAGCACGATGAACTCCTGCGCCTCTTGCATTTGCCTTGCAGCTTCCATATCCTCAATGGCGCCCATCCTCGCCGATGAGGATACGCAGCTTATGCAAAGCCCAGCATCGGTTATCTGGCGTTTGGTGCGCTCAATATTGCCCTCAGAGAACTCAGGCAGCTTGGGCAGGTATAACTCACCCTTGAGCATCCTCAATTCAATGCCATCAACATTCGTCTCTTGAGCGATGCGTATGACTTGCTCAAGCGACCACTCGGGGCAGCCGAGCGTGCTGAAGCCGAGTTTGAACCGCATCCCATCTCACCTCACACCCGAATTGTTTTCCCATGTGATGCCCAAAAGCCATGTGGCATTCTGTAGTATGATGTCAAGCCGCAGCTTTGCAAATTCACTTTGCCAGCAAAGTGAGAGCCTGCCCGTTTTGCCTTTAACACATCCGGCAGTGGTGATCAGGATGAAGGTCGCCTACTTTGATTGCATTGGTGGCATAAGCGGTGACATGGCACTTGGCGCACTCATAAACGCCGGCGCTGACTTAGAGGGCATGATCCGTGAGCTCAAGAAAATGCCGCTGCCCGAGTTTGAAATCAAAGCCGAGTTGGTAAGTGTGAACGGCATATCTGCAACGATGGTGACAGTCAATGTTTCAGAGCATGGCGGTGTGCATCACAGGAAGCCGAGCGAAATAATTGAGCTCATCGCATCCTCAAAGCTGCCAGACGATGTCAAACGCAGAGCCATAACGGCGTTCAAAAATCTGGCGGGCGCCGAGGCGAAAGTTCACGGCGTCAACCTTGACGATGTCCACTTGCACGAAGTTGGAGCAACGGATGCGATCGTGGACATCGTTGGGACGATGCTCGCAATGCACCAACTCGGAATTGAGAGGGCATACTCATCACGCATTCCGTATAGCACCGGCTTGGTCAAATCATCTCACGGGACATTGCCAGTGCCAGCACCAGCAACACTTGAATTGCTAAAGGGTGTTCCGTGGCGGCATGTGGACATTGATGCCGAGTTGATAACTCCAACTGGGGCAGCCATCCTGAGTGCCACATGCGAATCATTCGGCATCTTCCCGACGATGTCTCCGACTGCGATTGGCTATGGCGCGGGACATAAGCCTTTGCCAATACCAAATTTGCTCCGCCTCGTTGTGGGGGAGCTTGTAGGATACATTGAAGCGCCAAATGATGCCATATGTGAACAGCTGTTAATGCTTGAGACAAACATTGATGACATGCCACCAGAATGGTTTGGGCATGTCATTGAGAGGCTGCTTGAGCTTGGTGCGCTTGATGCATACATCCTGCCGGCGCAGATGAAGAAGGGTCGTCCGGCAGCACAACTGAATGTGCTTTGCAAGCGCAACGATGCCAAAAGCCTCCTTGATTGCATCTTCACCGAGACGACGACGCTCGGGGTGAGAATTGTCCCTGTTGAGAGAGTTTGTCTTGCGAGGGAAATTGTCAGCGTGAGCACGCCATACGGTGATGTGAGGGTGAAGGTGGCGAAATGGTGCGGTAAGGTCGTCAACATCTCGCCGGAGTATGAGGACTGCAAAGCTATCTCAATAGCGCAGGGCGTGCCACTCAAGTTTGTAGCCGAGGCTGCAGTTGCTGAGGCACAAAAGCGCTACATGAGTAAGGACGGTTGAAGGGTGACGAGTAAGATCACCCTATCGCCGAGCGATATCAGCCCTGCCACACACCCTTGGAGTTCATCCGGGAGGTTCGGCGGCGGTGGCTGTATCATGTCCTCCGAGATGAGCAAATCTTCACCCTGCGAATCAATGCCGAAAATGAGCTCATTGCCATTCACCTCAACGACGACCATCCTTATCGGATTGCGCTCACGCGGCTTCAGTCCAAGACATTCGCCCAAATCAATGACGGGCACTGCCCTGCCGCGCAAGTTTGCCACGCCGATGACGAAGTGAGGCGCACATGGCACAGGGAAAACTTCAAGTGGCATGTGCACTTCTTTGACGACGGATAAATCGGTGGCGAACTCATCCTCTCCCAGCTTGAAAATGAACAACCTCCTCAGCGGCGCTCCTTCGGGTTTATGGGCTGCCATTTCTCATCACCACGCTTACCGTGCCCGTGATTGAGCAAGCTTTCGCCAATTGGTTCAGCTCCCATTTCGCATCGCCGCCAATTGTTGGATGATCCATCGGCATGGCAATCAAATTGCCCATCCATTTTGATGGGGTGGACTTCGCTGGCGGTGTGCTTATCGGAAAAAGGTTGGCTCGCCGGGCATGATAGCAAAATGCTATGATGAGGATACCTCACACTTGTGAAGCCGTTAAGTCGCTCGCATGGGTGGGTTTAACTCATAGCGCTGCGACAAAATTTTGGGTGACTCAAGCGGCGCAAATGACGCACAACTTGTGGCACCGCTCAAAAGCCGCACCAACTGGCGAACCGATGTTCACCCGCGAACCTGCGATTATGGAGGTGAGGCAAATGGCGAGCGAGTATGATATCCTGTTTGAGCCGCTCAAGGTGAAGCACTTGACACTTCGCAACCGAATTGTCTGTCCGCCAATGGCAACCAATAGGGGCATAACCACAGACGACGGGATTGAATGGTATAGACGGATAGCGAATGGCGGCGCGGGATTGGTGATAGTTGAAGCAACTCAAACAGCGCGCATCGGCGAGGACATAAAGGTTGATGGATTGAGAAGGTTGGTTGGAGCCGTAAAGTCGGAAGGAGCGGCAATCGCCATACAGCTCTTCATGTCGCCAGTTGATGGTCGCAACAACCCAAACGATTTAACGGCTGAGGACATAGCGCTGAGCGTTGATAGGTTTAGGCGTGCAGCAGCAATTTGCAAGGAGGCTGGCTTTGACGGCGTTGAGCCGCATGGTGCGCACGGCTTTTTGCTCAACCAATTTTTCTCGCCGAAGTCAAACAGGCGCACGGATGAGTATGGCGGGAACCTTGAAAACAGGATGCGCATGGCGCTGGAAATCGTAAGGGCGATACGCTCGGAAGTCGGCAACGAAATGATCTTGCTATACCGGCATACGCCGAAGGAAGAGGGCGGCTACACGATTGATGACAGCCTATCATTGTGCAAGCACCTAATAGAAGCCGGAGTTGATGTGCTTGACATTTCCCCAGCAAGTGAGAGCCGTCCCGGAGATCTGGCTGAGCCGTTTAAACGCTCATTCAATGTGCCGGTCATAGCTGTTGGAATGATGGGCATACATGAGCGCGCAGTTGAAGCGTTGCGCGAAGGTCGTGCCGACTTAATCGCAATTGGCAGAGGGCTAATCGCCGACCCGCAATGGGTGCGCAAGACAATGGAGGGACGAATTGAAGAAATCGTTGCGTGCCGATACTGTAACGAGGGATGCTTTGGGAACTTGCGCTCCGGTAAGCCCGTGGAATGCGTCCAACATAAAGCGGCAAACTGACGGTAAGGTTGGCAGCACCTCACATTCGGAATTGCTTTGGGGAGGTGAGGAGGGGTGACGGGTGTCCTTGACGACCCGTTATATCGCGAGCTGTTGGATGCAAGTGATATGCTTGGGCACATACGGAGCTTTGCAGGACAGATTGAGATGGCATGGCAGCGAGTTCATGAGGTGCTTGAGCCGCCAAAGACCAACCCGAGCAACATAATCATCCTCGGCATGGGAGGGAGCGCAATCGGCGGTGACATAGCAAGGTCGCTCGCACAGGAGACAGCCAAGATACCGATCATCGTGCACCGTGATTATGGAGTGCCAGCTTGCGTTGATAGCTCATCGCTTGTCATAGCTGTATCGCACTCGGGGAACACCGAGGAGACAATCAGTGGCTTTGAGGAGGCGCATAAGAAAGGCGCGATGCTGTTTGTGATAGCGAGTGGCGGCAAGCTAATTGAGCTTGCGCAACAACTCGGAGTGCCGCATTTCAGGTATGAATGCAGTGCACCGCCAAGAGCCTCGCTCGGCTTCCTGCTCACACCGATTCTGGCGCTGATGAAATCCGTTGGGGTGTATCAGGTTGATGATGGCTTGATTAGCGAAGCCGTTTATAGGTTGCGCGAGCTCCAAACGGAATTGGATGCGGACACGCCCTCCGAATCAAACAGGGCAAAGCAACTTGCGATGCGAATTCATGGACACATCGGTCTCATACTCGCCTCATCACCGTTGACTGCGGTGGCAAGGCGTTGGAAGACACAGATGAACGAGAATGCAAATGCAGCGTGCTTCTTTGAGGAGCTGCCAGAGATGTGTCATAACACAGTTGTCGGCTTGGATCATCCAAGCCGTTTAAACGGCGCGGTTTTTGTGATCATGTTGCGCTCCTCATTCTCGCACGAAAGAAACAAACTGCGCGAGGACATCGTTGCACAGCTTCTAACGAACAGCGGGATACAATGCGAGCAAGTGAGCGTCAACTCCGCCGATCACCCGCTCTGCGAAGCGCTCCAATTGATCATGCTCGGTGATTTCGTATCCTACTACCTCGCTTTGCTAAACCGTGTTGATCCAACTGCTATCGTCAACATTGATTACCTCAAGGCGCGCTTGCAAAAGCAGGGGTGATGCGTGGATGCCAAAAGTGATCAACATCCTTACGGCATTGGTTGGCATCGGCATCGGCTTTGCACTCTACAAGCTCAGTGCCTGCAAAGGTGGCACATCGCCGTGAGCCATAACCGCTAACCCCATCGTGTCAATGGGGTTCTTTGGGCTCATGGGATGGTTTCTTGGAGAATGGCTCGCAACTTTGCTCGGCATGAAGTGAGCTTGATGGTTAAGGAGCTAAGGCGTGATTGAACGAAGCGCTGCGTAAAGGAGCACTGGAAGGGCACAAACATCCACAGCGTTGTGCAACAGCAAGCTTTCGCGGAGAGCCTCGGTGGGGTTCTCAACAAATTGGCAATATAGTTCGGGGAGTAAGGACGACGGTGGTGCACTCACTGGATGGCGCATGGCAACGCACAGCGTTGAGAGGCGGCAATCACCGAGCTGTTCACCCCACAGCTTGCGGCTGATGTGTATAAGGTCAATGTGCGCTACTGGCTCAACCCACGCAAGCTTATAGCGCATGCAGCGAGAACGCAACATCGGCACATCAAATGCCTTCCCATTGAACGAGATAAGCGCACATCCATTCACGATGCTGAGGAACGCCTCAATGATGAGCGGTTCCTCGGAGTAGTCATGCGCAAGCCATTGATGCAAAACGAGCTTATGCAACCCCCTGAGCCATTCAAGCGCACCGATGAGGAAAATGGGCATGCTGCCGAAGCCGAGCGTCTCGCAATCAACAAACAAAATTCGGTCACTGGCGCAAGCGGTGAGCAACTCTGAAAGCATGCCATGCCTATTGATGGAGCTCTGTTCCACCGCTGCGCTGATGATGGCATCGGCGCCTGCCAGCGCCTTTGAAGCACGCTCAAGGAGCGGCTGGCGAGCGCATCCGTTGAGTGCATCCTTAGCGATGAACGAAATTTCACCTGTGCGCTGCTGAAGCGCATTCGCTGTAACACCAAATGAAAACTCATCACGCCGATAATGCGGCACACCAGTTGGGCAACACCGCTCGGCTGTGCAATGAGCAGGTTTACCCCCACATTTGTCAGAGGGCATAGGCGAGCGTAAGGCATCATTACTTGCGGTCTTGAGAGCTTGCCGATTCGCCTCGCGAATGAGCCTGCCGACCCTCGGCAAAAGGCTATTGCCACTGCGAATTGACCACCCATTGCCCCCTCCGACACGCTTGCACATGAGTTAGCGCCCTCACCTCCCCCCAACATCCCTCACGATTGCCTTCATGCCGATCTCGTCAAGTTCCTGAGCAAGCCTTTCAGCATCGCTGCGCTCATCAAACGCCCCAACGATGATGCGATAAGTCTCACCGGTTGGCGTCTTGGTCACTTCAACGAATGGCTGATAGCCTTTGCTTATGAGCTCTTGCACGAGCTTGTCCGCGTTCTCCTTCAACCTGAACAACCCAACTTGAACCTGATATCGCCTTTTGACGCTGCCCGGTGGCGCACTGATGGTTCCAGACTCAGATGACGATTGCTCGCCAACCGTTTCACTTCCACCCGAACGAGGTTCGTAAGTTACAGCGGGCTTTGTTCTCTCAGGCTGTGATACCTTTGTCGTGGGAGTGACCTTAATGTCCCCTTGCGGTGGTGATGGTGTCGGTTGGGGTTGTCCGGATTCTGATGGCTGTGTCTCCACCTTTTCCTCACGGGTAACCTCAGGCGCCGTCTCAGATGGCTCTGAGACATTCTGAGATCGCTCCTCACTTCCAGCCGGTGAATAGATCGGCTCAATTGTGACCGTCGTCTCATTCGGTATGAGCGCCATGTCGCTCCTGACAAACGCTTGAGATGCATCCTCACGGCTGAGCCCAGTTGTGTCGGTTGTCATTGTGCCCGTTGCTGGGCTGATACGGGAACGCAAGTATGGACCGATGACACCTTTCCCAAGCTGATAGAAACCGATTGCCCCAACCACAATAATGATGCCCGCCAAGAACTCAACAAGCGACCTCAAGCGCTGTCTCTTCGCTTTGCGCATCGTTATCACCTGCCCTGCTGCGATTCAATTTGCAAACTCTCCCTGTGGCTGGAAATCGCAGTGACATTCCCGCTCAAGCGCGCCTGCAAGCTCAACTGGTTTGCGAGCGTCTTGACGAGACGCTCATACTGCACATTCTGCATGCTGAGCGAGACCCTGATGTCAGCCAACTCTGCCGGGAGAATGATCACCGACCCAACCTGATTAGCCAAGTAACGGCATAAGTCAACCAAGCGCCAGTCCCTTGCATTCACACTGACAATTCGCCTTCCCACATCTTCAGTGAACTGACTCAGAGACTTGGCAACCGGATACAGGACAAGCCAACTGCCAATGGCTTTATTTGCGCTCTCAATGACGAGGCGCACTTCGTGTGTGCCCGGAACAAGCGGGTTAATTGGCACCGGCACTGGCTGCAACTTATTCTCAACGAGGTTGCCCTCCCAAAGCGGGATTGATAGTTGTGGCGACTTTGGAGGAGACGGCGATTGCGAATCAGCTGCTTGCCTTCTGAACAAGAGAGCTTCCACAGCTGAAGCGTCAATAAACTTTGGAGCGTATGCCAATACGCGCACATTCTCCAAGTTCTGCCTCGGGCGAAGCGACATAAGCCATAATCCACGCTGGTTAAGCACTGCCGGTGAGGCTTGCGAAACTTCAACCTCAACTGGCGGTTGGGTGGTGCTGCTCTCTTGTATCGCGTGCACGGCTGATGGCTGCCTGCGGTGAATGTCCTTCAGCTTCTCCTCGGCAGCGCGCTCAACATCCGGTGGCACTACTCCAGCAGCGGCAAACCCCTCGTTTAAAGATTTGGCTAATGGTTTGGGAACATCCAAACCGTGCTGACTCTCCTGCCCCTTCTGACCCTCCTGTCCCGCCAATTTGGTCGGCTCACCCTTAGCCTTCGGTGACTCACCGTGCCCCTCACCAACCACCTGTAGCGGTGCTGCTGGCAGAGTTAAACGGCTACTCACCCTTGAGCTTCTCGCCTCGGCTCTCTCACCAACTTCCTCTGCACTTTTCGGTGCCGCCTCCACAGCAATTGGTTCTGGCAATTCAACCTCACTCGTCACACCGCCTCTCAAAGCCAACGGGCGCTCCAAGCTCGGCGCTTCCCTCTCCTTTTCCACACTTTCGTGAAAAGACCTCGGAGTCAGAGGCACCGGCTCAATATTGAGAGCAGCACTCGGTTGACGGCGTTGAATTTGAGCACGCGCAATCTTAACTGCCCTTTGCTCCCGTGTAGTGCTCAGCGCTACCTGTGGCTTAGCCATACCGCCGCGTTCCTTCACCACTGCCGGCACACTGCTGCTCGGTGGTGCAGGAGTTAGCCTTTTTCGCTCACCGACCGACCTTGCTGTTGGAGCTGCCATTTCCACTGAGGCGATGCGCCTCTCAATGCCAGTGCGCGAGTAGATTGCAAATACCGCCATAGCAAGAATTGAAGCGGCTCCAAACACAAACGCCAATTGCGCGGGCAACCTCCTCCACGCAATGCTGCCTCCCGATGGCAACCCTCCAACTCGCTTTAGGACAGCTTCGCATGTGCGCTCATAAGCCCCTTGCGGTGGCGCAATGCTATCTGAGGAGATGGAGCGCAGCGCGGCTACAACAGCCGTATAACTTTCAAGCGCCCTGCGGCACTCATCGCACATGTTCAAATGCTCTTGGAATGCCGATAGGAGTTTTGGCTCTCGCTGCAAGCTCCCATCAGTGTATTCAACGAATAAGTTTCGGATGCGCCTGCACTTTATCCTGCCAAGCATTTTCGGTCACCCTTTGCTTGCGTTAGGAAGCATTGCCATGTTTTAGACTCCATGCCAATTGCGGCTTGTTCCGCAGCGCCATCAGGCGGCTTTCACATCTTCTGGCGCATCATTTTGGACAACTCATCCTTCAGCGCGAGCCTCGCCCTATTTAGCCTTGATTTAACCGTGCCAATTGGGACTCCAAGCACATTGGCAGCCTCTTCGTAGCTCAAGCCCTCCAAATCGCACAGCACGATCACGAGGCGCATATTCGTCGGAAGACGGTGAATGGCTGTCCACACGAGCTCCTTCAAGTCACCCCGTTCGGCAACCTCTTCGGGCGATGGAGAAGGATCTTGCACTGCAAACGCTTCGCTTCGTTCCTCCTCAGTTAAGGATGACATCGGTGTCTCCCGTCTCCTGCGAAGGTGCTCAAGACACACATTCACTGAAATGCGATAAATCCAAGTGCCCAAAGTTGAGCCCTTGCGGAAGCGCTTCAACCCCTCAAAAACTTTGATGAAGACTTCCTGCGTCACATCTGCGGCATCATCGTGGTTGCCAAGCATACGGTATACCATCCCGTAAACTCGCCCGTGAAAAAGCTCAATCAACTTGCGCCACGCCCATTCATCGCCCTGCAGACATGCCTCAATGAGCCTTCCCTCATGCGACCCACTGTCATAGGCGCAATAAGCTTCCCCATCTGATGCGTGATACATGCCCTTACCAACGGCACTATCACTGTTGTGCTTCGTGCCACCTTGCATTCCGTGTGCAGGTATTGAGCTATCGCGACCCGCATGCTTTGCCATAAAAATGGGACACCCTCCAAAGTGCCGCCTTTTCGGGCGCGCTTTTGGCGTCAAAGCATCTCCTCGCGCACGAGCCTCCCGTTGACATATACCCTTATGACCACTCTTGCACCCCTTCCCATGACTGTGCGAGTCACAACATCACCGGGGACATGTTCACCTTTGTAAGCCAATCGCTTGCCATCCTCATCAATGACCTCAATCTCAACCGTTTGGAGCAACTCACCTTTGCCCACGCTGACAGTAACTCTCGCTGCTTTATATCCAGGCTTGGGCGTTTGCTCCTCCACCTGCGGTGGACGCCCAGAGCTAACCACAAGCTGCACAATACCTCCCTTTGGAAGACGATACCCATGTGGCGGTTGCTGACCGACTATACGCCCCTCGGCGACAATCTCACTGTATGTCTTTGCAATCACCCTCGGAACCAATCCCTCAGAGCTAATCCTCTGCTCAGCTTCCTCAGCTGGTAGGTCAAGGACATTCGGCACAGCAACTTCCTCAGGACCGCTGCTCACAACGACATCAATGACCCTCCCACGCCGAACAAGCTTCCCCGGCTCAACACCAATCATTGAGATGACATGGTTTGCTGGGATATCGGAGCTATACTCAGTCTGCGCCACACGAAGATGCAATCCAACCTCTGCCATCTTCTGCTGAGCCTCAAGTAATGGCATCCCCGTCACATCGGGCACACTCACCTCTGGTGATGGTGTCCCCACAAGGAGCCACCATATGATGAGCGCAAGCAGGAACATGCCAATGATTGAACCCGCTATAGTTATCAAAGCCCTACTGAGCAAACTGACACCCATTGGTTGTCGCTCCTCAGCCTGCATCTCCGCCCGAACGGATATCGGCTGGACGGATACGCTCACTTGGTCAAGCGCTGAGATAGCCTCCCTTAAAGCGCTCCCCATCTCCTGAGCCGAAGAGAAGCGCTTCTCGCGATCCTTCTCAAGCGCACGCAGTATTGCCCTCTCCACAACCCTTGGGACAGCCGGATTTAGGTCACTTGGCAGCGGCGGCGGTGTGCTCAGGTGCATCGTGGCTATGTCAGTCATTGAACCACCGCGAAACGGTAACACGCCGGTGACCGATTGAAAGAGCACGATCCCAAGCGAGTATATGTCGCCGGCTGGCTCCACAATGTCTTCCTCAAACCTTTCGGGAGGTAGGTAGTAGATTGCCCTTCTGACCCACTCAGCTTCAAGGAGCTTCTCGGAAGCTATCACTTCGTGGAGGGCATAATCAATCAACTTAACTTCGCCACGGTGCGTTACGAGTATGTGTTCCGGACGCAGGTCACCATGTGTGATGCCGAGTTCATGCAACTGCTCAAGTGCATCGCATATCTGTATTCCCACCCTGAGTGCTTGCGTTACCGGTATGATGGCACGCCTTTGGAGGATGGCGGCGAGGCTCTCTCCGGGGACATACTCGCACGAGAGGTAAAGGGTGCTATCAGCCTCACCAACGCTGAGGTAGCGAACCAAGTTTGGGTGCAGTATGTTCAAGCTTGGCTCAACGCATTCCCTGAAGCGTTCCCTGAACTGTTGACTCCTCGCCCACGCCTCATGAACCACCTTCAGGGCAACAATACTCCCGGTCAACCTGTCTCTCACTTTATAAACGGAGAAGAGCACACCGCTGCCCATCTCTTCTATGAACTGGTAACGGTAACTGAGCACTTGTTCTACCATGCAATGTCTGCACCTCTACGCGAGGAGCTGGCTGAGCTGCTTGCGTTGGCTTGCTCCCACACTGAATTTTGAGTGCAACCTTTCAACCGTTAGGATCACAAGCGGCGCAATTGAAACTGCATAGGCAGTTTCAACGAGAGCCACTGCGACGGCTGATATATCCAGTTTGCCAAACGAGATTAGAAGCTGCGGGGCTGTCATCAGCATTGTCACCTCGCACACAGCTGAGCCGACGAGAGCGCATAGGAATGGCATAAGCCAATGTTCATGGAGCACATACTCCCTTGCCCAACCGGCTGAGAAGCCAGCTGCGAGCCTGCTCATCCCATATTGCCCATGATAAGCGCCGACAAGACTCCCTTGAAACAGCCCAAGCATTAAGCCCACAATAGCCCCATTCAAGCTGCCCTTGCGCAAGCCCACACAAATGCATGTGATTATGAAAAGGTCTGGCACAACGCAATGCCAGTCATATCTGACTTTCGGTAACACGCCGACCGCCAAGGAGAAAAAGGCAGTCACAGCGAACGCCCAAAAGAGCATCACTTTAACTCCCCTTATCATTTGACATCCTTCCCCTGAGGAATGATGAACACCTCCTGCAAGCTCCCAAACTTAACGAATGGCTCAACAATGCCCTCAACAGTCTGGCTCGCCTCAATCTGATGGACCCTAACCACCTTCCCCACAGGGATTCCCACCGGGTAAACTTCCCCGAGCCCGGATGTGACCAACTCATCGCCAGCTCTCAAATCGCCGTTTGAATCAAGCAGCCTCACCGAGCACTTTCCGTTGCCACAACCACGCACGAACCCTATTGCACCATTTCTTTTGACGCGCACACCGACACCACATCGCTTATCAACAACGAAGAGAACAACACAACTGCTTTGCGAGATGCGCATCACTTGCCCAACCAATCCGCTACACGCCACAACGACATCGCCGACGGAGACACCGTCTTTAGCGCCCCGATTCAACACGGCAGACGCGACCCAATTGGACGGGCTTACGGCGATCACCTCAGCAGCTATGTGAGCTTGCGGCAGCTTCGGCTCAAGCTGCAACAGGCGGCGCAGGCGGTAGTTCTCCGCCATGTAACGGCGCAGTTGCCTATTTTCGCTCTCAAGCTCAAAAATCCTCCTTCTGAGCTGCCTGTTCTCCCTCCTCAACTGATCAGCCTCATGAGATAGCCTGAATACCCCTCTCACCCTCTCAGCTGCATCAGAGAGGCGTCCGATAATCACCCCGATGGGCGCTGCGATTAGGACGCCAATCTGCTCAACCTTTGTGACATAAGCTGAGGCACTCGGGCGCAGCCATAGCATCAAAGAGAGAGCCACACCAACTACTCCGCCGAGAAGGAAGAAACGGGATAGGCGGCGTTTTGGTGCTGCCGTCTCCATCTGTGGTCACCCTCAAGCGATGAGAAAGGGAAGCCAAAATGCAAATGGGCAACGCTTGTGGATTGACATGAGCGAAGGTCTATGGTCTGCTCCCATCCAAGATGCGCTTTATGTAGGTATCCCACTCTTCAACAGCCCTCCCAGCACCCATGACGACACAAGTCAACGGGTCGTCAGCAATCCTTGTAGGGATGCCGGTATCGGCTGATATGAGCTTATCAATGCCTCGCAGCAATGCACCGCCACCGCAAAGCACTATGCCCCTTTCCATGACATCAGCTGCGAGTTCTGGTGGTGTGTGTTCAAGCGTAGCCTTCACAGCTTCAACAATTTGATAGACTGGCTCTGAGATGGCTTCCCTAATCTCCTCGCTCCTCAAAACGATGCTCTTTGGAAGCCCAGAGACAAGATCCCTCCCGCGAACTTGCATGCTCAGCTCCTTCTCAAGCGGGAAGGCTGAACCAATCCGTATCTTGATTTCTTCGGCTGTGTGCTCTCCGATGAGCAAGTTGTATGTATGGCGAACATACGACATTATCGCCTCATCAATTTCGTCGCCAGCTATCCTTATCGGGTTCGCCGTCACTATTCCGCCGAGCGATATCACGGCTGCTTCAGTTGTGCCGCCGCCGATGTCAACAATCATGCTCCCAATCGGCTCGCTAACTGGCAACCCGGCACCTATAGCAGCAGCCATCGGCTCTTCAATTATGCAGGCTTCCGCAGCGCCAGCTTCAATTGCAGCCTCCTTGACAGCGCGCCTTTCAACCTCTGTGGCAACCGAAGGTATGCCAATGACGACCCTCGGTGAAATGAAGCTGCTGCGCCTATGAACCTTTCTCATGAAGTAGCTGAGCATCTTCAAAGCCGTATCGTAATCGGCTATCGTGCCATCCTTAACGGGGCGCTTGGCGACTATGTGCCCCGGAGTCCTACCAACCATACGCTTTGCTTCCTCACCAACTGCCCTTATCTCACCGGTCTCCAAGTCCTCGGCAATCACCGATGGCTCCCTGATTAAGATTCCACGCCCACGAACATACACGAGCGTTGTTGCAGTCCCAAGGTCAATCCCCATATCGCATGAAAAGCGCCTTAGCAATGCCCTCCAAAACATGTTCCTCTCCTCCCATCATCGTCCTCCGTCAATGCGCTATCAACCATCAGATACAAAGTTTAGCAGCGCACTGCAAAGGTCTGTAATGTCACATGCAGCTGCAGAATGAGCTGCATCAACTTCCATCTTCACCACGCCTGCTTCAACTTTCAAATCTTGCCTCGCTCGCGAAGGCTCACAAACACCCCATCACCAATGATGATATGGTCAAGCACATTTATTCCGAGCAGCTTGCCCGCCTCTATGAGCTGCTTGCTCAATTCAATGTCGCAATCGCTCGGCTGCGGATCGCCACTTGGATGGTTGTGCACGAATATAACGCTCACGGCGCTTTGCCTTATCGCCTCCTTAAAACACTCCCTCGGATGGGCAAGCGATGCATCCGCCGTCCCAACCGAGACTATTGGGGCACCGAGCACCCTGTTTTTGGCATCCAAAAGGACGATGCGCAGCACTTCCCTGTCAAGATAACGCATCTCTGACATGAGCAGCTGAGCCACATCTTGAGGCGACTTTATGACTGGACGCTCACTTGGGGCGCCGGTGAAAGCCCTCCTTCCGAGCTCAAGCGCTGCCTTGATTTGGACAGCCTTCGTCTTGCCCACACCCTTAACTTTGCACAATTCCTCAATCCCGGCGGAGTGTAATTGGCGCAAGCCGCCAAACTGCACAAGGAGGCGCTGCGCAAGCTCAAGGGCTGTCTCACGGCTTGTTCCTGTGCGAAGGATTATGGCGAGCAATTCAGCATCTGAGAGAGCAGGCGCACCATCGCGCATTAGACGCTCCCTCGGACGGAGTTCCTTTGGCATATCCTTGAGCGTATAACGCGCCTTGCCACCGCCCATAACCGTTCACCGCCCCAAATGATGCAAGCCAACATGGGTAAAACATAAGCGGCTGAGCAAACACAAGCCCTGAAACATCGCCATTGGGCTGCAGATGTAATTTTACTGCAGCTTGATGTGCACTGCAGGTGATGGGGACGATGGTGAAGACGGTGTAGCATTCAACCGCTGGCTGTGCGCCATAATGTGTAGCGATTGCTAACGGAGTTGAGGTGAGGCAGTTGAGCGATCGGCATCTTGCCAGCACACTTGATGATGAATTGAGAGCCGTTGAGAGATTGCGCGAGGCAAGGGAAGCAATACTTGGCGAGATACGGAAGGTCATCGTTGGGCAGGACGAAGTCATTGAACTCGTCCTCATTGCCCTATTCTCACAGGGTCATTGCCTCCTCATCGGCGTCCCCGGGCTGGCAAAGACTTTGCTCGTAAACAGCGTAGCGAAGGTGCTTGACCTATCATTCAAGCGGATACAATTCACACCGGACTTGATGCCGGCGGACATAATCGGAACCGACATACTTCAGGAAGACGCGCAGACCGGCAGGCGCATATTTGAGTTCGTGAAAGGTCCGATATTTGCTAACATCATCCTCGCCGATGAAATAAACCGTGCGCCACCGAAGACGCAATCGGCTCTGCTTGAGGCAATGCAAGAATACCGAGTGACAGCTGGCGGAAGAACTTACGAGCTCCCACTGCCGTTCTTCGTCCTCGCCACACAAAATCCGATAGAGCTTGAGGGGACTTATCCGCTGCCCGAAGCACAACTTGATAGGTTCATGTTTGCGATCACGCTTGACTACCCATCTCACGATGAGGAAAAGGAGATTGTGCGCCTGACGACATCGCTGAGGAACCAAACGATTAACCCTGTGATGGGGGCAAAGGAAATACTTGAAGTGCAAGCACTCGTGCGCGGCGTGCCAGCTACCGAAAGCGTGATTGATTATGCAACACGGCTGGTCAGAAGCACACGCCCTCAGGATGAGCTCGCACCAAAGTTCGTCAAGCAATGGATCAGCTGGGGCGCTGGACCAAGAGCCTCGCAGTTCCTTATACTTGGAGCAAAGGCGAGGGCTATAACGATGGGAAGGTATGCGGCATCGGTTGAAGATGTGAAGGCAATAGCACATCCAGTCTTGAGGCACAGGATCGTTCTGAGCTACTCCGCAGAGGCTGACGGAGTGACTGCTGACCAAATCATCTCAAAGCTCATTCAACATGTCCCGGAGCCAAAGTGACGATCTTAAAACAGGATGCCGATTGCCACCCGACCAAAAATCCCGATGGCGTTGCCGCTGTGTGCCCATTGAGGGACGGCTCATTGCTCATCCTCGCCGTTAAAGATGAGCTTGCGCACATCAATCAACTGCCCACTTGAAGGCTGAGGAGGTTGCTCAGGTTGCCGACCCACATGCGATTTGGAGGGCGCTTTTGAATTCGTCTTGCTGCCCCGCGGCATTGACTCGCCTCTCATTGATGGTTCGGATCTTAAGTTCATAGCGCCGACCTTAATGATCGTCGGCTGCGGTGGATATGTATCCTCATGGACTAACTCCTTGCGAACGAGCTTGCCATCCAAATATGTCAATCGCCATGTGGCTGTGACATATCCGCAGCGACCAAACTGCTCAACTCGCCTCTCACCAACGGGTAACGACGGATCCGCCTTTGATACAGTTGGTGGCGGAATAACCCTCATCAACTCACTGCGCACTTCATGCCGCACACCGATGCGCTTTCCGAGAATTAACACCGTCAGCTTCCCACCAATGGCACTTGCCTTTATGCAAACTGGGTAAGGATACGGGTTGCGCAGCTTGAGGTCAAGGCGCCCATAGTCAACTGTGGCATCCATCCCAGCTGGCAAGTAGCCAATCGGGCGGCTGTGGTGATGCCTCTCCACAATCTCCAAACCAGCGCGCAATGCTGCATTGAACAGCGTCCCAGACACCTGACACACGCCACCACCAATGTCATGCTCAAACCTCCCCTTAACAAGCACTGGTGCAACTTTGTAGCCCCTATCAAAGCACCTCGGACCCACAGCCTCGTTAAATGAAAACACCTCACCTTGGCGAATGAGCTTCCCGTCAATTGCCGATGCCGCAAGACGAATGTTGTGCGAGCGCGTTGCCTTGCGAGTGCTGTAGTAGGTGGTGGACTTTCCAATGATGGCGTCTATGTGAGCCACATCCTCAGTTGAAACTCTCGGTGGCACTGGCGTGACGAAGATGGGCAGCTCACGCTCTATGAAAGCGCCCGTCTCAACAAGCCACCTCCATAAGCGCAGCGTCATCTCCTCCTCGCCCTCACCAAAACGAACCCCATAAGAGCTGCCAATGATTTTCGGTCGCTCACCAATGAGCATCACCTTGGCGTCCTTTGGCGGGCGCTCCATCATTTGTCCAAGTCGCCTTATCAAACGCATTGCAACATCGCCATCCAACACATACTTTGGTGGGACTTCAAAGCCGTGCACTCTCGCCCGCAGGCGCTCACGCAGCCGACATGTAAAGCCGCCGCGCCGACCATACTCATATGCGGTTTTGACGACCCAATCAACATCAAATCGGATGCCGACTGAGCGCGCTTCATATTCCCATGAGGCTTGGCAATGATTGCCTTCGGTCATCCTCACCACTATGCGAACCCTGCTTTGCCCTATGCGCCTCGCAAAGGATTGATGTAGCTTCCTTCTCGCCCGCTCCGGCGTCATGCCGCTTAGATCGCAACCGGTGAAATCACAAAGCGGGGAGAAGCCAATCCCGCGAATGATTCTCCCATCATCCCGGTAGGCGAAGGAGAGCGCCAGAATAACAAGAGCTGATGCGGCGACCGATGATGCGGCAATCACGAGCAAGCGCATGTTAAAGCGCCCCAACCTTTGACTCACATCGCCGGTCATCCCGCCATCCGAATGCACCATGGCATATCGCCTTCATCGCATCATGTGCGCATTCATGTTGCCCTTCTCCATCTTGTGCCGGTTTGTGTATCCTCAAGGATGATCCCAAGCTGCTTCATGCGTTCCCTTATCATGTCGGCGAGTTCGTAATCCTTCCTTTGACGCAGCCTCTGCCTCACATCAATTAAAAGCTCAATCAGGCGCTCAGTCTCACCGACGCCGATTGCAACCTGTGGCACATCTATTCCGAGTATGCTCAGAGCCTCATTCACAGCGCCAATGCAATTTGCGATTTCCTCACGAACGGCGTCAGAGGGCGATGAGAGCTCACCGAATAGAGCATTTGCAACTTTAACGAACTCAAACAGCTCGCCAATGGCTTGCGCTGTGTTAAAGTCATCCTCCATCGCCTCATGGAATGAGCGCACAAATCGCTCACGCTCGTCACGGAGCTTATCCACGACTCCGCTTCCCCCCTCACCGCTTGAGGGAAGCCTCATTAACGAATTTGCGGCTGCCAAAAAATTCCCGACGCGCTCAAGTGCCGCCTTGGCTTGCTCAATGCGCTCATCGGTGTAATCCATCGGGCTCCTATAGTGCACGCTCAAAAATGCAAGGCGCAATGCATCCTTACCGTGCTCCATCAATGCTTCCCTCAGCCGAACGAAGTTCCCGAGCGACTTCGCCATCTTCTTTCCGCCGACAGTCACAAGTCCGGAATGCACCCAATAGCGCACAAATGGGCTTTGCCCAGTGTAAGCCTCAGATTGCGCAATCTCGTTCTCGTGATGCGGGAAGACAAGGTCAAGTGCGCCACCGTGTATGTCAAAGCCACCACCGAGATACTTGAGCGACATAGCGCTGCACTCAATATGCCATCCCGGACGACCCTTCCCCCAAGGGCTATCCCAACATGGCTCGCCCTCCTTTGCGGCTTTCCAGAGGGCGAAGTCAAGCGGGTTTTTGAGGCGCTCATCAACTTCAACTCTCGCTCCAGCAATAAGTGAACTCAAGTCCTGCTTTGACAGCTGCCCATAGCGTGGAAACCTTGAAACATCAAAGTAGACATCGCCATTGACTTGGTAAGCATAGCCTTTCTCAATCAGAACGCGCACCATTTCAATTATCTCGGGGATGTGCTCCGTCACTCTCGGTTCAACATGCGGTTTTAGTAGCCCAAGCGCACGCATATCCTCTTCAGCTTCAGCAATCTGGCGTTGGACGAGTTCGCTCGGCGATATGCCAAGCTCCCTTGCACGGTTGATTATCTTGTCGTCAATGTCGGTGATGTTCTGCACATGGAAAACATGGTAGCCACGATGTTCCAAGTAGCGCCGTATGACATCAAATACCGTGAATGTCCTTGCGTGCCCAACATGAAGGGCATCATACGGCGTTATGCCGCACACATACATGTAGACCTTGCCCTCTTCCCTCGTCACAAACCTCTCCTTGGTTTGCGTAAGCGTGTTGTATATGAAGATGTCGCCCATACCGTTGCATACCCCCAATGGCGCAAGTGATGGACATGTTCGTTCCGATGCATCATACTCATTTGGCGTGCAATGCATGTTCACATCAAAGCATGGTGCGCAGTTATGGCGCGGAAAATCGCAACCGCAACATTGATAGCATTGCTCGCGCTGATCATAAGGTGCGCCGTCACACTCACATGGTTCAACCAACGGGAGAGAATATTTGCCCCCGATTCGTATGGTTACGAGAGGCTCGCCATCAACTTGATTGAGCATGGCGCATTCTCTCAGTCGGCTATCCCGCCGCTTGTCCCGGATACGCACCGGACACCACTTTACCCGCTGTTCATCTTGGCAGTTTATCGCGCAGTTGGCGAGTATCCAACGGCTGTCGTCATCTCCCAAGACATCATTGACGCCATTAGCACCATCCTCATTTATGCCATAGCGAGCGGCGCATCAACGCACGCTGCGGGTGTGCTCGCATCAATTGCATATGCCATAGCGCCTCTCCCCATATTTCAATGTCAGAGGATGCTATCAGAGACGCTCTTTGTCTTTCTCACGCTCGCAGCTGTGCTTGCTGGGTTAAAGGCGCTTGCGCGCTTCCGCACGGGAGCAATAGCGGCTTGCGGCTTGCTCCTCGGACTGGCAACGCTCACAAGACCCATCGGCATTGGCATCTGGCTCATTTGGCTTGTGGCGCTCGCAGTGGCAGCTCGCAGGCTCGCTTTCTCCACATGGCTTCAAGCGATGGGCAAATTCGCGCTCTCATTCCTGCTCCCGATTGCGCCATGGCTCATACGCAACTTCATCGCTTTTAAAATGCTCTTCCTGTGCACAGGGCATCATCTCGCATTCGCTTACTACAATGCCGCTGCAGTGCTTTCACGAGCAAAGGGCATATCGCTTGAGCAAGCACAAGTTCAGCTATTTAACCAGTCCATAAACGACTTCAAAGGAATGCGCCCATTCAAAGCCGAGAGAGCAAACGACATATGGCAACCGGCAGTGCAAGACCCGAGGAATGTAGCGGCATTGGTGAGGCATGCCAGAGATGTCATAAAGCGATACCCGATTGAAGCCATATCGGTGCACACTGAGGGCTTTGCGCAATACATGTTCATGACGCTCCCGATCAGGGATGTGCTTGCCAAGTTTGCCGGCAGCGAGGAGCACAGCAAGCCGATACGGGAGCGAATAATGAAGCTGCTCAGGGATGGCAAAGTAGGCGCTGCCATCTCAACCGCTTGGAATGAGCGGCTGCATCAACTTCCACTCGCGGCAAAGTTGCTATGGCTATACAGTCTCCTGTTTGCGCTTCTCGTTGAAGGTGTGGCACTCAGCTCCGTCAAGGTGTGCATCAGGCGCGGGAATGCTGTGAGGACGGTTTGCCTGCTTTGCATGTCAATGGCGCTCTACTTGCTCCTCAGCCCCGGTCCGCAACTTGAGCCACGATTTAGAGCAATCGCAGAGCCGTGGCTAATCATCCTCGCCTCAATTGGCATCTCCAACATTGCCGAGGGCAAGCGAAAGGGCGCAATGCAGCAAAGCGCAATCAGCAGATGACCAAGCCAGCAATCAATCTTTAGTCAATTTGAGCCGCATGAGGAAGCGCTCCGAAATGATTGCGCGCCTTTCGGTAATGACGCAATCCACCGGGACATCATCCTCATCGGATGGCACCGAATCAAACACTTGGAATTCAAATGCAACGCCGATGGTGCATGCCGACTTTGGCAGCTCCCCCAAAAAACGGTCGTAATAACCGCCTCCCCTACCAATGCGCCTGCAACGCTCATCAAACGCCCTCCCCGGAACTATCACGGCTTCAATTTCATCCAAGGGCACAATCTGACACTCCCCCTTTGGCTCCCTTATGCCGTAGGTGCCAACCGCAACTTGCTCATCAAAAGATGAGATGAGCCTCGGTATGATTCTCCTTGAGGTTCTCTCAACCTGTGGAAGGCACACGCGCACACCGACGCTGAGCAACTGCCGTATCAGCGGCTCAACATTAACTTCATCATTCATCGGAGCATAAAGCATGACCGTAGATGCACCAATTGAACACAGCAACTGAAAGACACTTTGACAGATTGACTCGCTGAGCACTTGCCTATCATTCGCTTTAAGCGACTCAAACCTTTCCCTGACGAGCCTCCTCAAATTGGCTTTTCGACGCTTCAACTCGCTTCCCATATGCCGGCATCACCTCAATCTGGAACGGGCGGCAAAGGGCATCAAGTGCATGGCTCCCATTCAATGTTGCCAGCAGCATGTTATGCCGTTATGCTAATAGCGAGATTTAACTCAATGCCGAGTTGAAAGCTTCAGCACCATTGTGATGGCTAATTTTGCTCGGCTCAACTTGGGGTGTAAGGTAATGCACAAAATCAGGCCGACATTGAGTGAGTTCATTGAGCTCTCGTCGCGTGGCAATTTGATACCCGTGTATGGCGAGATGCTCGCCGACCTGGAGACGCCCGTATCCGCATTCCTGAAGCTATGCGGAGAGCCATTTTCATTCCTCCTTGAGAGCGTTGAGGGTGGTGAGACAATTGCACGCTATTCCTTTCTCGGGACAAATCCGTTCATGCGCTTCTCAAGCAAAGGCAACACGGTGCGGATTGAGAGAGGCGAAACTGTCATTGAGAGGCAGCTGAAGAACAATGAAGATCCATTGCATGTCCTTCAGGGCATAATGAGTGAGTTCAAGTTTGTATCGCTCCCCGAGCTGCCCCGCTTTTGCGGTGGCGCAGTCGGATACATCTCATATGACATGGTCAGGTTTTTTGAGCGCCTTCCGGAGCTGGCTGAGGACGACCTGCAGCTCCCGGATTGCCAATTCATGCTCGCCGATACGCTCGTCATCTTTGACCATGTGATGCGAAAGATGAAGGTGCTCGTCAATGCTTATATTGAGGGCGACCCAAAAGCCGCGTATGATAATGCCGTTGAAAGGGTTGAGGGAATGCTCAAAGTCCTGATGGAGAGACAGCTGACCATGTTAAAGCCACAGAGGGCACAAAGCGACTTGCAGCTGAATATCACCTCAAACATGAGCCAAGATTACTTCATGGACATCGTCAGGCGAGCGAAGGAATACATCGCCGCCGGAGACTGCATTCAAGTTGTGCTCTCGCAGCGCTTGCACACGAAGGTCAGCGCTACCCCTTTCAACATCTACCGAGCATTGCGCTCAATCAACCCCTCACCATACATGTTCTACCTGACATTCGGCGACTTGCACCTTGTAGGCTCATCCCCGGAAATACTCGTCACCTGCATTGGCAGGCATGTCCGCACAAGACCACTTGCAGGAACGAGGCGGCGAGGGAAGACGCCAGAGGAGGATAAACGACTTGAAGCGGAGTTGCTGAGCGATGAGAAAGAGCGTGCCGAACACATAATGCTCGTTGACTTGGGACGAAATGATATTGGGAGGGTTTGCAAGATAGGCAGCGTTAGAGTAACAGAGCTGATGCAGGTTGAGCGCTATTCGCATGTCATGCACATTTACTCCACAGTTGAGGGCGAACTTGATGAGCGCTATACGCCGTATGACCTGCTCAGGGCTTCATTCCCAGCTGGGACGGTCTCAGGGGCGCCAAAGGTGAGGGCTATGGAAATAATTGAGGAGCTTGAGCCAACAAGGCGCGGCCCTTATGCAGGCGCCGTTGGCTACTTCAGCTTCTCCGGGAACATGGACACTGCGATAACAATACGCACAATCATCATGAAGGGCGAGGATGCATATGTTCAAGCCGGCGCCGGAATAGTTGCCGACTCCATCCCGCAGCGTGAATATGAGGAGACGATGAACAAGGCTATGGCACTGATAGCTGCAATTGAGATGGCACACAGGGAGCTTTAAAAGCCATACCTGAAGAGGGTGAACGGCTGTGCGGGCGGTAGTGCAGCGCACGCAATATGCGCATGTTGAAGTTGATGGGAATGTGGTGGCGGCAATCGGCAACGGGTTAGTGGTTCTCCTCGGCATCGGAGTCGGGGATGACGAATCGGATGCCAATTACCTCGCAAGCAAAGTTGCGCACTTGCGCATCTTTGAAGACGACTCGGGAAAGCTCAACCTTTCGGTGCTTGAAGTCAACGGCGAAGTGCTCGTCGTATCCAACTTCACGCTTTACGGCGACTGCCGAAAGGGGCGCAGACCGAGTTTCACTGAGGCAGCACCACCTGAGTTGGCAGAGCGCCTTTATGAGGCGTTCATAGAGGCGCTCAGGTGTGAGGGCGTAAAAGTATCTCAAGGGTTGTTTGGCGCAAGGATGGTCATCAGGATAGACAACGATGGACCAGTGACACTGCTCCTTGACAGCAAGAAGCAGTTTTGAAAAGCTCCCGAAATGCATTCACATTCATCGGCTGATGATCGTAGCAGCATAGTCGGATGCTTGCAAGAGGCGCTCAAGTGATGCGCTATATGCTAAACCATCGCGCTACACTGTCGTATATGCATATGGCAATTTAAAGGGGTGGAATGTTGCTATGGCAGCGGCACAGGTGCTGAGCGTTGAGGAGCTGAAGGAGAAGGCAAGGGTTATCCGAAAGCACATTATCGTGATGACGACGCTCGCTGGGTCGGGTCATCCAACAACTGCACTATCAATGGTTGAGGTGCTCGTTGCACTCTACTTCGGCGGGATACTACGCTACGACCCAACCAATCCGCATTGGGAGGACAGAGATAGGTTTATCCTGAGCAAGGGGCATGGCTGTCCAGCGCTTTATGCAGTGCTTGCCGAAGCCGGTTACTTCCCAGTTGAGCAGCTCAAAACTCTGCGCCAGCTTGGGAGCCCACTTGAAGGTCATCCGAACATGCGCGCCCTACCGGGAATTGAAGCATCCACTGGCTCGCTCGGGCAGGGGCTCTCAATCGGCTTGGGACACGCGCTTGCAGCTCGCCTTGATGGGCGAGATTATCATGTGTTTGTCATGGTCGGTGACGGTGAGTGCGATGAAGGGCAAGTCTGGGAGGCTGCAATGGCTGCAAAGCATTTCAAGGTGGACAACCTGACCTGCATCGTTGACCATAACAAGTATCAGCAGACTGGCTGCGTGTTTGATGTGATGGACTACCGTCCATTCGCCGACAAGTGGCGCGCTTTTGGTTGGCATGTGCAGGAGATAGATGGACACGACATTGAGCAAGTGCTTAATGCGCTTAGGCTCGCAAAGGGCAAGCCAGAAAAGGGCACACCAACCGTCATCATCGCGCACACCGTAAAGGGCAAGGGCGTTTCATTCCTTGAGCACAGAAGCGACATGCACGGACGCGCGGTCAAAATTGATGAAGCCAAAAGGGCATTGGAGGAATTGGGATGGAGCTGGGAAGAAGAATTGGGTTAAAGCTTGGTCTCTCAACGAGGGAGGCATTTGGCAGGGCACTCGCCGAACTCGGCGAGGAGGTGCCAAACATCGTCGTCATAGACGGCGATGTGAATAACTCAACTCGCACTGAGCACTTCGCAAAGCGCTTCCCGGAGCGCTTCTTCAACTTTGGCATTGCTGAGTCAAACATGGTCGGCGTAGCTGGCGGCATGGCTGCATGCGGCAAGATACCGGTCGTGGCGAGCTTCGCCTGCTTCCTGATGTGCAACGCCTTTGATCAACTGCGCATGTCAGTTGCATACCCGAGGATGAATGTTAAGCTCGTCGGGAGCCACGCCGGAATAAGCATTGGGCAGGATGGTCCTTCACAGATGGGTGTTGAGGATGTGGCGCTCGCATGCGCTCTGGGTGGCGTCGTCGTCATAGTGCCGGCAGATGAGGTTGAAACGAGGGAGGCAGTTAGGGCGGCAATTTATCACGAAGGTCCGGTTTACATCCGCGTTGGGCGTCCGGAAGTTCCGATCGTTTACACCGACGGGTGCGACTTCAAAATAGGCAAAGCAAACAAGCTGCGAGATGGCACCGATGTGACGCTCATAGCCAACGGGATCATGGTAGCTGCAGCACTTGAGGCTGCATACCTCCTTGAACAAGAGGGGATAAGCGCACGCGTCCTTGACATGCACACCGTTAAGCCAATTGATGCCGATGCGATTGAGGAAGCCGCAAGGGAGACTGGCGCGATAGTAGTTGCAGAAGAGCACTTTGCATATGGCGGGCTCGGAAGCGTTGTTGCGATGGCTGCCGCACAGAGGCATCCAGTGCCAATTGAATTTATCAACCTCGGCGATACTTACTCCCCCTCCGGTGTTCCGGATGACCTTTTGCGCCATTACGGCTTAACCGCAGACAATGTAGCCAATGCCGCAAAGAGGGCGATTGAGCGCAAGCGCTGAGAGCGTAAAGGGCTTTGCGTGAGGCTCAAGACAGATGGCGGATGTCATTGTGGGGTGCGCGCCTATGCGCACAACAAAGTCAACGGCGCAAATGGAAGACGAGGCAAAGCTTCGCAGTGAACTTGAGGCTGCACTTTGTGAGCTTGGCGTGCGCATACTGAAGGGCAAGTTCTCCGGAAAAGGCGGCTTAGGGCGATACAAGGGGAGGTGGATTGTGGCACTTGATTATAACCTACCAGAGCATGTTAAGGTGATGCTCCTCGCCAAAGCTGCCTCAATGTTTGATGCCGGCTCGCTCAAGCTTTCACAGGAAGCTCAGGCACTGGTTGAGCGCCTTCGGACCGATGAGAAGCAAATCAAGCCAATTAGCATGGAGAGCGAGGAGAGCGAGAGGAATAAGCCGAGCAAATAGGATGTGGGCAGATAGACAAATGTGAGCTTTAACTCGGCAGGCTTTACGAGCTTCGGAAGTGCCGCACAGCGCAGCGCATACTGTGCCGGGAGCAACTGCAACTCAATTTGCTCACCTTCGGACAAAAGCCACACCTTCCAGCCCGGGTAAAAGACATCGCTCAGAACAAGCACAACGCCACCAACGCCATAGCCGATGACAGTCACAGAAACACCATCATCAAGAAGGGCGGAACAATTAAACCACCCACCAGCTGCAAGCTTGAGCGATGTGTCTGTGCATGTCACAATAGCTGTTTCGCTTCCCCACACCGCATTGCGGTGAGCCAACGACTTGAGGGAGTCAAGCGCTTGTCCACCATCACGACACACCACAATGCGTTTTGGTATCCACACCCTCGCAAGGGCGCCTTCAACTTCACAGAGCCACAAGCTGCCGACTTGCTTCATCGCCTCGCAATTGACCCCAATGACCTGCGATGGTTTTCTCACCAAAATGTAGCGGACGGCGAGTTGCTTCAGCAGCGGCGATTTGACATTGCGCAGCAAGACCATATTCCCATTCTCAGGCGGGCACGGATGAGCGCCCTCAACAACTTCCACCAGCGCCTTGTAGCTTCGGAGCATGAGGGAATCGTAAGCCTGCGGGTCGTATAGCCCGACGAGGCTCATGAGGTTCGGCGGAAAGAGCGCATCTGGCAAACTGTGCGTCCTCAGCCACTCATCGTAATTCCAGCGACCCAGCGCCTGTTCGTGAAACTGCTTTTGCCAAATTGAGCCACGCAGCCTCCATTTGATGCTCACGGGCAACACGCGAAACAAAACCCTCTCACTGTGAGGTATACATTCGCGAAGTGCTTTGAAGTATGCGTCATTCAAAAGGCGCGCCTCATTACGGCTCAATGCTTGATTGTGACCGAAGCCGAAGAGGAATAATTCAATTGCCATAGCCACAACGGCTGCATGGACAAGCAACCCTGCACGCAAGTAGCGCATGAGGAAAGGCAAGAGGAGCGAAGTTATCAGCGCAAACACCGCCCCGGCGTTTGACCGTAAGAGCCGCAGCATCTCGCCGCTAAGCCCAACGCCGTATAGCTGTGCACGGTAGATTGAAAACACCAACAGCAGACACATGGCGCACATAGCAAGCGATGCTGCTATAAGCGATGCCACCTTAGCAAACGATGCATGCTCATCGGAGAGACGGTCAATGCCAACACCGCACATTAGAGCCAACCCAAGAGCGCTTAAAAACCATGCCCTCGTTGGCGTTCCAATTTGAGCGAATCCCGGCAGGGCAAAGTAAAAGGGGATGTTAAACGGGCTTCCAGTGGCTAAGAGGATGCCGAGGAGCGCAAGGCGTATTCCGATCGCTGCAGCGGCGCTATAGCGCTTTGCCACGCATGAACTCCCACGCATTGACGCAGTGGCGGCGAGCGCGAAGAGCAAAGTGATGATCCCGACATACGGGCAGTAGTCAGCGAAGTTTTCTTTCCCAATGTAGTCGCCGAGCTTCGGCGTTCCCCAAGCATATGGCAGGATGAGCATGGCAAAATCTTCCAAGCCCATCCCCCTTGAGGAAAACCAAAGGTAGCCATCCCATGTTGGCTTTCCCGAACGATGGGAATACATGGCAAGCTCAGCCGCCGGAAGGAGCTGTGCAGCGCTAATGCATACAGCAAGTGCCATTGAAAGGACGACGAGAAGGAGATGAAGCGAAGGCAAACTGGCATTGCTGTGCATGCGAAGGGCTGTGCAGGTGAACGGCAGAACCGCAATTGCAGCGATGAGCGAGTATATGCAGAGTTGAGGGTGACCGCTCAGGATGAGCATGAGGCATGCAACGGAAATTGAGAGCAAGCGAAGAAGCACTGGCTGACGCAAGTATGCAACGATGCACGCCATAAGGCATGGCAACCAACACATGGTGTTGAATGCCGACGGGAGCATTTGCCAAGTGATGAGCGGTGCGCTGAATGCGAACGAGATTGAGCAGGCGAAGCTGCCGAGGGGCGAAATCCCAACAGCCCTTGCAAGCCAAAATGAAGAGAGCAGCGCTATGGCGGTGTGCAAAAATGCGGACCAACCAATGGCGACCTCAACTGGCATGAGCCAGAACAAAATGTTCAGCGGATAGAAAACGCCAACCTGCGGGTTGGCGAGCAGCGGCATGCCACAACCTTGATGCGCATTCCAAAGTGGAACGATGCCACGCCTCAACATCTCATGGGCGGTTTTCCTCCACGCCAAGTATTGAGCCACGCTATCCCACTGAAGCGCATCCCAACGCACCAACTTCTCAGTGGGCGCGCCACACAGCGCTGCAGTGGCTTCGGGGAGCATGAGCATGCCGCCGAAGGTATAACGCCAGTTGAAGAGAAGGGACAAAGCTATGAGCAGCACAACAGCAACTGCATCAGCCCATCGTGAAGGAGTTCCTCTGTCACTCATCTGCAACCACGCTTTGTTGGAGCGCCGGGGTTAAAACGAAAAGCAGCTTGGTGGAGGCGGCGGGATTTGAACCCGCGACCTCTGGAGTGCGATTCCAGCGCTCTCCCCCTGAGCTACGCCCCCACCAATTTGCCCTGTGGTCAATTATAGCACCCAATCGGCTTCACGATACAGTTATCACCAACTCCTGCCGAATCTCGTGATGGAGAGCGAGCCCCTTGTCACACGAAGCATGATTGCGCCATCTTCGTCGGTCCGAAGTATCTCACTCACACCGCACCTTCGCAACCTCTCAATGACTTCCGGATGTGGATGACCGAATGGGTTGAAACGCCCGCATGATATGAGGGCAATTTTGGGGCGCACAACCTCAAGCAGCTTATGGCTGCAAGAGCCTTTGCTACCATGATGAGGCACATAAAGCGCATCCGCACGGAGTTCATCCGGTCGGCAAATTGAGAGCAGGTGCCTCTCTTGCTCATCCATCATGTCGCTCGTCAGCAGTATTTTCCACCCGAGCATGCTCAGGCACATTACTACGACATTGTTGTTCACATCGTCCTTTGTGCCCCTTAGTAGCGGTTCGCTGGGCGCAAGCACGCTCGCAAAAACTTCATTACGACTGTCAAGCACAACGGTCTGACCACGGCGAGCTAACACACATCTGACACCTCGTTGAACCAAAGCTGAGGCAGCCCTGAGATACGCAGGTTCATCGGATGGAAGTTGTGGATCAAGCACAGCGCCAATCGGCATGCGCTCAATTATTGCCGGAAGAGCCGACACATGGTCGCTGTCAGGATGCGTTATGACGAGCACATCAATTTGGCGGACACGCTCTCGGTAAAGGAACGGCAGTATGATCTCCCTTGCGATGACATCCCCAGCGGCTTCATCCTTGCCCTGAGTGCCAGCGTCCACAAGCATGCACCTTCCATTTGGGGCTCGAACGAAGATGCATTGCCCCTGCCCAACATCAAGCATTGTCAATGTAGCAGTTGGCTTCAGGCGCCAAAAGATGCCACCTGTTACCCATAGCAAGATCGCCAGCGCCAATGCGAGTGCCAAGCGAGCCAATGGTCTGACGAAAGCACATAAGCTATCTCCCCTAAGCTGACGCCGAACAGTTATGAGGCAGCGCAGAGCGAGCGGGAGAAGGGCAAGCAAAGCATAAGCAACGATGAGCATCACTGGGCTCTTGGCGACATGCCCGGGAACATCAACGGTTGCAAACGGCAGGTTTGCAAATTGCCCCATCAACCAAACGAGCAATTTGGAAAGCCAGTGAGTCACCATCATCAAGGTCTTCCCGCAAGCAGCGATGGCTTGCGCCACATATGCGGCTGGAGTGAAGTTAAATGAAGCTGCCGCTTCGTGCGCAATTGCAAGCAGCGCTCCGGCAAACGATAAAGCGACTGTGGGAAGAGCCAATGGCACCACGAACAGATTTGATATGAAGCCGATGAGAACGAGCTTTGAGAAGTGATAGGATATGAGCGGCATCGTCATCAGCTGCGCACCGCCTGTGGCGGCTGGATACCAAATGAGCGCCTCCATTGCCTTCTCAGCTCGGCTTCGCGAATTCCTCACAACGGGCGCGACTGTATTAACCAGCGATGCACCAATCCAGAGTATCCCAACTACGGCTGCGAATGAGAGTTGAAAGCCGATGTTAAGAAGCGAAGCTGGAGCAATTGCCACCATGAACGCGGCTGAGACGCAAACGGCAGTGCCCCAATCGCGCGTGTAGCCTTTCATGCGATGCATCTGCTTGAATGACGAACCAATAAGCGCGTATGCAAACATCAATGCAGCACGAGATATGGATGGCTCACCCTGACTGACAAACCAATAGCATGCGACGATGAAGAGGCTTAATGCGATTCCGAAGCCGCCAAGCGGGCGCGCAAGCATGAGCACAAGCATGCCTATGAAACTGACATGCAGTCCAGATATCACGAGCACATGAATTGCACCTGAGCGCCTCGCCACATCAGCTATGCCCTTTGGGAGATCGGCAGAATGCATTCCGAACAGCATGCTCCCGATGAGCGACATCGTCTCCTCACGAAATTCCAACGGCAGCCAAGAGCGCATTCGCTCAAATAGCCGTTCCCTGAATCGCACCCTGAAAAGGTTCAACCCCGCTTTCAAACCGTAAACCTTTGGCGGGTAAGAGTTTGATTCGCCATCGGCAATGGCGACACCGTCCACATCAGCTTTGAAACGAGCAATGATGCCGTTCATCAGGAGCTTGTAAACCACGCTAACTTGCCCCGGGTTGCTCGCCCTCGGGAGCGGACTTAAACCGCCCGTCACTTTCAAAACCGAGTTTGGTTCAATTGGCGGCTTCAAATCCGCTATGCTGCGCTCAACGATGCACAGCAAGATGCTGTGCCCTTCAAGCTCACGCAACTCCTCCTTTGGCTCAACCACATCCAGAACCAATGCACCGGCTTGGTAAGTTATGCCCTCATTACCCGCTAACTCAATGCTTGGATACCTCTCCCTCGGGTGCTCATATGGGAGCACTAAAAGTGTGCATCGCTCTACTCGCCGGCGCACTACTTTCAATGTGCCGTTTAGCTGCGCCATGCGGTATTGCTGCAATGCCACACTGGCGCTGAAGAGACCTATGAGGAAGACGAACACGCCCTCAATGGCTCTCCAGCGTGAGCAAATGTAGAGGCTGAGTGAGACATAAATGACTGAGGCGATTGACCACACAATGACGCCTATTGTCGCACGCTCAATCGGGATTACAAGCCAACCAACTGCAACCCCAACGATGTAAGTGAGGGAAGCAATCTTGAGGGCATGTTGGCGCAATGCCTCATGAAGCCGCTGCAAACTCCATTCACCACTCAACTTCAGTTCAAGCGTTCGCCACGGGTATGTGATCCCGACATACTTGAACACTGCCCGCTTACGCCATAGCGCAGCATTCAAACCGCCACCGCCTACCACAACTTGACATATGGGCGCAATGCCTCGAGCTTCTTCTGCCCAACGCCCTTAACATTGAGCAGCTCATCAACGGATTTGAAGGGACCATGCTGTCTGCGATACTCAACGATGCGTTGTGCGAGCGCCGGACCAATACCGGGCAAACTTTCAAGCTGCTCAGCAGTGGCAGTGTTGATGGCAATCTTACCAATTGGAGCTTTAGTAGCTTTTGCGGCTCTGGTGCTATGACGGCTTGATGCCTCGCTAAACGCCTCAAGCGCCCTTGTGCGCCTATCCGGGACAAACACCTCATCGCCGTCCTTCAAGAAGGCTGCAAGATTGATTGCATCAAGATCTGCGGTGGGCAGACTGCCACCAGCTTTCTTTATAGCATCCTCAACACGCTCACCAAAGATGAACTCGTAGACGCCGGGCTTCCTGACAGCGCCCTTGACATGGACTTTGAGTTTTGGCGGCTCGCCAACGCTTTTAACACCAATGGATGTTCCACCCACACCGGTGATGATAACCTCGGGAGCGGATGGGCGCTTACCTTGAATCATCAAAGCAACCACAGCGACAGCGATTGCCGAGGTGAACAAAGCAATGAGCACCCTGTCAAACCACTGCATTGCTGTTACCACCCCTTCAAGCTTCCTCGGGGAGGCGATTTGGATGCGTCTCTGAGAGCAATCTCCTGACAAGCGAGAGCAAGACCTCGGGGTCAAACGGCTTGGACAAGTAGCTGTCGGCTTCGTGTTCAAAAGCGGCTACAGCGCCGACATCGCTTGGGAAGGCTGTAAGCATGATGACAGGTATGTTAGCCATTTCCGGATGAGCTCGCATCACTTCAAGCACTTCATAGCCATCAAGGTTTGGCATGACAACATCAAGGATGACCAAATCCAGCTGTTCAGAGTGGATCACGCGAAGCGCCTCAGAGCCATCATTTGCCACAAGGACCTCGTATCCCTCGTGCTCAAGGTTCGTTCTTACAAGTTCGGTAACGGCTACCTCATCATCCACAACGAGTATCTTGAATCTCCTCGTAGAAGCCATCTTGCCACCACCGCAGTCATCTCTGAGTTGAGAGCTTCAGTCCGCCTTTTCCTCACGCCTTCGTGTGCGCCTTATGCGCCTCTTCTTGCCACCCTCACATGAAACTGCAATTTGAGCCTCCTCATGAACTTCGGCGCCAGTCGCTTCGCCAATTGCTTTTGCTGTTTGAGTTTCCTCAGGCGATGGTGCTGCTTGTGACCCTTCACAAGCTGCCTCCCCGTGAAGCTGCTTCAACAATTGTTCCTCTTGCTCAACCAATTTTGAGCGCCTTTCATCAAGGCGCTCAAGTTCGCGCCTAAGCGCCGGCGCAGAACCCTGCATAGCCATCCTGCGTTCAAGGTGAAGCATGTGCCTCTCAATCTGCATCCTTTGCAATCTCAGTTGCTGCAACTTGCGCCGCAACTTCTCTTCTTCAACCACCGTCATTCACCTCACTCCAACGAGCGCTCCTGCCCGATTACCGCACGACTATGTTCACGAGCCTGTTTGGCACAACAATGACGCGCTCAATTTTCCTTCCGGCAATGTGAGCCTGCACACCCTTGCAATTGAGGGCGAGCTTGCGCAACTCATCCTCCGGTGTGCCGACTGGCACGGTGAGCCTATCCCTGACTTTGCCATTCACCTGCACGACAATGACTTGCACCTCTTCCCTTGCAGCCTCTTCGTCAGCCTCACACCAGCGCTGTTGGTATACACTCCCGACCTTACCAAGCCTTTCCCAAAGTTCATCTGTAATGTGTGGCGCAAACGGATGGAGGACGACTTGCATCAATTCCATCGCTTCAGACAGAACAACCCTGTCGGCAAATCCCTCCGGTTCACCCTTTGGGCGCATTGATGAGGCAAACGATTGCACCTCATTGAGAAGCTCCATGAGCGCTGCAATTGCCGTGTTGAATCCGAAGCCCTCAATGTCATCGGTGACCTTCTTGATAGTCTGATGGAGTTTCCTTCGCAGCCCCCTTTGTGCGCCATCAAGCGACGGCTTGAATTCGCCAAGCCTGTCGCGCCAATCGGGGATGTAGTCGCTCAAGTGCTCATTGACCAACCTCCAAAGCCGATTCAGGAAGCGATATACCCCCTCAATCCCTTGCGGATTCCACTCGGCATCCTGCTCGGGCGGACCGATGAACAGGATGAACAGGCGTCCCGTATCAGCTCCGTATTGCTCACACACATAATCGGGAGTCACAATGTTGAGCTTTGACTTGCTCATCTTGTCCATGCCAATCTCAACTTCATCCTCGCACACACCGCATCTAACTACCCTCCCACCCTCATCGGTGCGCTCAGCCTTGACTTCCTCTGGACGCCTGTAAGTCCTGCAACGCCTGCAATAGTAGCTCTCGTGATAAATCATCCCCTGAGTAAACAGGCGTGTGAAAGGCTCGCTCGTCTTCACCAAGCCCATGTCGTAGAGGACCTTCGTGAAGAAGCGCGCGTAGAGCAGATGCAAAACGGCATGCTCAATGCCGCCAACATATTGGTCAACTGGCATCCAGTAGTCAACGGCTTCACTGCTAAACGGCGCCTCATCATTGTGCGGGTCGCAGAAGCGCAGGAAATACCAAGAGCTGTCAACGAATGTTGCCATTGTGTCCGTCTCACGCTTAGCCGATGCGTTGCATCTTGGGCATCTCGTGTTGACAAACTCCGGAACCTGAGATAGCGGTGAACCGCCTTTCCCCGTTATCTTCACATCGGGTGGCAGAAGGACCGGAAGCTGCTCCTCTGGAACCGGCACTATGCCACACCCATCACAGTAAACAATCGGTATTGGGGTTCCCCAATAGCGCTGCCTTGAAATGAGCCAATCCCTGAGCCTGTATTGAACGCTGCGCCTGCCAACGCCAATTTGCTCCATGTAATCAGCTATCGCCTCTTTTGCGCGCTCACTGTCCATGCCGCTGAATTGAGCCGAGTTGACCATTACGCCCGGTTCAACATATGCCCTCTCCATTTGCTTTGGGTCAAGCTCTGCGCCCGGCGGCTTGATGACGACGCGCACATCCAAACCATACTTGCGCGCAAATTCCAAATCACGCTGGTCATGTGCCGGGACTGCCATGATTGCGCCCGTGCCATACTCCATCAGGACATAATTCGCAACCCAAACCGGGACCGGCTCCTTGGTGAGCGGGTGAATGGCATACGCGTCAAGGAATGCGCCCTCCTTCTCCACCTCCTCTGACGAGCGCTCCTCAATGCTTCTTGAGAGCATCCTTTGGACAGCGGCATGCAACTCGGAGCGCCTCGGGCTGCGTTCAATCAGCTTCGGGACGAGCGGGTGCTCCGGGGCGAGCACGATGAATGTGACACCGTAAACGGTGTCAATCCTCGTTGTGAATACCCTAACCTTCTCTCCGATCCCGTCAAGCTCAAAGTCAAATTCAACACCCTCACTCCTCCCTATCCAGTTGCGCTGCATAACTTTGACTCTCTCCGGCCAATGCTCAAGCAAGTCCAGGTCCCTAAGCAGCCTTTCAGCATATGCCGTTATCCTCAAGAACCACTGTTCAAGCCAGCGCTTTTCAACCGGCGTTGAGCATCGCCAACAGTAACCCCTTTCAGCCTCCTCATCGGCGAGTGTCGTCTCGCATGTCGGACACCAATTCACGGGCGCCGGACGCCTGTATGCCAACCCGCGCTCATAAAACTTGAGGAAGAACCACTGGTTCCATCTGTAGTATTCCGGAGCACATGTGCGTATCTCGCGCTCCCAATCAAACGATATTCCGAGCATGTCAAACTGGCGACGCATCCTTTGAATGCACTGTTCAGTCCACACCCTCGGATGCATGCCATGTTGTATCGCCGCGTTCTCAGCTGGCAACCCAAAGGCATCATAGCCCATCGGGTGAAGCACATTGTAGCCGAGCATATGCTTGTAACGGGCGATGACATCGCCAATGATGTAATTGCGCATGTGCCCCATGTGCAGCTCGCCACTCGGATACGGGAACATGTCAAGGTAGTAAAACTTTGGGCGTGAGGGATCTTCCACCGCCCTGAACAAGCCCCATTCAGACCATCGCCTTTGCCATTTGCGCTCTATCGCTTTGAAGTCGTATTTCTCAGCACTGCTCACTCAACATCGCCCCCTTGACAGAGCGACGATTTGAACTTCCTCCCGCACATGGTGGGTATGCAGAGCAAAATCAATTTCAGTTGGCAGTATGGCACACGGCATGCCGATAAAAGGCTGCATAAAAGCTCACGCGCTAAAGCCAAGCCGCAAATGTTGCAGCTTCGTTTCCCTCCCTCAACACCCACCTGACGCAGGATAAAGGTGTTTCGGTAACCTCAGAGATGAGTGCCAGAGTGCCACAGCGCAGCCATGTTGACAGCATGTTGCTTTCGTCAGCGCGAACGCTCAACCACTTCATCCCAAAGTGACTATGCTCGGTCCGCAACCGCCTCCCAACGCAAAATCCGCCATCATTGTTCTGCAAGCCCAATGACAGGATGGAATGCTGCAATCGGCGCAGCGCTGTCTCCGCCTCAATCTGCCTGTGCTCACAACGCATCAGCATCCCGCAAAGGAGCATTGCAGCTGCAAAGTCAGCCTCTGGCGTGCCGCCAAACAGACCATCTTGACGCTGAAGCGAGATGACGGAGTCAATGACCCTGTCAGGGTAAAGCACGAGCCGTGACTGGTGAAAGTATAGCGAATAGATGTAAGCCGACCCGCACATTGAACTGAGCATCCCGCATCCCTCTCTTGTGCCCCAAAAGCCAGTTGAAGGGTCAACAGTGGAATCAAGCCACCTGAAGAACACCTCAACGATGTCGTGCGACAAGTTGCCCCACTCATGCTCACATATGAGCAATCCGCCAATGTGGAATATCAACCTCCCATCAATTGAAGCCCTGTCAACTGGATAGCCTTCGGATGATGCCACCCAAGTTCTCTCATCAAGCCATTTGACAAGCGCGGGCGCATTGGCAAATGCCTCAAGGAAGCGCATCGGATATAGCGGCAATGCACCGAGTATATCAAGCGCAGATACGCATGCGTGTGTGAGCTCAAGCTTGAAGGATACCTCATCCACATCCCGCGACAAGCGCTCGTCAATAAAGTAACCGCTCTCGGGCTGCTGGAACGAACGAAGAAAGTCAACCCACTTTGTCCTCTCCAAATCGCTGAGCGATGACAGGTCATCAAACAAGTCCCGTATGAACACAGCGAGCGCTGAGGAGTATACATCATGGAACTGGCGCGATGGCGCAAACCGATAGCGCCCATATGGCTCTTCAGGCAAGCGCATACTCTCAACCCACTCAAGGACATCGCCGCGAAGCGTCAGCGCTTTCTCAGCGAGCAGATGATCAAGCATCCTCACCTTACCTCCGGCGCAGACTATCCATCAAACGAACTTCGGCATCACTCATAGCCGCGCCTCTTGCACTCCTCACGAAAACGCATATATGCATCATCATAGGCTTTGGAGAGCTCCTCGCACGGCTCAAATGTCTCCTCAAGTTTCACCATAGCATTTGCAGCCTCGCCCAGCGATGAGAACCAGCGCCGAGAAGCCGCAATTATTGCCGCACCGAATGCCGCTTCAACGACTTTTGGTCGGATGAGCCTGCGCCTCAAAACGCTTGAGCGCACAGTGTTCCACAGCTTGGATTTTGAACCACCACCGGTGATGAAGACCACATCGCCGACGCTGTGCCCAATCCCTTCAAACACCTCAAAGCACCACCGCTCAACAAATGCCACACCCTCAATGTGAGCGGCATAGAATTCAACTTCGTCCCTTGGCTCGCCAATGATGAATCCCTCGGCACGCTCATCAACGAATGGGAAGCGCTCGCCGCGCCTCACCAACGGGTAAACGAGTAACTTGGTCGGGACGCGCATTTGCGCCATCATGTCCATTTCCAAAAGATCCCTGTTTGGGAAACGCTCGCGCAGGCACTCACCGCCAGTGCTGCTTGCAGCACCGGCAAGCCAAAAGCCATCCGGATGACGATGGTAGTATATTCGCCCTCGCTCATCCGAGATGATTTGCCCACACAAGCCGCGCAAGACAAGCGTGCTACCAAGATTTGAATTCCATTCACCAATAGACCTCGCCCCGGAGCAGATGAAGGCAGCCGTTCCATCTGTGGCGCCTGCAACCACAACAGCGCTTCTCGGTAAGCCAGTCTCAATTGCAGCATCGCTGCTCACAAATCCGACCTCATCTCCCGGGACGACCACTTTCGGGAGTTTCTCAAGCGGTATTCCGAGGGCGCTCTCAATCCATTCGGGATAGCGCATCTCAACGATGTCAAAGCATGTCTTGAGAGCATTTGAAAAGTCGCTCACGCCAACTATCCCAGTCAGCTTGCTGACGATGAAATCGGCAGCGTGAAGGAGCTTTGCGCACCTCTCAAACACATGTGGCTCATGCCTTTTCAACCAGAGCATCTTCGGCAAAGCGAAGGATGGCTGTATGCGATAGCCGAGCTTCGCCTCAAGCTCGTAAGCATGCTGGCGAACTTCATTCGCCTCCTCAACGGCGCGCATGTCACTATACATCAAGGCATTGCGCAATGGGTTGCCGGATGAATCCACCGGGACAAATGTGCCCGATGTAGAAGTGACGGAGAGCGCCACAATGTCGGATGCATCCACTTGCCTACAAAGAAGCCCCAAAGCACGCTTTGTAGCCTCCCACCACAAATTTGCATCCTGCTCAAACCACCCATCGCGAAGATGCAATTTGGGCTGCTCGTGTGGCACGCTCACACTGCCGGCAATTTCACCAGATGCATCGGCTGCGATTGCGCGCACGCCTTCAGTGCCAACATCAACGCCAACGAACAAAAGTTTTGACCGCCACATTGGCGACACCTCTCATGAGGCATTGGAGGGTGCATCATTCAGGATAGCAAAGGGCATTAAAATGAGAAAGGACGCATGTGTCACTTCAGCACATGCGCCCCTCTCACCCTGAGGCGATATATCATCTTGCAGCTTAGCACCGTTAAATGCACATGCGAATGCTCAACCGTCCACCGAAACAATTTCACCCGCCAGACGCTGCATGCTGCAACAATAATACCGCATGTGCGAGCCCCAACAAATCAAAGGCTGCAAAAACGCCCCTAACGCCTGCTTGCGCCCTTGCCTTCTGGCGCCACTCCACCGCCGCCAAGGGAGCCAATGACGAGAGACTTTGCGACCGCCATCGGTGCCTCCGAAGTTATGATGCCCTCAACTTCGTATTCGCCCGCGTCAACTCGCTTTCCGTCATTGTCAACTTGATCCCACTTCTCATCAAAGGAGCGCTCCCCACCGGGAGGTATCTCCATCTCTCCGATGGCTTGTGTAAAGGCTTTTCCGTGCGACCACTGCCAGATGACATCACCATCCAAATTGCGCACAATGAAGTCATAACGCTGTCCCGTTCTAAATCGCAACCTTACCGGCTCACTGCCTTCATTGCGCAGAATTAGCCTCATCTTGACGGGTTCACCAACGCTTACTTGCTCTGGCAACTCCAAATCAATCGTCAAGCCAAGCTGCAGCTTGGTGAGCTCAAAGTCTTGAGTGGCGGTTTGATTGGCGACCACTTTCACGATGGTGCCCTCGGGCACATACTCATCCTTCCACGCCGTGATGAAGTATTCGCCCTCGGGGAGCACGAGCTTGTAGAAGCCATTCTCATCGGAGATGGCGCTTGCGCGCACCGGTGGTTTAATCGGTGACAGCTTTGGTGGTCGGATTGGCTCTATTGGGCGAAAGCCCGGCGCGCCGGCTTGACCAACCTTTCGCTTGGCATGATGCACATGCACAAGGGCAACTACCTCACCGGGAACTCTAACCCAGTTATCCCAGTCAAGATATGGGTCGCCAAATACCGTTGCTGCGACAATCGCTCCTTTAATTGGCTGCTTCGTCTCAGCGTCACTAACCCGCCCTTGGACAATGCCAAACTTGGCACTGAGCTCAAAATCAACACGGACGCTTTCACCCGGCTTCACCTTTACATTTCTCTCATCGCTGCCATAGCCCTCCTTGAACGCCACAACCCTATACTCACCCGGCTTGACATCGTCTATCCTGTAATTGCCCTCGGCATCGGTGAACGCAATTCTCATACGCCCCCAAGCTGGTGGGACGACAATTTGCTTTTTGCCCCCCTTCGCAAGCTGGTTTGGGAACATCCCAAGCAGGGTTATGGGCTGTATCTCAAAGATCGGCTCAGGTGGCTGTGGTTCTCCCATTGCAGTGAGCACAACGATTGCGCCAGCAACCGGCACAAGCTGCCCCTCTAAATTTGCTGTAACCTTGCCATGCACAGCTCCAAGGTTCTCCTTGGGAATGCTCCGCAGTCCTAAGTCGCATGCAACTGTAGTTAGTGGTTCAACAACTACTGTATCCATCGCAGGTTGATAGCCGGGTGCACACGCTTCAATGAGATACTCACCCTCAGGGAGGAAGAGCTCATAGCTCCCTTCCCTGTCGGTTTTCGTCATGGAGAAAACGCTGCGAGATATCTCCCCCAACTGATCGCCTTCGTCACCGACTCCGATTGCCCTCGCTGTGACCTTCGCGTCGGCAATCGGTTTAACCCTGTTGCCATCCTCATCAACCTCATAGACGAATCCAGAGACTTTACCCAACTGCTCTACCTCAACATTGCCGACATCTGTCACCTTGTTCGGGAAGACCAAAGCGACGAACATCGCACCGCGCATGCCATCTTGCTCACGGATGCATACAACTTGCTCTCCGGCTGGCACATTGTCAATGCGAAATCTATCCCCATCAAAGGTCACTTGAGGTGTAACCGTCTGTGCGCCCATGATGGCGGCGGATACAACGACACGGCTTTTACCGCCGCCTGTCACCAAGCGCCCAGTTATGCTGCCAGTTGGTGTGGCGCTTGTGGGACGACCACCGCCACCTCCACATCCGCTCATCAATGCAATGCCAATGAGCGATGTCCCAACGAAAGCCGCTGTGAGGATGCACGCTGTTAAATTCAGCCGCCTCATCCAAATCACCTCCCTATGAAGGTTGCAAACAGCCTCGCATTGGCTATACCCGATTCCGTGGTTGCTTAAACAGCCAGCCAAAATGCCCCCTTAACCGCGGCGTTGCCGAAGCCTTTGTTCAATCAAACTGAGCATGCGTTCCACAACCTCTTGGGGCGTCATGTGAGTTGTGTCAATCACAACCGCATCGCTCGCCATAGCGAGTGGTGAGTCGGCTCTTGTGGCGTCAAGCTCGTCGCGCTTTTTAGTCCGCTCAATCTCCTCTTCAATGGTGACATCGTATCCCTTTGACCTGAGTTCAAGCCAACGCCTCCTCGCCCTCTCCTCAAGTGATGCCGTGAGGAAGACTTTCAAGTCAGCATCTGGGAAGACAATGGTTTGCATATCCCTGCCCTCGGCAATGACATGGGAGCATTCCGCGAGCTTGCGCTGCAGTGTTTGCATGGCTTTTCTAACAGCGCTGTGCGCACTCACGATGGAGACGGCTTCATCCACAGCCGGAGTGCGTATGGCTTCCGTCACATCCTCGCCATCAAGCAACACCCGCTGCGTCCCATTCGGCAAACTCACAAGTTCAATGCGCGCTGATGATGCAATTGCTGCGAGCTTTCCTTCGTCATCCAACGGCACATTCAATCTCAATGCCTTGAGTGCAATTGCACGATACATTGCACCGGTGTCAATGTGCATCCATCCAAGATGCCTTGCAAGCAACTTTGCGACGGTGGTTTTTCCCGCTCCCGCAGGTCCATCAATTGCAACTACAAATTTGCTGCACCGCAATACCCTCACTCTCCGCCGATGCTAAGATGGGCATTCAACCAATCCTTCCAGCATCTCCCAGAACTGCGGGAATGAAATTGAAACACATTCAGCGCCATCAATCTCGGTCTCACCATCAGCTAACATTCCAGCGATGGCGAGGCTCATGGCAATGCGATGGTCTCCGCCACTTTCAACACGAGCGCCGCGCAGACGCCTAACACCAACTATGCGCCAACCATCCGGCAGCTCAGTTATGTTCGCGCCCATCTTTGATAGCTCCGATGACATTGCTGCAATCCTGTCGCTCTCCTTGATGCGCAGCTCTTGCGCATCCCGTATCAAACTCTCACCTTCGGCAATGCTGCACAGCACGGCAAGCAAAGGCAATTCATCAATCATCGTCGGTATGGAGTCGCCGCAGATGTTGATTGAGCGGAGACGCTCGGTGCCAGTAACTATCACATCCCCAACTGGCTCACCCGAAACCGTCCTCTGATTCTCAATGCGCACATCTGCGCCCATGCGGATTAATGCCTCAAGGAAACCAACCCTTGTCGGATTGAGCCCGACGCTTTTGATCGTGATTTGCGCATCGGGCACGGCTGCTGCGAGCGCCATAAAAAATGCCGCCGATGAGAAGTCACCCGGAACTGCAACATGCTGTGCGCGCAATCTCGCCCCGCCAATAACCGAAACCTTCAATCCATCAACCACCACATCAGCGCCAAAGGCTTTGAGCATGCGTTCCGTGTGGTCTCGTGAAGCTGCCGGCTGAATGACGCTCGTTATGCCATCGGCAAACAAGCCGGCGAGCAATATCGCCGATTTCACCTGAGCACTTGCCACCGGCATCTTGTATTCAATGGCGCGCAGCTCGCCACCGCGGATGCTCACCGGCGGATAGCACTTTTCGCCCTGCCCAACAATGTGAGCGCCCATTTGTGTGAGCGGGATAGCCACCCTATCCATCGGACGGCGCCGAAGCGATTCGTCACCGTCTATGGTCACCTCAAATCTGTGCGCCGCAAGCAATCCAAGCAATAGGCGCATGGTCGTCCCCGAGTTGCCAGCGTCAAGCACATCCTGTGGGGCGCTAAAGTTCGCGCCACCAACACCGTGCACGGAAAGCGACGCGCTTGCGCCGCTCAATGACGCATCTTCACTTAACCCATCAATGCGCACGCCCATCTCCCTAAGGCACCTTGCGGTGCTCAGGACATCTTCCGCGACCAAGCAGCCTTCAATCGTCGTTACACCCTCAGCTATAGCTCCAATTAGAAGCGCCCTATGCGATATTGACTTATCACCCGGCACCTCAATCGTCCCCGAGATACGCTTACATCCCCTAACGACCTTGCGCATGCGTCATTCACCTCGCGCAAAATGCAGCCGGCTTTATCGTCCAACATTGCAGCTTTGCCAGCCCGATCAATCTGCGCCCATAAAATCCGTGTGGGAAAATCACCCACCTCCAAACATCCGGAGAATCCTCAACACAACCCTCGCTCTGGAGCACCACTTCCTCCACTTCAATCGCCTCGGCATGATTTGAGAGCAATTGAATGGCGCAGCGCGCACACGCAAAGGCAAATTGAGCCGGAGATAACGCCACTCCATCAACCTCAACCCCATCCGGGATGAAACCACCGGACAACATGTGCCCCTCAAGCTCCCGGCAGGCTTTAAGGATGCCATCACAGCTTAACTTCGCTTTTTTGACGACCTCACCGCTGACCTTCTTCGGTCCGAAGAGCTTTTGTGTGGGCAATTCCACTTCCTCTGCGAACTTCCCACCATAGTAGGTGTTGAGCCATCTGACGAGAAGGAGAAGGCACTCAGCTGCTGAGAGCCATACGCCGCCGATATGCTTGAACGAAACGCCATTAAGCAGCGCCTTCGCAAGCTCAACTAACTCATCTGAGCGAAACCTTCTTCCAACAGCTTCATCACGCATAAGTTCAAGCAACTCGCTGGCACGAATAAACCTGCATCCTTCGGCATCCTTTATGTGCGCCAAGTAGGCTTTGAAGTCATCCATGCGTCTTTTTGCCTCGTCCGCTTCAAGCAGCCTCGGCATGCGCCAATTTTCCTTGGGCGTGTTAATACCATTGGCGAAATTGACCCCGTCCCAGAATTCGGCGGTTGAGAATTCGCACTCGTGGAAATAAATGCTCACAACACCATCCCTGCCATCACCGCCAACCATTTTCCTCCGCAGCCGCTCAAACCTATCAATGGCAGATTCAAGCCTGCGCGGCTCACCCCAGTTTATGCGGGTGCAGTTTTGGCGCATGCGGTAAACTGTCAAGATGCCACAATACCAAAATGGTGTCCCATCAATGCCGACATGCCCACCCTCATCAAGGTATATAGGTATGCCGAGACGATGAAGCGCCCCATAAACTTGTGGCGCCCAACTTGCCCCCGGTTGACCATAACAAATCACCGGCTTGTTGAACGCCTCCCTAACGACATCAAAGCCACCGCGCTCACGCCTCTCAAATTCGGCTATGCCTTCGTCCCATCCCAGCCCATCAAGATACTCGGCTACCGTTGGATGAACACTGTGCATATCCGTGTGGTAGCCAACATCAAATAGCTCGCTTCGGCGCACGAGTGAGAGTATGTCATTGCGCCTGCGGCGCTGCAAAGCACGAACGCGCTCACCGACAAACTTCAATGTTGCAGGAATGCCCATCTCCGAAAGAAGGTTCAACAACCATAGGAGCGCATCATCGCTTTCCGGAGCGATGTAGTCCTCAACATCAAACCAAAGCACAACATAAGCGCTCAACCAACTCACCACCCATCGTGCGCTTCGGGCTTGGAAATCGTCACAGCCTCTTGATAGAATTGTGTCAATGATTGGAAGGGAGCCGGCACACAGCCAACTAATGGGGCTTGCCATACAAAATTAACAAGGTGGGTGAATGCGTGATGGCAGGCGGACAAGTCAATGTGGGCATAATCGGGTATGGGTATGCCGGGCGCGTCATACATGCGCAGTTGATTAAGCTTGTGCCGAGACTAAACTTATACGCCATCGCCTCAAGGGACGAAAACAGACGCTTGCAAGCAAAAGCCGAACATGGCGTGGTGACCTATGAGAGTTACGAGGAGTTGCTCCGTGACACCAAAGTTGATCTGGTCGTGATAGCAACGCCACATGACAGCCATGCCAAGCTTGCCATTAGCGCAATGGAAGCCGGCAAGCATTGCGTCGTTGATAAGCCAATGTGCATCACGACGAAGGAAGCCGACCTCATGCTGAGAGCGCGGGATAAAGCCGGCGTGCTCCTGAGCGTCTTCCACAACAGGCGATGGGATTGCGACTTCCTGACGCTACAACATGTCATTGGTGCCGGCATGCTCGGTGAGCCATTCCTGATTGAGTCATGTGTTGTGCGCTATGGCAAGCCCGGTAGCCAATGGCGATGCGAACGCAACCTTATGGGCAGCATATTGCACGACTGGGGTGTGCACTTGATTGACCAAGCACTGCAGCTTATGGGGCGTATGCCATCCTCAATTGGCTGCTGCACCAATTTCCTCGTTTGGGATATGAGCGTTGAAAGCTACGCTAACATCCAAATGCAATTTGATAAGGCACTGTATCGCATTGAGGTGAGCTACATCTCGCATGCGCCTCGCCCAAGGTGGTATGTGCTTGGCACTAAAGGTGGTTTTGTCAAGTTCGGGTTAGACCCACAAGAGGCTGCACTGCAGCGTGGCGATGTCAAAGCCGCAAAAGAAACCCCAGAGAACAGGGCTCGCCTGTTCACCACGCTGAATGGGAACAAAGTTGAGATGGTGATTGAGTCCATCCCCGGAAGATGGATATCGTTTTATGAGAACATCGCCGCAGCATTGCTTGATGGCGCTGAGTTGGTTGTCAAGCCGGAGCAGTCAAGGCAGGTTATAAGGCTGATTGAGCTTGCGTTGACATCGGCAGGGCATGGCAAGCCTATAAAAGTCACATCGCTTTAGCGCATCCTGCAGGACGGCTTACTTATCAGCACGGTGTAAAAACGCACACCGGCGGTAGCTTTCACGCCACCGCCGGTGGGGCGAGGGAGGGATGAAAATGAGGCGCGCAGTTCGTTTCTTAAGACGATACAACTCACGCTAAGGTTGCATCACGATGCTACCTTGTCTGCCCACCTCTAACACGACCCTGCTGCCTTTGACCGGCTGCAGGCGGCTGCGCGCCCGGCTGCCCACCACCTGCGCCAAATCGCCAGCCAAACATCCCGCCACCGTAGCGCCCAATAGCGCCGACGGCTATCAGCAATGCATGCAACTTCGCATTGGCTTTGTAGTTGAGCTTGGCATCAAGCTGCTTCTCAATCTCCTCAAGCTGCTTCTCGTAACTGCCAACCGCCTTCTCATAAGTCTCAATTGCTGCCTTCAACTGAGCATCTGTAGCGCCCGAACGAAGCGATGCCATCAAGCTGCGGCGTGCTTCCATTAACTTCGTGAACGCATCCATACGCTCTTTCATTGCCGCTTGTATCGCCTGCTTCTGTTCGTTCGTCAGTGTGAGGTTGAGCTGCTTCGTCCAGAAGTCAAGCATTTGTGATATGCGCTCCTCTGGTGAAAGCTGCCTTACACCCGGAGGTCCACCAGCGCCCGGTCTTCCCGGAGGCTGTGCCATTGACACTGACATTGCGATGAGCAATCCAAGCGCCACTGCCATCCAACACTTTTGGTTGTGCAACATCCCTAATCGCCCTCCTTGAAATTGGATTTGCTGCACACGCCTTCACAGGTTCACTTCATTAGACGACAAGGTTGCTCGTTAGTTCACCCGCAGCCTTTAGCTGACTTTGCGCAAGCGCGCTATGAACACACCGTCGGTATCATGCCTGTGTGGGAATAAACGCACATAGCCTTCCGGTGTCCTGCACCCCTCAATTCTCGCTGGCAAGTATGAGCTTGCATCCTCAACCCGAAACTCATTGTGCGCACTCAGAAAGGCATTTACGACATCCTCATTCTCCTCACGCTCAAGGCTGCATGTGCTGTAAACGATGACTCCGCCGGGTTTAATGACGCGCGATGCGGCTTCAAGCAAGCGCGCTTGCAAAGCTGCAAGCTCAGCAATGCTGCGTGTGCTCTTCTTCCAACGCACATCCGGCTTACGCCTGAGCGTTCCGGTGCCGGAACACGGCACATCAAGCAGGCACCTATCGGCAATACCTTCATACTGCTTTGCCAACTCGGTGAAATCCCCCACCACAAATTCAATTGAATGCAGCTTCTCCCTGATTGCAGCTTCCTTAACCAGCTGCATCCTGCCTTCATGCGCATCCACAGCTATGACGCGCGCTGCGTCATTTGTCATCTCGGCTATGTGTGTCGTTTTACCGCCGGGCGCGGCACAAGCATCAATGATCACTTCGCCTGGCTTCGGCTCAAGGATGTAAGTGACAAGCATTGCCGCTTCATCCTGAGCGGAAAAGAGCCCCTCCTTATAGCCCGGCAGTTTGGAGATGTCCGTTGTAGTATCAATGCGCAATCCGCACGGAGCATACTTCGCCCGCTCAACACTGCGACAGCGCAATTCAAGCATCCTCGCAACTGACTCAACATCAGTCCAACGCATGTTGACCCGTATGCAAAGCGGCGGCGGAAGGTTGTCAGCCTCGCACAGGGCGAGTGTCTCTTCAAAGCCGAATTGCTTTATCCACTTCTCAACGAGCCAGTGCGGATGGGAGGTCTTAATGGCGATATGTGCAATTGGATCCTCCTTTGGGGACGGCAACTGTATGTGTTGCCATTCCTCGCTCAGCCTCCTCAGAACAGCGTTCACTAAGCCAGCTACGCCAACATGCTGATACTTCTTTGTGAGCTCAACATATTGGCTCACGACAGCATACGGCGGATGCGACAGCACGGCAAGCTCATAAGCGCCCATTCGCAGGCAGTTGCGCACAAATGGCGTCAAACGGTGGAAGCGCTCGCCACAAAAATGCTTGATAAGGTAGTCAAGGTAAAGAAGCATCTTAGCTACACCCATAGCAAGTTGCGTTGCAAAGGCGCGCTCCACGGCTTTCATCCTTCTGTCGGACATCAGTTCACGGAGCGACAAGTTAATGAACGCATCTTTCTTATCCATCTCAACCAGAGCGAGTAACGCTATTTCCCTCGCCTGCGATATCTTCACGGAAAACCGCCCTCCAAAGAATACGCGGTGCAAAATTGACGGCGGGCTGCCACCATGTCGGATAGGCACACAGCCCGCCGGTTAAGAGAGCTGATCCAGCTGCAATCTGGGTGTTACTGTATGGGTGGTTAACTTGGCAACTTAACTCAACACTACGGGCTCAATGCCCAGATACTCACACGCCGATACAAGCTCACCAACCCAATCTCCAACGGCTGCATGGATGTGGTTGCACGAGAACTCCCTTGCAACGACCTCCATCGGGCAATCAAACCTCGCAAACGCATGTGGCCATTCAAATGTTGTCTGGCGAGCAAGATCCTCATCCTGCTCCGGTGAGAAGCGGACAAATTTGCCCGTGAGGATATGCATGCGCATTTTGCCCGCCCTGCGTGTTATGCGTGCGAATGTGACTCGCTCAGCCGGCTCGGCGAAAAACTTAACGGATGCTCCACCACATGGGAAATACATCGCCGGTGCCGGATACAGCTCAACCTCTTTCCAATTCTCACGCCAATCGTCGCTTCGCTTCGCAAACCACGGCGCGTGCTCGCCGGAGTTGCACAGGTCATAGATGTCAAGGTCTTCATGGTAATGGCGCAAGTCCGCAAAGAGCACCGGAGTGCCAGTGAGGAAGTGAAGGAGCTGCATCGTCAAAGCGCCATTTGAGTCGCACTCGGTTGCGCAAATTATTATCCGCTTATGCTCCTCCTCCCAATCGGTGAAATCGTTGAGGAGCGCCTCTGGCAAGTCCATTGTGCACCCCTCTTCCCACTCCGTGAAGTCAAGCTGTCCGGTCAACCCGCAAAAGTCAATTCCCTCCTCATAGCAATAGTCCTTGATGGCGAGGTATAACCTGACCTGCCTTGCGAGGGTTCCGTTCATTCCCGGCGTGAGTGTTTTCCCGTCGTAATGTATCGCCTTGCAGTTCTCCTCGAGCCACTTCAATCCGGCTTCAACCCGCTCATCAGCGACCTTTTTCATCCTGTAAGCGAGTGTCAATTGACTACAGTGGTGCACATGAATCCCGAGTTCCCTCATCCACTGACTCTGGTCAATGTGACCGGTATACATGCCCATTGAGGGGCCGTCAAACTCACCATACCTTAAGCCGCATAACTTCTTTGCGGCATCAACACCTCGCTTCCTCCTGTTCGGCTCGCAGCGCTCAAGGAAGCTGCGGATCGCCTCTTGCACTCGTCTATCGGTGATGTCACCGAGAGCTCTCCCATACAAGCGCCCAATCTCATCAAGTGCTCCGGCTGAGGCGAAAAACGCAACCCAACCCGGATATGCCGGATTGATGTTGCCGAGCAACAAAATTGGCACGCCATCAAGCTGCTGTGCCGTTTGAACCGTGAAGTCGGGGAACGACCAAACGCAGAAGTTGAAAATTACGGCATCACAGCCGGCATCTTTGAGCCGCATCCCCTCACCCCTCGCCGTCGCATAATTCCAGATGATCTCCTCAGCCTCCACGACATCGTGCCCTTCATCACGCAGCCAATTGGCAATGCGCCTCTGGAAGTGAAAACAATCCTCACGAAGCAAGTCTGCAACTCTCTTCCTCCCATCAGTGAATGTGCACACGCCCACCTTCATCTCCATCACCCTCCTTGTGGAAGTAGTTGGTCAAATGCAAAATGGGATTTTTAGCGCGCCGTTTGGCGTGCCGAAAACACCATTTGCAACTCATTCGCCATCGCAAAATCACACCCACCAGTGGGAAGGCTTGGATGCTTAATCAGTTGAGCATCAATGCTCAAAAGCGCGCCATCCGTTCACGCCTCTTCAGGTGCTGCTGATACATCTCAAGGTATAGCTCAAACTTCACCCGATGATACTCAAATGTAGCTGCGTTGGGTTCAATTACCTCGCCGCTATGGCACATGCCCTTCATCGCCTCAGGTATACTTGAGTATGCCCCGGCTGCCACAGCCGCAAGAATTGCAGAGCCAAGCACAACTGCCTCCTGCTCCCTCGGCAAGTAAATCTTGCACTCGGTTATGTCGGCATGCTCCCTGAGCCATAATGGGTTTTTCGTCCCGCCACCACACGCGTATATTCGCTCAATGCGATAGCCATGCCTGTTTAATGTCTCAATGATGTTGCGCGTGCCATATGCAATAGCCTGAATTGTCGCATAGTAGCGCTTTGCGAGTGACTCAATGGATGTGTCCAGCGTTAGACCATCAATAACGCCTTTGGCGTGAGGGTCAGCATACGGTGAACGATTCCCATGATGGAAGTCAAGGATGTGTATGTCCTTCGTCAGGCGCTCATACAAGCCGGTGCGCTGGCGCAATTCTTCAACGACCTCGTTTAGGACCTCATAAACAGTCCTCCCAGTTTGCTCTGCCATCTCCCTGACCTTGGCGGCTTGAGCGCTATCGCTTATCGTGTAGTCAATGAGCGATCCTGTGGCGCTTTGTCCGCCCTCCGTTAGCCACATCCCCGGGATCATCGCGCCAAAGTAGGGTCCCCAAACGCCGTCAATGAACTTCGGTTCGCGAGACACAGCCATGTGGCATGATGAAGTCCCACCAATGAGCGCTATCGCTGTCTCAAGCAATTCAACCGGTGTCCCATCAGTCTCCTCCCACACCGCCCCAAGAACACCAATTCCACCGGCATGAGCATCAATTATTCCGACACCGACAACTGTCCGTTCGCTCAACCCGAGTTCTTCAGCAGCTTGCCTCGTTAAGTTGCCAGCAGGCACACCCATCGGTTGGACATTCTCCGAAACCTTATTACCCTCAAACAAATCGCCAAGCCCAATGCGCTCATAGAAATCGTAATCCCAGCGCGCCTCGTGCCCCATATAAAGCCATTTGCAGACAACCGTGCACAGGCTTCGGACATCACTTCCGGTTGACCTGTAGACCATGAAGTCGGCGAGGTCAAAGAACTTCCCAGCGCTGCGCCAAGTCTCTGGGAGATGCTCTTTCAGCCACTTCAGCTTTGGCGGCTGCATCTCAGGCGATATTACGCCGCCCACATACCTGAGCGCACTATGCCCGGTGGAATTTATCTCGTCGGCATACCGAATGGCTCTGTGATCCATCCAGACGATGACATTCCACTTCTTATCACCGGTGGGTGAGACTGTTATTGGTCTTCCAGCCTTATCAAGGGCTACAAGTGAGCAGGTGGCATCGTAACTTATGCCGATGACTTCCTCACGCCTCACACCAGCATCAGCAACGCATCTACGGACCGCCTTGCAAGTTGCCTCCCATATGTTGTCTGATGACTGCTCAACGAAGTTTTCCATCGGATGCGAAATCTCAATCGGCTCAACGGCGCACGAGAGCATTCTCCCATCAAGGGTGAAAATTCCGGAGCGCACGCTCAATGTCCCAACATCAACCCCAACTACATACTCCCCCATGCTTCTTCACCCCCGCCTTAGGAGGCTGCCAAGCACAGCCCTGATGCGAGCCGTTTGAAAAAACTTTAGCAGCGCGGCAAGGCATATTGCGATGAGCACGGCAATGGAGAGGCGTCCAACGGCTCGCCCCAAAAGGGAAGATGTTGAAAGCGCAACATCGCATCCGGAAATAAGCTCAATCAAATGCCTTGATGCCCTCGGAGAGGTAACTTCAATGTAGCCAACAACATCTCCCTTCCTTATCGGCAGTTCAAATGGCTTTTGATGGATGCGCCAGCTGACCTTGTTGATTTCATCCCTGCGCACAACCGCATAAAAACTGCGCCTTGGAAGGGCTGGAATGCAAGATGGCACACCGCCATGGATGGCGAAGTAGGCTATAACTTGACCGGTAACAGCTATCGGCAAGCAGACGAAAGCTGAAAACCCAAAGTCAAGGAGCGCCGCTGCATCCTTAAAAGCGTCCTCACTCTTGAGCACGATCGCCATAAGCTGCCAACCGTTCCTTGTGGCAGTTGCAATGAGACATCTTCCAGCCGGAATGGTGTAACCCGTCTTGACCCCATCAGCGCCTTCGTATTCCCAGAGCAACCTATTTCGGTTTCTGAAGACCCTCGCCGGAGATTTGTTAGTCGGTGGCATTTCAAAGGTGATGGTTGAAACTGCCCTCCGTATCTCCCCGTAGCTGAGTGCAGCCATCGCTATGCGCAACAAGTCAAGAGCGGTTGTGTAGTGGTCTTTGTGGTGCAACCCGTGTGGATTGCAAAAGTGAGTATCTTGTGCACCGAGTTCAAGGGCACGCTCATTCATCATCTTGACGAAGGAGTCAACTGAGCCAGCTATGTGTATCGCCGCAGCAACACACGCGTCATTTGCCGACCTGACAAGCACAAGATAAAGCAATTGGCGCAGCGTCACCAATTCGCCCTCTTTCAGGTTCGCTGACGATTCCCCGATAAGTGTTGCCTCCTTGGGAACTGAAACGACCTCATCCAAGTTGCCGCGCTCAACAATGAGCAGAGCCGTCATGAGCTTAGTCAGGCTTGCCGGGTAACTGCGTTTTGTTGGGTTAAGTTCGTATAGCACAGTCCCGGTTCGGACATCCACGAGCAGCGCTGATATTGCCGTCAGCCTTGGCGGCTCAAAAGGATTTCTTCTTCCGTCCTCACTCACATTGCCACGCTCATGCTCAGCGCTGTTAGCGCCGCATATTGCGATGGAGAGGGCGGCGAGGATTGCAAATGCACATCTGCACCGATTACACCAATGCACCACTTCCACCCCCCCTACGCCGCAGCCTTAAGCCAAAACCAAGCGAGCGCTGCAGCGCCAACTTGCCCCGCGCTATCCCCAAGTGAGCTTTGAAGTATCGGTGCCGGCGAGAGAGCCCTTAAAGCGACCTCCTCTCTCATCGGTGAGAGTATGAGTTCGCCAGCTTGAGCTACTCCGCCGCCAACGACAATGCAATCCGGATTGAGGACATTCATCAGCGACGAGATGGCTATCCCGATGTATCTCCCAGCCTCCCCAAGCAATCGCCTGCACAATGCGTCGCCTTCCGAAGCTGCCTTAGCAACAAGCTCACATGTGACTTTGCCGTCGCCGACGATTGATTGCAGTGTCGTCCTCACACCCTTAGCCATATACTCTTCGGCGCGCCTTGCTATAGCTGGTCCCGATGCGAGCGCTTCCAAACAGCCATAATTTCCACAGGCACACCTTGGACCATCAGGGACAACAGTTATATGACCAACCTCACCAGCTGTGAAATTAGAGCCGTGATATAGCCTTCCGCCGATGACTATCCCACCACCTATTCCAGTGCCGATGGCAATGAAGATGACATTCCGCATTCCAACTGCGGCGCCAAACATGCATTCGCCAAGTGCCATGACATTCACATCGTTATCAGCAAACGCCCTTATGCTAAAGCGTTCCTCAATGAACTGCTTCAATGAAAAGCCACTCCACTGCGGTAAATTCACAGCTGCCTGAACGATGACACCGCTTTCTGGGTCTATTATCCCCGGACTGCCAATGCCAACTGCAAGCACTTTCTCGCTGATGGAGCGCGCTTTCTCCACAAGCTCGCCGACCGCAGCGCCAATTTGCTCAAGCACAAACTCTCGCCCAAGTTCCGGATGAGTTTGGCGGCGCACGGATGATATAACGCAGCCACGCTCATCAACCAATGCGGCGGCTATCTTAGTCCCGCCTATATCAAGCCCGATCACGACGCTCATGGGTGTTTTCCTCCCGCGCGAAGTTGGAAGCACGATCAAAGCACAAGTGTAGCATTGTGTGCTTGTTTCTGTCCGCAAGCACATGCTCAACATGGTTTATTGAGCAACCCATCACAGATGCATTTTACGGTTACCTGTGCGAGTGCTTGTGCGGCACCATTTGATAAGGGGCTGGCAAGTCATTGACGATTGCCACGACATTATGCCCAGTTGACGCCCGCAAGATTTGAGCGACGCCAACGAAGCGTTTCAGATAGCAAAAGCAGGGTGAGCGAAAAATGAGCAGAGAGGACACGCGCAATGGGGGACAAACGGAGAACGGGAAGGACTTTGACTACACAGAAACCGCAGTGGGCACAATTGCGAGCATCTCGTCATTTCACAGCGTCAGCCGCGTCTTGAGCGCCTTCCCAAACATTGACGAATTGATGAGGGTAGCCCTTGAGGAGGCGCTGAGGATCTCACGCGGGAAGCGCGGCTTCATCGCCTTGGTTAACTACCACACAGGTGAACTCACAATCGGTTGGACAGCCGGCTGCGGATGGACTCCGGAGAAACGCTCAACAAAGTTCAAGCTCACACGAGAACCGGGCAAGGGAATTGAGGGTTATGTTGCGCTTACTGGTGTGCCTTACTTATGTGGCAACTTGGAGAGCGACCAATATCACTACTCGCTGTTTGACGACTCGCTCAGCCGAATAGTTGTCCCATTGAAGGGGCGCGGTGGCAAAGTCATTGGCACATTGAGCATAAGCAGCGACCACTACAACGCCTTTGATGAAAATGACCTGAGAATAATACAGGCACTCGCCGATGTCGTTGCATTGGCAATGTCAACTGCCGATTACTATGCAAGGGAGCAGAAGCTCATAGAGTTGGGCAGGTTGCTTGCCTCGCAGACCAACATTGATGCTCTACTTGACGAAGTTGTCGGTGCCGCTATTGAGATACTGCAAGCGGACGATTGTTCCCTTTTCCTGATTGAGGAAGACTCAAAGCTCGTGCTCAGGGCATCTAAAGGAGCATTGAAGGAGCAGGTGGGTAAAGCCATCTACAGGATTGGTGAGGGGTTGACCGGTTGGGTGGCACTGCATGGCGAACCAATACGGTTATCGGACGTGCGTTCTGACCCAAGATGGAAGGGACGATACACCGAATTGCCAGCCGAGGAGATAGGGGCTTTTCTGGCTGTGCCGGTCATGGGACAGCGAAGCTGTAAGGGTGTGCTGCGCGTAATAAGGAAGCGCCCACAGGATGCATCATATTCAAACCCGTTCACTTCGGATGACCAAAACCTGCTTTACATGCTCGCAAGCCAAGTTGGTGCCGCGCTTGACAGGGTAGAATTGCAAGAGCGTCTAATTGAAGCCGAGAGAATGGCTGCCTTCGGGGAGATGGCTGCGAGGGCTGCGCACATGCTCGGAAACAAAATCTTCTCACTTAAGGGCGCATTGAAGGAACTCAGAACGCCACAAGCCGCTTTGGGTGAGGAAAGGGAAAGGCTTTATGCGGCTGTGGACAGCACGATCAAAGAGATGGAGGAGCTCCTTCAGGAGTTCCGATATTTCGTCAAGTCCGCGAGGATTGAAAGGAACCCAATTGAGCTTGTTTCGTTGCTCAGAGAGTTTGTCGGGCACATCTCCCATTCAGTTAGCGATGTGAATGTGCACTTTGAAACCCACTTGGATGAAGCGTGGATTGAGGGCGATGCCGAGAGGCTGAAGAGGTGCATTGGCGAGTTGATTGAGAACGCCACATACTTTGTGCCGCGTGGCGGTGTTGTTACCGTCAGCATTGAATCATCGCCGCACGGAAGTGTCGTGATCACCGTCTCAGATACCGGAAGGGGCATACCAGACGAAAGTAAGGAGAAAATTTTTGAGCCGTTCTACAGCACGAGGGCGCAGGGGCTCGGGCTCGGCTTGGCAATAGTGAAAAGCATCGTGCAAGCGCATGGTGGAACAATTGAAGAGAGCGGTCGCTATGGCGAGGGCGCAAAGTTTGTCATAACGCTCCCGGCTGCAAAGCCACCGCACCAGAGATAAGAGTTAGAGATGCATGGTGAGGTGGGATGATGAATGGCTCGCATACTCGTTGTGGATGACGAGGAACTGGCGAGGGAACTGATCAAGCGCAGGCTTGAGCGTGATGGGCATAAGGTTGACACAGCAGCCGATGAAGCCTCTGCAATACGAATGATCTCGGAGGCGGAGCCATCATACGATGTCGTCATCACGGACATGGTTATGGACACCGATCAAAGCGGGCTTAATGTGCTCAAGGCTGCACTCCTCAGGGACATCTTTACCGAGGTGATCGTTCTAACGGCATATGGGAATGTGGCGAACGCCGTTGAATGCATGAAGCGAGGCGCCTACGACTATGTTGAAAAGAACATACCCGGTGTGGATGTGTATGATCTGCTCGCAATGAAAGTTGAGAGGGCGCTTGAGGAGCGCCGTGATACGCTAATGACGGTGCACCGATTGAGGCTCGCCGAGCAGCTCATCTCCGCCGGTGAGACCAAATCCAGCCGGACAACTCAGGATGACACATAGGCATTCTAACGGCTCAATCAACCAAAACCAATGGTGGCAGTTCTTCCCTATCCTGCAGCATCTCCTCAAATGTGACCCTCCTACCCTCATCAAGTGACTTGCGGATCATCAGCCCAACATATGATGCGGCTATGCCGTTCTCAATCCCTGCATAGACCATCTTTGGATCTCGTGCCCTAACGGCATCAAAGAAATTCTGCATGTGCTCCCTCGTATCCCCACCGGGACCCTCACCGCGAATTGGCTGCTGCTGTCCACGAAGCTGCATTGTGCAATCAAGAATGTCGGCACCGCCCTTCGTCCCAATGATCCTGCAACTCATCCCGGTATACCCGGGCGGGCTAATCCAGCCGTGCGTGTAATGCACGATAAAGCCATTTGGATACTCAAGCACCGCTGTGTAGTAGTCAGTGATGTTGCGCTCCTTGTTTTCCGGCTCAACCACATTCCTTCTTCCCCTTGCATACGCTGCTATTGGATGCGCCTGCGTCACCCACCAAAGCAAATTGAATTCATGCACAGCTTGCTCAAGCATCCAATCGCCAGATAACTCACGCCTGTTGAACCACCTCCCCAAGCTCCCCCAACCGTTGTATCTGTGGAATCGCCCTTCAATCAGTTCGCCGATCATCCCATCTCGTATCTTGCGGACGATGTCAGCGCGGCTCATACTCGCCGCCCATTGGAAGCCAATTTGGACAACCACATCCGGGTTGCGCTTGCGAGCCTCTTGGATCATTTCAATCTCACGGACGGTTATGGCTATCGGCTTTTCGCCATAGAAGTGCTTCTTTGCATTCAGGCAATCAACATACATGCGCCCATGCCAATTGCACGGCGTCGCTATGACGAGACAATCAATGTCGTCGCGCTCAAGCAGCTTGCGGTATGCAAACGGATCTCTATCCTCACCGTAGCCCTGAGGCGGCTTTCCGGTTCGCTTTTCAACGAGCGATATGGCATTGCTCAGCCTTGCGGGATTGGTGTCGCAAATTGCCACTATCTCAACGCCGGGCAACCCGAGCGCAGTCTGCAATAACCCACCACCTCTCCCACCAACCCCTATGAAGCCAACACGCAATGGCTTTTGCTGCGCCTCTTGAGCCTCAAGATGAGTCACACCAACCGCAAGCATGCCAGCACCAACTGCACCAACCTCCATGAACTTGCGCCTCGTCATACCGCCCATAGTGCTCACCTCCTCGTAGCGTGCGCCGCAGGAACATAAAGTTTCACCTTGTAAGCTCAAGCCATAGCGCCCTGTAGTAGCGCATCAGGCGAAGCGCGTCCGGGCTTTCCGGTATTTCGGCGAGCGTGAATCTGTCGTAGCCAGATGCCTTGAGCAAAGCGAAGAGCTCGCGCCATGGATAATCCTCACGCCAAAGCTCATTTATATGCACCGACTTGATGTATGGGCGAAGCAACTCAAAGTATTCCCTGACAGAGCCGTCTTTCACATCCGTGTTGTTGGAATTCCAGCAGACGCCAACATTGTGCGCCTCGCAGCTCTCCATGATTTTGCGTATGTGCGGCGGATGAGAAGTCCCCTGCCCATGAACCTCAAGCCAAATCTCAACGCCATAGTCGGCTGCGAAATTGCCGCACTCGGTTAATGCCCTCCCTATCTGCTCAAGTGTTTTCTCAACCGGCACACCCTTGGGAAGAGCGTTTGGGCGCACCTTTACGCCCCTTGCCCCAATGTCCTTTGCGAGCACAACAAATGCCTTGCACATCTCAATGTTGCGCCTGACCTCATCCTGGTTTGGCGAGTGAAACTCGCAGACTGTCCCGAGCCCCCAAAGGACTATGCCGCTATCCTCAAACATCTTTCGCACTTCAATGCGGCGCTGCTGGCTGATATCGGGCTCAACACCATGCTTATGAGTTGTGCGCAACTCAACGCCATCAAACTTCGCCTCACGGCAGTTCTTGATTATTGTCGGCAAGTCCCAATCCTTAGCCAAGTTGTAAGTGACCAACCCTAAGCGCATCCCTCTCACCCCCGCCTTGTCGTGCTCAACTGATGCTCCAGCCCATGTCCCCTGTGGCAATCCGCATAACCACGCCACACTTATGCCAACTGCCCCACCGACGAAATTCCTCCTCGTCACGCGGCGCATGACATAGCGCACCTCACTCAAACGATATAAGCGGCGGCTCAGAATACGCCCTGTAAAATGAGGCGACATTTCCCGACTGCGCATCCCCCTTGTGTATGAAAACTCGGTATCGGAACTTGATTGATGTGCCCCTGTGCAATGTGTAACTCCCATCGCCCGAGCCGGTGAAGGAGCGCACACCGAATGGGTTGGCTGCAAATAGCCCATATGTTCTCACATGCCAGTATGTTGGATGGCGGAAATTCTGAGGATGGTCAAATATGGCGATACCAACTTTATCACCATTGAGAGTGCCACTGTAATCGCACCACTCGGCGCGCTTGCCCCAAGCTTTTGCATCTTTGTCACCGCGAGAATTCACAATGCACCCACCGCCACCATCAACCTGAATTGAGCTTGCAACGCGCAATCCGAACATGCCCTCCTTCGTGTCACCAAACCTGACATCCACATCAATGGCACGCAACTCCACATTGAAGTCAAGCAACCTCATCCCACTAACACAGTAGACGATCAATTCGCGAATGTCCTCAAGGAGACGCTTTCCATCCGGCGCAACCCAATCGCACCTTGCCACAATGCGCCCAAAGACATAACCACCCTCAACAACCTCAAATGAGCGATGGACTATCTTGCCCGCCTTCCCGCCCTCACTCCAAAAGTCAATCCCATTGACATCGCCAAATGTAAACCACATGGAGCGGTGATGCCGATGGTCAGTGGGTTCCCCGGGGACATCGGTGCGCATTGGGAAATGACGGACAACCGCCTTCCCAGTCGGTCCGATCAGCGGATAGCAGTAAGGCTTTGGCGCATCGCCATAGCGATATGCCGTCACGAGTTCATCGTTGACATAAATCTCAACCGCATTCTCGGCTCTCTTAACCGCTGCCGTTGGCTTGTCTTTAAGTGCCTTCGTAAAGACAAGCCTATAGCGCCTCGTCTGACCACGACTCAATTGGCGCTCAATCCACACGAGGTATAACCCATCATTGGAACGCATTATCTGAGCCGGGATGATTTCACCGGATAAGCTGTCCATCAAAGCAGGGGTGAGCTCACCCCAAACCTTCACCCCATCAAGCCTGATTGACAGCGGCGCTATTGGATAGTCGTTGCTCAAGGCTCGCACAACTATTGTTCGCTTACCGTCCACGATATCGCTCGGAAGTTGTGCTGCACCGTAGAGTAGCATCGCAAAGCTGAGCGTCATGGCATTGGTAAAGCACATATAGCATCACCACCCTCCAGATGATTTTTCCGCCATGCACCCGAGTTTGAATTGCCCTACGCTGTGACCTCAGAGCACAGCTCTAAAACTCGCCTCGCATACCTGCGAACATATGCACGCTCATCTTCAACATGCCTCTTTGGGATATCGGGCATCGGTCTTCCGAGCCTTGCGAGAACTTCGGCAGCTGCAAGCTCAATTTGCCAACGGGCATCCTCAATTACCGACTCAATATCTCCCACGCTCACCTGCATCTGGCGTTGTGTTGGCAAATCGTCTCGCCCGAGGAACTGCAAAATTTCGTCGCACACCGACCTATCCCCGATCCTACCGAGCGCCCTCAGTGCGGCGATGAGCGCATCAATCGGTGCAGAGCTATCCTTGAGCACGCCGACAATCTCTGGAACTGCATTTTGGCATTTCAACCTTCCGAGCATCGCGATGGCTACAACCCATGTCGGCGCTGCTTTCAGCCCCTCGTGCAGCTTCCCACGGCGCTCACGAACACAGGCAATCAGCTCCTCAGCTCCATCATCATATCCGAGCATGGCAAGCGCTGCAGCAGCGTAGAAGCGCAATTTTGGCGAGCCACTTTGCAGCGCCCTTTGCAAGATGACACGAGCACCATCACCATTGTGCGCGAGCACCCACACAGCCTCCTCCGGTTTCTCCGAATACAGAAAGCGCTCACACTCATCAAGCGCATCCTGTGGAAGTCTCCTCAACACCGCTTCAGGGGAGCGACGAACCTCCTCGGGAAGCCTCAGGCTTAACGGGTTTGGTATGGCGCTGTCATCACCGATCAAGTTGCGCCTGCGCAATTCTCCCTGAAGTTCGGCAATGTCAACGCCTCTAACGGTTGTGCCGTGCCTCAAAGCAATGATTGATGCAACCGCAGCCACTTCACCGAGACGCTGCATGTCACGGAGCATCCTGAACTCATGGTGCGCATCAACGGTGAGAGAGATTGCGCGACATGCCACGAGCAGCCCATCAATTCCCCTTGCGAGCATGCACCGGTATGGCACTTCACAACCAATGCGCTTCCCCCACTGACCGAGCACCCATGTCCAGAAAATGGCTTCGTCACTCTCATTCTCGTAATCAAACGAGTGATTGTCGTAGTGAGCCCATGTGTAGCTGACGGCATCCTCAAACTTGCGTCCGACAATTTCGTCGACAAGCGTAAGTTGGTAGTCACCGACTATATGCCTGCCCTGCCTTATGCCCAAAAGCGGCGCTATGTAAAGCGGGCGATTCTCTTCGGTGAAGCGCTCACGCCAGTAATGCCTTATGCCCATCCGACGAGCGCGAGTCATGTCTGTCACATCAGTTGGGTCAACATAGCCTGCATCAATGTTTATGAAGCTCAACCTCCCACTGGCGTCAATAACTCCAACGGGTTGCGAGTAAGCGTGCAATAGGCAATCGGCATCTCTACCCAGAATGAACTCCGCACCGGCAAACGCAGCAAGATCTCCATCACCAGTGCAATCAATGAACGAGTGCGCTTGCAATGTGAGAGAGCCATCAACTCCAACTGCCTCAACAGCCTCAATGTGCTTCACATCGCCAACTTGCCTTGTATGTGCGCCGACGATGAGCGTGAGGAATTTCAAGTCAACGCCTGCTTCAACCGCCATTTGCGTCAGCACAACCTTTTTCGCCTCCGGGTGAAAGCCAACGAAACCCCACCTGCCCGAAAAAAGCTTTGAGAGCTCATCAACGCGCTCATCAATTTCGTCCTGCAGACCGCCTTTGACACCGTGGTAGTAGGTGTGGATTGCGCCGCCAGTCCCCATCCCGCCAAGCAGCGAACTCCATTCAAGCAACTTAACGCTTGCCCCCTCCCTCGCCGCCGCTATTGCTGCGATTGCGCCGGCAGTCCCGCCACCAGCTACGGCAATGTCCGAGCGCTCATGGCGAGGTTCAAAGCATGGCTTTGCCACATCCAAGTCCTCAAACAGCCTTTCGGCATGCCGCATGCGCGATATCTCTTCGGAAAAACGGCTCGCACATGCGCCGGCAAGCTCACCCCATGCGAGTCTGCCAACGACGCCGTTCAATCTATTCCCCAAGCCCTCTTCGCATGCCCACAAGCCAGCCCCAACGAGATTGATCACATGCGGATGCAAATGCGCCTCCTCACGCTTTGAAGTGCACACGGGGATGTCAACCGAAATGGGTTCATGCCCGGTGTGAGTCACGATAGCCTCTGAGAGAGCATCAACCGACTTTCTTGCATGTTCAATTATGCTCGGGACTTTGATCCTGCAAGCTGTTGGAGAAAGCTCGCAGAGCGTGAACTCAACGAAAGCCTCACCACGCCACACCGATGGTTGGACAACTACCTCAAGCACGCCGAGGTCGTCCGGGCATCTCAATTGGGCTGGCTGAGTTATCTCGCGAGCGACATGATTGAATGCTATCACCTGCTTCACGCGCCTTGCATTGTGCGCCTCTAACGAGGCTCCCGCCTGTCGCCAGAGCAATCCATCTTCAGTTGCATCAACAAAGACGCTGGCTCTGATCAACCCCCTGCCACCCTTGCATCCAAGAGATGCAGCTGGGGCAATTTTTCGGTCTCCGTCAAAGAGGAGCAACCCTTCGGGGAACGAAAAAAGCAGCACATCAATGCCAGCTTCATCAAGCCACCTGTCAAGGAGCATCTCAGTGATTGCTGCATCAATTCGCCCGTGACGCAACCCGCCGACATCCTCCATCTGGCGCGCAAACTGCTTGACGATGGTGAACTCGTTCCCGCTGAGCGCGCCCAACTGGCTCATGTCAAACGAGAGTTCATATGCCCATGTTATCTCCCAACCGAGCGCTGAGCGCCCCTCAACCACAATGACGCTCTTGCCATCCATTGCTGCCCTCAAAGCCGCCGCAACGCCGCAAAGCCCACCGCCAATCACAGCAACATCATAATGCCTTTCAAATGGATCGCGATGCACCGCTACCACCCCCCACTGGACTGCTCACCGCCCGCTCATCCATCCGGACGACACCCCGATGTTATGCCCTCCACTGGCAGGGCAAATTCATTGTGTTGCCATTCTTCGGAACGCGTCAGCTTGCCTGAGGCGACATCAGCGACAAGCTTGTAAAGCCGCAGCCCAACTGCACTTATGCTCTCACTGCCCTCGGCTATTACGCTCGCATCCAGGTCAATGTCCATCGGCATCCTCTCCATCAGCTTCCTGTTGCTGCCGACCTTTATGACGGGCGCTATCGGGCATCCGACTGGAGTTCCCCTGCCAGTGGTGAAGATGACAAGTTGAGCGCCACCGGCGACCATGCCGGTTATGGATTTAACATCGTGTCCGGGAGTGTCCATGAATATGAGCCCGCGCCCCTTCGGTCTCTCACCGTAGCGCACAACCTCACATAGCGGCGAAGTGCCAGCCTTCCTTATGCATCCGAGCGACTTCTCCTCAAGCGTCGTCAAGCCGCCCTCAATGTTGCCTCGGGTGATGTATGCACCAGCCTCAGGCGCATCCACCTTTGCCAACCCTCTTTCAACCCTCTCAACTGTGCGAAGGAAATCATTTGCCACCCTTTCACTCACAGCCCTCGCAGCAACGATGTGCTCACCACCAATCACCTCGGCGGTCTCAGAAAACACGACCGTCCCACCAAGCGCAACATGCAAGTCGCATGCATGTCCAACTGCCGGATTGGCAGTCAGACCGGAAAATGCATCCGAACCGCCACACTCCACAGCGATGGTCAGCTCGCCCATCGGTATGGCTTCTCGGCGAAGCCCCCTTGCCAAAGTCATCATCACGCTCGCAGCCCTGATGCCCTTCCTGATAGAGCCATCGCTGCCGCCATCATTTTGTATCGTGATGAGCTCAACAGCTTGCCCAGCCATTGCGAGCTCATCGGCAACGGCGACAAAGTCAACAGTCTCACAACCGAGCGCCACTATGATGACGCCAACCACATTCGGATTTGATGCATAGTTGATGAACATCCTCTTCAAGAACTCATTCTCCGACTCGCTGAATGTGCACCCGTATGGGTGAGCAACAGAGACTGCGCCATTGACCGACGAGGCAATCCGCTCAGCTACCTTGTTTGCGCACACCACTGTTGGAAGAATGAGCACGACATTCCTCGTTGCGCATCTTCCATCGGCTCTCCTGTAGCCCCAAAACTCCCTCGGGACATCCTCCGGGAGCATCACCTCTGCAGGGCGAACCTTTCCGACCTCCCTCAATTTGACTCTATGCCCGAAGCCGCGCATCCCGACAAGGTTATGCGTGTGCACATGCTCTCCAACAGCTATGTCCCTTGTCGCCCTGCCGATCACCTCGCTGTATTTGATGACCGGCTCGCCGGCTTTTATGCGGCGCAAGGCGATCTTGTGTCCGATACGCACATCATCCCTTGCCCTGATGAACTCGCGCTTGCAGTTGCCAAGCAGCCTCACCCTTTGACCAGCCATGACTTGTGTCAGCGCCGTGGCAACATTGTCGGCAGCATCAACGACGATAGCCCTCGGCTCCGTATCCACCACAGCCACTCACCTCACTGTATTGAACGAATTTGCTAAGCCTCACCGACGATGTGCACCTTGATGAAGTTGGCTTTCCCTTTGAGCTGCAGAGGTATTCCGGCAACCATGATGACTGTATCGCCACGCTCAACAAACCCGCTTAGGAGCAATCTCTCATCCATCTGCCTTACGAGTTCGTCCGTGTTGTCAATGTATCCGAGCTGGCACGGCACAACGCCCCAAAGCAAGGAGCAGAACCTGCAAACTGATTCATAGGGCGTGAATGCTATAATCGGTGTCCTCGGGCGATGCTTGCTCAAGAGGAGCGCCGTTGAGCCGCTCTGAGTGAACACAACTATTGCCTTTGCCTCAAGCTCCTCTGCAGCAACACATGCTGCGCTGCTTATAGCCTGTGGTATTGCGAGCGACCTCTCAATGCCGGCATGGCTTTGCCCCCTCATTGGCAACCTGAACTGCCACATCACTTCCTCCGCCTTCTGCATGAGCCTGTCCATCATTTGCGTCGCTTCAATTGGATATTCGCCAATGGCTGTTTCGCCCGAAAGCATGAGCGCGTCGGCACCATCAAGCGTTGCATTGGCAACATCGGAGGCTTCAGCTCTTGTCGGGCGCGGCGACTCCGTCATTGACTCAAGCATTTGAGTTGCGACTATGACCGGCTTGAGCAGCCTGTTTGCCTCGGAGATGATTTGCTTTTGCAGTATGGGAACATCCTCAGGGGGCATTTCAACCCCGAGGTCACCGCGAGCCACCATCACACCATCACATGCCTCAAGTATTTTGGTCAAGTTTGCGATTGCGTCCGGGTGCTCAAGCTTCGCTATGATCGGCTGATTGCCACCGAGTGCCTGAACTGCGTTTCTTATGATCTGCACATCCTCATCTGAGCGCACAAATGATGCGCCTATGAAATCAACGCCCTCCCTTACGCCCATTGAGAGTTCGTCAAACTCATCGTCTTCAATGATTGGGACTGCCAAGCGCACTCCCGGGACATTGATTCCCTTCCTTGACTTGAGCACGCCGCCACGAATGACTTCGCAGCGAACTCGCACGCCATCGGTCTCCTTGACCACAAGCTCAATCTTACCGTCATCAATGAGCAGCCTTTGACCAGCCCTAACTGATATGGCAAGGTATGGCGATTGAATCGGTATCTCACCGGCGCCAAGATGCGCCTCCGAGACAAGCGTTACAGAATCGCCCTGATGCAGCTTTACCTCGCTTTCCAAGTCGCCAACTCGCATCCTCGGTCCACGAAGGTCAAACAGCACAGCCACATGCTTCCCCAGCTTACTTGAAGCTTCCCTTACAAGCCTTATCATTTCAACATGTTCATCAGCCGTTCCGTGCGAGCAGTTAATGCGAGCCACATCCATACCGGCGCGAATCAGCTGCTCAATGCGCTCCTTTGAGAATGTCGCAGGTCCGAGTGTGCATACGATTTTTGTGCGGCGCACAGGTCCTCACCCCGTCAACCGGAGAGGCAAACAGAAATTGCGCCCAATAGCTGTTGCAGTGTAAAATGATAACCGTGAACGACGGGGCGAGCAAATCGGGCAAGGAGGGTGAGCTGCAATTGTGACGGAGCTTAACCGCCTATCGGCATCAAGGGCAGCGCTGATCCGGCACTTGGTGAGTGCCAAATTCGCACTCACGCTCCTCTTGTTGAGCGCATGCAGGTCTCCAACGAGAGTAACCACCATAAAGCCAACGGTTGAAGGGGCAACACAATCAGCAGAGCCATACAAAGCTGCTGTGGTGGAAGAAGCTGGGGCAGAAAAGTGGGTGCAAAAGGCTTTCACGGAAGCCGAACTCGGGATTAAACTCTACCCGAAGGCGAAGCCGATAGAGAGGGACTCATTTGAAACGCTCATCCCATCACAACTGAAGGGCTACATGCGCCACTACATCCATGCCGCTTACGAGACCACCGACAGCTACAGCCAAGTGCTCACATGGTATCTCGCGGAGTTGAAGGGGCTGAATGTGAAGGTTGAGGAGTTTAAGGCAAGCAACGGGATGAACGCAATCTTGCGAATTGATGGTGAGACCGATAAGTGGCTGATCAGCTTGCAACAGCTTGAAGGCAAGCACGGCACGCTGATCGTGATTAAGCGTGTCAGCTATTAGGTGTTGGGACCATCTCAAGTTGTTAGCCAGCAAAACAAAGCAGCTCACTTACCCTACCCCTTCGCTGCAAGTGGGCAAAGCCTGCCCGACAAACCCCTCGTCCGAATCGGCGGCTTATCTGGTCGCCCTTGATTGACCTCGCTAAAATTCTGTGAGGACACACCCGATGGGAGGGGTGAATCGCAGTGGGCGACAGAGTGCTCGCCTTTATGGCGCATCCTGACGATGCGGAGTTCCTTTGTGCTGGCACACTCGCCTTATTGCATGAGCGCGGTTATGAAGTGCACATTGCCACGATGACCGCAGGTGATGGCGGCTCAACCGAACTCCCGCCGGAGGAGATAGCACGCATAAGGCTCGGTGAAGCTGAGCGCTCAGCGGCGCTGCTCAACGGAAAATACCACTGTGCTGGGTTTAAGGATTTCCTCGTCACGGTTAACGACGCGAGCATTAAACGGGCAGTTGAGCTGATGAGACAAGTTGACCCGCTCATCGTCTTCACACATCATCCAGGTGACTACATGCTTGATCACGAGATGACAAGCATACTCGTAAGGCACGCATGCTTCTGCGCCGGTGCGCCGAACATGAAGACTGACCATTTCCCTTCGGCAATGCCGACCGGGCGCATTCCGTATCTCTACTACTGCATGCCGATTGAAGGTATAGACCACTTTGGGAATGAGGCGCCAATGAACATATTCGTTGACATCACATCCGTCATGGAGCTGAAGGGGAACATGCTCAAGTGCCATGAGAGCCAGAGGCAATGGCTGTTAAAGCACCATAAGGTGGATGAGTATGTTGAACGCATGCGTCATTGGGCAATGCAAGCCGGCAGGAAGATTGGGGTTGAATTTGCCGAGTGCTTCGTCCAGCATCGTGGGCATGCCTTCCCTAAGGACAACATTCTCGCGAAACTGCTAAACGGCATTGTGGTTGAGGTGCAGCGATAACGGCAACCGGTGCAAAGTTGCCAAGGGCGCTTTCAACGCTTGAACTTTGTAGGCAACGCTTGGTTCGCAACCTGAAGGCGCAGCAATGTATCGCTAACTCAGTTGCTACTGCACATCAATCGCGGAATGATGTGAAAGCCAAATGAACGGCGCGGAGGTGAGGCAGCATGGCTCGCGGCGTTGGAGAGCTGCGTCTTTCGCAATTCCGTGAGGAGTGCAAGCTCGTTGAAAGGATACTTGCAAACTGCGAGGCTGTTGACAAATCGTTCGGCATACCTACGGAGGAATTCCTTGAGAGGCAGCGCAAAGTCTACGAGGCGTTAAGGGGCATCGGATTAGAAGTTGGGTTTGTATTCTCCGATGAGCACTACGATGGTGATGTCCCATACCTTGGCGGGAACACGAATGTCCATGTTGAGCAAGTCGCCGGGGTGATAGGCAAGACTGGCTTCCACATAATCGCTGGGCTTGAAGGCGGCTATGTCGCAGAGCAACTGGCATGGAGAGCAAAGGCACATGTGCATAAGGTTGAGATGCTCAAGCTCGCCGATGAGGAATACCCAATCAAAGCTGAAAGGCTCGAGGATGTCATTGAAGCGGCAGCTGGCGGAAAGGTAAACGCCATCGGATTACTGACGCCGAGGCAGGTCATCCCGGCATCTCTCGTTGAGTATCTTGAGGGATTGTTTGGTAAGGATGGCGTCATTGACTGCCAGCACATTTACCAGCGCATCAAGTATGAGAAGTCGGACAATGAAATGCGCCTCATAAGCGATGCGTGCAAGATAGCAGATGCGGCGATGAGAGCCATGCTCGCCGTGCTCAAGCCGGGAATGACGGAAACACAAGTTGCAGCGTGGGGCTACTTCGTTGCAAGGGAGCTCGGAGCTGAAGAGATGGGCTGGGACATCATACTTGGCGCCGGCGAAAACAATCGCACGCTAATTGGGAAAGCACTCAACAGGGTTATCGGTGACGGCGAGTGGGTGCATATTGGCGTTGCTCCAAAGCGTGATGGATTGAATGCGTGCATTCGGCGCTCTGTGATCGCCGGGCGAAAGCCAAATGAACTCACCCCTGACCAGCGCTATTGGTTTGATTTCATTGAGGAGGCATACGATGTCGGCTATAAGGCGCTCGTTGAGGTTGCGGAAAAGAACTTGCCAGCTTACTTGCAGGAGAAAGCGCTCGTTGACTACTTCGCATCAAAGTCGGAGGAGGTTTCAAGGCGCATCGGAAAGCAAGTTGACCTTACGATGCTAAAGCCATACACTGGCACACACAACGCCGGCTATACGGAGTGCCAAGAGTTCTATGGTGCAATAACACTTAACTCAACCGAACCTTTGGGGAATCAAATCGTCATAATGCTTGATGTTGCATTGCGCGGCATAGGTGACAGGTGGGATGAGGTCATCATTCCCGACCTTGATTACATCGTCATTGAGAACACCTGTGGCAAATATGGTCCGAGGGTTGAGGAGCTGAATAAGCTGCCGCGCAATGTCCAACACATGGTCGGAAATGTTGATGAGCTTGCTACGGCGTAGCTATAGCGCAATGGAGCGATATAATGCGCACTTGGACTGCAGCAAATCAAAGGGCAAAGGAGGTGAGCACCATAAAGCGAAGTGGGAGGTGATAATGCGCCACTCACATTGACTGGATGAAAGGCTGCCGTATATCAAACCTAATGAGCTTAAGGGGGGATATAGGATGTGCAGTGAGAAGACGCGCACAGGACGATGCGGCTTTACCCTGATAGAGCTGCTGGTGGTGATCGCGATAATCGCGATTCTGGCAGCGATATTGTTCCCCGTGTTTGCGAGGGCAAGGGAAAAGGCAAAACAAACCTCATGCGCTTCTAACTTGAAACAGGTTGGCACATCAATGTTAATGTATGTTCAAGACTACGATGAACGCTTTCCCCTTGATGACGGTGGAACGGATGATTGCACTGACCGAGCATATCCATGGGCATGGTATAATGCTATCATGCCTTACATGAAAAATGACCAGTTGCTTCTCTGTCCCGCTGTCTCAGCAGGTATATTTTGCAACATTCTCCCCGCTACCGACTACTCCGCTAACAACGCTATCCTCAACAACATAATTTCAAGGATAAATTACCCAGGGCAAACAATAATGCTCCTTGAACGGCAAAGGGATAAGAACAATGTGACGGAGGGATGGGGCGACTTCTCATGGCGTATAAACAACGAACGCTCCACCTTAGAGCGCCACTTTGGTGCCATAAACTATGTCATGGTTGATGGTCATGTCAAATTGCTTAACTGGCGTCTAATTGGGCAAGACGCAACTTCGGGCAAAACTGCGTGGTTTAATCCGTAAGGAATGGCTGGTGAAAAAATGGGCAGGCAACGGGATGGCTTTACTTTGATAGAGCTGCTGGTGGTGATCGCGATCATAGCCATTCTGGCGGCGATACTGTTTCCGGTGTTTGCGAAGGCTCGTGAGTCGGCAAGAAAAGCCTCATGCGCAAACAACTTGAAACAGCTCGCCTCAGCAATGCTGCAGTATGTCCAAGACTACGATGAGCGCTTCCCAGGTCGTGATGTCGGCGGTCTCCACTGGCGCACGCTAATTCTGCCTTACATCAAGAATGTCCAAGTCTTCAAGTGCCCATCAAACCCGTCCACTACAAACGACCCTCAGGGCATAGTTGCTAACTACGCCATCAACAATGCCGGAAACCAATTCCCATCAGGAGGCTCGCGCCCAATATCCGACTTCCAAGACCCGGCAAGGGTTATCCTCTTTTGCGAGTTGAGGAATCAGGGTTGGAACGATTATGCCTCAAACTGGTGGACAGGCGTCCCGGGTAACTGGGTTAACGGATATGCTGGGCACAACTCCACTTGGAACTTGGCGTTCATTGATGGGCATGTTAAGTCACTGCGTCCAACTCAGACTGCCGATCCAATAAACATGTGGCCTGGTTGGACGAGCAATCCGAACATAGCTGTTTCAAA
>JAVHTD010000005.1:0-115971 GCA_032161105.2 Candidatus Thermosaccharophagus tengchongensis
GTTAGCGTTGGCTGCGTTTGCTGCCCGCAAATTGGGGGAGTTTGAGTTGGCGAAGCAGTATTTGCGAAGATGCGAAAATGTCAACCCACTTGAACCGCTTCTTTGGAGCGAGAGGCACTTTTTACGGGACGAGGGACGCGGGACGGGGGACGAGGAAACAACCCTAAAACGCATTTTTGTTGATGATGCGCTTTGGCTTGATGCCGCTTGCGATTATGAGCAAGTTGGCGCTTGGGGCACGGTGAGCGTTTGGCTCGCTGTCGCGAAGCGGCACATGGAAAGTGGCGGAAATGTCAACCCGATGCTGCTTTACCACGCTGCTTTCGCAATGTGGCAAATGGGCAAATTGGCTGAAGCGATATCGCTTGTTCGTTCCATCCGAAGGGAGGGCGAGGCTCCCGCCGAGCCACAAACTCCGATTCCTTCCCCACCGCATCGGCATGAAGATGCAAAGGCGTTACAAACCGCGTTGACACTTGACCCAAACGATGCTTTGGCGCATTACTTGTTCGGCACTTGGCTCGCATCGGTTGGGCGATGGGATGAGGCGTTGAGACATTGGGAGAAAGTAACGAGGGACACGGGACAGGGGACAAGTGAAGCGACAACGACATTGCAAGTTTTGGCGTGGCGCAACATCGGCTTAGCGCAGCGACTCAAGCGCAACGATTTGCCCGCTTCCGAAAAAGCCTACGATAAAGCCATTGAACTTATGTCCCGCGTCCCATGTCCCTTGTTTCCTTTTGCTTGGCGGTTGTGGCTTGAGCGGGATATCGTCCTTGCGATGTCAGGGCAGCATGAGAAGCGGGTGAAGTTGTTTGAGGCTGCCCCTGAAACGGTTCGCAGCAAATCGCAAATTGTCGCCCGTTGGGCAGAGGCTTGCTGGAGAATTGGAGAGCACGCGAAGGCAGTTGAGTTGCTCTCTCAAGGCAACTTCAAGCCTTGGGAGGGCGAATTTGCATTGCGGCAACTTTGGAAGGAAGCACACATGCAACTTGGGCATCAAGCGTTGGCGCAAGGCGATTTCGCGAGAGCGAGGCAACACTTTGAGGCTGCTGCCGATTACCCGCCGAATTTGAATGTCGGTAGACCGCATTGGACTGATGATGCCGACGCGCTTTTCTGGGCAGGTTGGTGCGCCTTGAAGATGGGCGACAAGGAAGGGGCGAGAAAACTTCTGGAGCAGGCTGCATCGGAAAATCAGCCGCCAAACGCTCAAACTGCCGAGTTCAAAGCAAAGGCTGCAGAGTTAATTAAGCAAGCTTGATGGTGCAGGTGAGCGGAGCTCCTCCGAGAAATTTTCGGGGGGAGTTACATCCGTCCTTACTCAGATGGCGAACGCACCTCATGTGCCTACGGTCGTCGTATGACAAGGTCGCTCAAGGTGGTTTGAGGGTATGCAACTTGTTGAATTGCTTTTCACGGCTCTCACTGGTGGCAACCCGATCCTGCAGGGCTTAGTCGGTGGCATCATCATCACATTGTTTAACACCCTTGGTGCATTGGTTGTGCTGATTTGGAGGAAACCATCGGAGCGCTTTTTGGATGCAGCACTTGGCTTCGCTGCCGGTGTCATGCTAACTGCGAGTTTTACGAGTCTGATTTTGCCGGCGATTCAATCTGGCGGTTTGATGCCAACATTCATCGGTGTTGCGTTAGGGGCAATCGCGGTTGACCTCCTTGACCATCTGATCCCTCACGCTCATGCAGTTTTAGGATACGAAGGTCTGGCATACTCACGCTTAAAGGCTATCTGGCTTCTCATCATCGCCATCACCATTCACAACATGCCTGAAGGACTGGCAGTCGGGGTTGGGTTTGGCTCTGGCGATTTGAACAATGCAGTGAAGCTAATGTTGGCGATTGGCATGCAAAACATTCCAGAGGGCTTGGCTGTATCAGTCTCGGCGTTAAGCGCTGGTATGGGTGCCCACTTCTATGCGAGTTTAGTTGGCATTAGAGCTGGCTTGGTTGAAATCCCGTTGGCACTCTTGGGTGCTTGGGTTGTTCACATAGTGCAGGTAATCATGCCATATGCGATGGGCTTTGCTGCAGGTGCTATGCTTTATGTCATCAGCGATGAGATTGTCCCAGAGACTCATCGCAAGGGGCATGAGCGGTGGGCTACATTTGGGACAATACTGGGTGTGTTAATCATGCTGCTCTTTGATGTGGCTCTTGGTTAGACACTCGCCATCGGTTTGTGAGGCGACTGCAGTCCATTTCGGTCTTGAGCTTTTGCAAGCTTCATAATCGCGCTTAACGGCAAGTGAGATGCGCTAAGCGGCGCGGTTGAAATGGTGAGAGGGATTATGACGGAACTAACGGCATTAGTTGGGTTGACAACTCAAGAGTTGGAGGCATTCGTTGAGCAGTTGGGTGAGCCGAGATTCCGCGGGCGACAGCTTGCCATGTGGATTTACCGAAAGGGCGTCACGGCATTTGATGCGATGACAGATTTGCCAGAGGCACTTAGGGGAAGGCTGAGCGAAATTGCCGTCGTCAATCCATTGCAGGTCGTTGATGTTAAAGCCTCTTTGGATGGAACTGTGAAATACTTGAGCAAGTTGTCCGATGGCGAAGCCATTGAATGCGTCTTCATCCCTCACGGCAGATGGGAAACGATCTGCGTTAGCACGCAAGTTGGCTGTCCCATTGGGTGCAGATTTTGTGCCTCTGGGGAGAGTTACGCTCGCAACCTGACGGCTGGTGAGATTGTCGGGCAGGTGCTCATCGCAATGCATCGTAGAAATCCGAATGTCGTTTTCATGGGCATGGGTGAGCCGTTGCTCAACTTTGAGAATCTCGCCAAGGCTCTGCGCTTGCTCAACCGTGAAGTCGGAATTGGCGCAAGGAGGATTACAGTCTCCACAGTTGGCATCGTTCAAGGCATACACAAGCTGGCGCAGCTCGGGATGCAGGTCAATTTGGCAGTTTCGCTTCACGCACCCAACGACGAAATCCGTCAAAGGTTGATACGAGCAAAGCTGCCACCGCTCTCTGAAGTGCTGAGTGTTTGCCGAGATTATTTTCGCGCGACGAAGCGACGCATTTCATTTGAGTATGTGCTTTTGATGGGCATCAATGACAGTGCGAGGCATGCCGTTGAACTCGCAAAGCTGCTAAAGGGCATGCCGTGCCATGTCAACCTAATCCCATACAACATGGTGGTGGCTGATTTTGAGCGTCCGCCTGAGGGGGTGATAGAGCGCTTTCGCAGGGTGCTTGTTGAAAACGGGATTGCGGTTACCATACGGCGCGAGCATGGCAGCGATATCCACGGTGCATGCGGTCAGCTGCGCCGCCATCACCTGAAAGGTTGAAGATGCTACCATTTGATGGGCATCAATGACAGCGCGAAGCACGCCGTTGAAAACGAATAACATCGCTCAGAGAGCTTCATGGGTTACTTTCCATCGGGCGATTGGGATAAGAGCCACCGAATGTCTCATCTCCACACACGCCATCGGCTCATGGTGTGATGCTCCTCAAGCCATGTCATTGCAAGTTGCGCATGCAGCGGGTGAACCGTTAGGCTGAATTGTGCACCATCAATGCTGATTGTCTGGTTGCCCCAATCAATGCGCACATCTTCACTTAACTCCAACTGGAGGTGGTGGTTTGGGCATAACACAAGCATGTTTCCCGCATGGTCACCCAACGGACCGATGGATGTGAGCGGCTTTAAGTAATGCACTTCAATGACCATCCGACCGTCTGCCATTTGGAATTGCGCACCGCACATCTGGCACTTAAACTCGTATAGCTTGCGAAGCCATGCGCTGCGTTCACCGTTGCGCCTGTAAAGGCGCCTGCGCCACATGTAAGCTGTGGAGCGCTCAATTTCCATCTTGCGCCATATGTCTTTCTCCGCACCGTGCGTTCGGCGCAGCTTTTGTGCTGCTCGCTCAAACCGCTTTAAAGCGCTATCAAGGTGGGGGTTAATCGTAAGGATGTGCTCCTTTAACGCTTCCCAAAACTCGGTCGCTTTAAACACGCTTCCTTGAAGCTGCTTAAACAGGGGAGATGTTCTGGCATCACCTTTCAGCCGTGCCAATGGCACGGGCTTTTTTAGGCGCAGCGCTGGCTCCGGGGCAAGGTCAAATGTGTTTACATCGCCGCTTCCGGGCACTTCCTCATAACCGCCGCTTGCCAATGCGCATAGCCCGAGAATGCCCTCGTTGGCTTGATACGCGATGACGATGTCGCCTCGCTTCATTTCACGGATGCACTTCAAGGAGAGCGGTGAACGAATCCACTCATAACCACCCCATGAGAATTCGGAAGGCGCCCATTCATGTCGGTGAAGGAAAAAATCATCCCAATGCCAACCCTCACTTTTGCCCTTGATGCGCTCATTGGCTACAACCAACCATGCATTGAACGATGCCATATGCAATCACCGGCTTCGCCACCACTTTATAGGTCTGACTTGAACAGCGGTATGCACGACTCCGCGAGCCTTTTGAGTTCCTCACATTCCTCATCGGTGATTGGCTTGTATGAGCGCGCAATTTTGATTGCGAGCCTGACGAGCCTATCGTCAGCTGGCGGCATCGCCACAGTAACGCCCTGTGAGAGTGTCCAACGCAGTGCCATGGAAGCTTCTTTGTAATCGTCAGTTGGAACATACCAAAGCCTCGGATATGGGCGCTTCATCTGGGGTGCAAGTGCAGAACGAACCATGGGCTTGATTGCGATGCATCCCATACCTTTCTTGTGCGCCAACTCAATCACCTGCGGACCAAAGTTCTCACGGTGCCATGTGACGAAGTTTATTGGGAACATGACGGTGTCAAAATCAAACCGGCGCATCGCCTCAAGCGCCACTTTCAACGAGTGTGCTGAGAAGCCGAGAAACTTCACGAGTCCCTTTTCACGAGCCTCCATGAGCGTCTCAATTGCGCCGCCCTTATCCAACGCTACCTCAAGTTCCTCCATTTTTGTGAGGGCATGCAGCTGGTAAAGGTCAAAGTAGTCCGTTCTGAGCCGCTTTAATGAGCGCTGCAATTCCTGCCATGCTTCCTCCTTTGTCCGGCGCTGCGTCTTGCATGCCAAAAACACCCTTTGGCGGTAGCCATCAAGGGCGGCTCCAAGCACATCCTCAGCGTTGCCGTATGCCGGCGCAACATCAACGAAGTTAACTCCGGCATCAATAGCTTCTCGGACAAGCTCGTTGGCTACATCTTGTTCCAATCTGTTAAAGGCAAGCCCGCTTAGCCCAATGATGGAAACTTCAATGCCGGTCTTGCCCAATGTGCGCTTTGGCACCTTTGCGTCGTCGCTTTTCTGCGCTGATGTGTTATAGCATACGGCACTCACTCCGAACACCGACACAGTTGCACCGATGGTGGCATGAATGAACTTGCGCCTGTTCATCCCATCTCACCTCCTGAGGGTGGTGCAGCAAAAATGCTGGCATCATGCTACATGTTAAAGCGTAGTGGAACCGTTGGACATACAGCGTCAGGGAGGTGTAACCGCTATGGCTTGCATGGCTGAGCCGTGCGGTGGATTTCATAAGGCACAAGCTCGCCTTATTGCGTTAGCATGCGCAGTCTTCGCCTATTTGTGGCTGTCGCTCTCCATTGGAATTTGTGCCAAGCCGTTTGTGGTGATTAACGAAGCGGAGTTCATTGATAAGGTCTATGCATGTTGGCTTGGGAAGTCAATTGGCGGGACTCTCGGCATGCCATTTGAGGGCAAGCGCCAGATGTTCAACCTCACCTTCTACGAACCAATCCCGACGCAACCGGTGCCAAATGATGACCTTGATCTGCAGTTGCTTTGGTTAAAGGCGCTTGAGGAACGAGGTCCGATGATAACCGCGCACGACCTTGCCCAATACTGGGTCAAGTATGTCGTCGTTGACTGGAACGAGTATGGAATATGCAAGGCGAATTTGCGCCTCGGGTTGCTCCCACCGCTGAGTGGGCATTTCAGAAACAGGTGGCGCCACAGCAACGGTGCATGGATACGCTCTGAGATTTGGGCATGCCTGTTCCCGGGCTTGCCAGCACTTGCTGCCAGATATGCATTTGAAGATGCCTGCGTTGACCATGGTGTCGCTGAAGGAACATATGCTGAGGTGTTTACGGCAGTGCTGCAAAGCGCGGCATTCGTTGAGAGCGACAGGGACAGGTTGCTCAACATTGCCTTAAGTTACATCCCGAAGGATTGCGGCGTTGCAAGGAGCGTAAAGGTGGCAATTGATTCGTGGCGAAAGGGGCTTGATTGGAAAGCCGCAAGGGAGTTGATCGTGGAGGCATCTAAGGATACGGGTTGGTTCATGGCACCGCAAAATGTTGCGTTCGTAATTTTGGGATGGTTATATGGTGACGATGACTTTGGGAAAGCGATTTGCACAGCGGTCAACTGCGGCGATGATACAGATTGCACTGGCGCAACACTCGGGGCATTGCTCGGCATCTTGCGAGGGACTAAGGGAATACCTACGAAATGGCGCGAGCCAATAAGCGATGAGATACGCAATATCGCCATCGGTGGCTTCACACCGCCGCGCACACTGACCGAACTTACACAGCGTGTTGTGCGCATGACGAAGTTATCGCTGAAGGCGCACAAAGCCGAAGTAAGCATCATGCAGGATGTGCCCACAACGCCAAATGCAGCTCGTAAGCTCATGCTCATTGACGAACACACGGCAAATGAGTTATGGAGCCGAACACCGTTCCAAGTCAGATTTCAGTTTGGCAACCTCGCAGCAACACTTGATTACCTTGGTGAGCCAACAATTGAGGGCGACACGGAGAGGAGCTTAATGTTGGAGCTGAGAAGCAAGGTAAGCGAGATTAAGGAGGCAATTGTTGAATGGCGCTTCAACCAAGACATAAAGGTTAAGCCCGACAAAGAGGTGGTCAGGCTCCCAGCACTCGTGAAAACAAACTTGATTGTTAGTTACATCACGAACGAGGTCATCAAGGGCGAGGTCGTAATTACAACCCGAGATGGGAAGGCGCTTGCAACTATACCGATCACGCTGATTGGCAGGTTGACAACTCACAGGGAAAATTTCGCCCTCGCAAAATACGGTGTTAAGGCGACATCGGATTCGGAACTTGACCGTGAACCTGGCTGCACGCAGAAGGTGAACGATGGCATTATTGCTGCCGAGGACGACTTTGAAGGCAAACGGTGGCATTCGGCACTCACACCGCATCCCCATTGGGTGGCGTTGCATTTGCCCGAGGTTCGCACGCTTGGGCGGGTCATCATCCACTTCGCTGATCCAAGAGGGCATCCTGTTGACTTTGATGGCGAGGTGAGCATTGACGGGGAGACATGGAAGCGCATTTTCAGCATCCGAGGCTACACCGATAGGAGAAGATTTGAATGCGCCATTGAACCTGTTCCGATAAGGCACTTTAGGCTCATTATCCACAGGTCAGCGAGCAAGCAATGGGTTAATGCGGCGCAGGTGAGCGAGATTGAACTGTTGCCAAAGTGAAACCGATACTTAACGACAGTGTGTGCACCGCCAGAATGCCTTGCAATACAGGCGTGATTACAACCGCATCACTCAATACAAAAGCCGCTGTAACGGGTACAAATACCCACGCCAATATGGCGTTGGCGCTTGCCAATTTTGTGTGCCGACTTCATGCACTGCTTTTAACAATGACTGGTGCCTATGCCATAGTTGATTAAAGGTGTATCGTGTGGTGTTGTCACCGTATCAATGGCACAGCTTCCGATAAGTTCTCCGACAAGGGGGTGTGTTAAAAATGGAACGCACAAGAGGTTTTACGCTGATAGAGCTGCTGGTGGTGATTGCCATAATTGCCATCTTGGCAGCGATACTATTTCCGGTGTTTGCAAGGGCAAGGGAGAAGGCACGCATGACGAGTTGCACGAATAATTTGCGCCAACTGGGAATGGGCATGCTCATGTATGCCCAGGATTGGGATGAAATGCTTCCATTCCCGTATTGGCTTCCCAATTGGGATGAGTGGTGTGCTGATGGGGCTACATGGCGTCAGCGCATATTGCCGTATGTGAAGAATGAGCAAATCTTTGTGTGCCCATCAGCAGCATCAATTGGGCGCATTTGCCCCTCTGGAAGTTCAATCCCAAACACCGGCTCATACGGGGCAAATGCATATTGGGCTGAGGTGACTCCCCAAGTTGCGGATGGAAACTGCATTTTAAGGTTGGCGAGGTTCAACTATCCAGCTGAGACGTTTCTGCTTGGCGAAAATGTTGATGGTGACTGGGTGGTTGAGCCGGAGCCCGGCATGTGCCCAGAAGGTTATACGCCTCCCGGAGCGGTGGCATTTCGTCACTTTGATGGCGGTGTGTGGGCATTTGTTGACGGGCATGCGAAATGGGTCAGGCGTGAGAATGCCTATGCAAATAATTGTGCGCCATGGCGTGTCAGGTAATGCCCGACTGTCATAGCAACGATCACAGTTGAAATTAAGCCCTCAAAAGCAAGGCTGGCTCTCATTGCACTTTGAGCGAATCCAAAGTGTCAACGCCTCGGCGATGGCGTTGGCAGCCTTCCTCTGGAAAGTCTCATTGGCTAAGCGCTGTGCCTCTTTCGGGTTTGATATAAAGCCAAGTTCAACGAGGACTGCCGGTGTTGATGCCCAAACGAGTGCAGTAAGCGGTTGCTTGACGATGCCTCTGTCCTTCATACCGAGCCTCTTGCAAAGGATGGCTTGCATCATTTGGGCGAGTTGTTCGCTTTCGTCCCCCCAGTAGTGCACAGATAAACCATTTGGATGGGGGCTGCGAAAACTGTTCGTGTGAATGGAGACAAAGACATCAGCGCCGATATGCGAAGCGAGGCGAGAACGCTCAATCAAATTGAGTGGCGTGAATTCGCCATCCCTCGTCGTCACCGCAATCCAACCGTTGCTCTCAAGGCTCTCGCAAAGGCGATTTGTCACCTGAATAGTGACATCGGCTTCGCGTATGCCATAATGTGTAGCGCCGTAATCAAGCAACCCCCAATCAGTAAACGCTCCATGACCAGCATCAATAACAGCAATGGGACGCCTGCTTACGGACGGTGCTTTAATGCGATAATGGTTGTGAGCGCGCCAAGATACAAAGGAAATGCCTAAGCAGGTTAACGCTATGAGAAGGGCAGTGATGTGAATGCGAATTGTCTTCATGGCAATCATCCTGCCCATCATCGTCAGCAGCTGTGCTCGCTTTCAAAGACCATCACCCGTTGTCTTAGAGGCACATCGCATGTGCGCCCTCGCCCACTGCCTTAAAGGCGCATATGAGCATTGGACAGCAGTGCAAATGGCTCAGACCATCGCTGCGAACATTCCATCAAAGCCAGCCATCACATTTGCCAAGCTTTCAAAGCTCAGCACGGACAAGCCAGTTGATCACAGACGCTGGCTCATTGGGCGCCTGTATATGCTCGCTGCGTCCCGTTATATTTTGGGTGCGCTTGAGGAGCTTGAGCGCGATAAGTTAATCAGCGCACAGCAACTTTGCGATAGCGCCCGCCAGTGCCTTAAAAACTGCATACCTCACCTCCCTCAATGGGAGCGCTCAAGCGCCATTGGATATATTGCCCGCCTTGAGAGGGTAACCCAGCGCATTGCAGCTGACAGGGATTATGCCTTCATTCACCTCAAGGCGCTGCAGTTCAAGGTTGAAAGGCACGCCCTTTATGTCCCACCGGAACCGAAGTAAGCTACCGGCGCTGCTGTGCGCCGGGATTGGGCGAAACAGGATTGAGGGCTATGAACTGCGGCTCTACAGCGTCAGTCGCGATTCGCTGCGCTTGCCTTTGAGCAAGATTGATAGCCCACACTTCCCAATGTTTGCCTGCGGCGGGTTTAAACGCATAAGCGAGCATTGCATCGTCGTTTGAAAAGCTCAGCGAAGCGCATACACCATCCCTTGTCTCAACCGGCATAGCCTCGCAGATTGATGTGCGAAGGAGCTTTATCATGTCCGCTTTCGGTTTCACCTGCGGCATATCTCCAACCCATATTTCGCATCTTGAATTGCTGATGCGCTTCAGCGCGAACTTCTTGCACGAGTGTCCAATGACAAAGTTGGCGGCGTTGTCCAGCAATTCGTGCAATGTGCCAGTGCGCTCTTCAAGGCAAAGCAGCATTGCCTTCCCCGTTCTGTCCACCGCGCTGATGATGAGCAATGCCGCATCCACCCAATATGCTTGCAAACTGGCTTGGGTAAACCTGCCATGCAACTTCTGCCAGCCTTGCACGCCCTCAAGATGCCCCTTTCCCAAATCACACGATAACAGTTCCCAATCACCATTCGCATTCGCAACGGGAACGAACAATCTTTTGTGCGGTGCTTGCCAAATAATCCCGCCCTTAGGCTCTCTCTCACCCAATGGAAGCACATTGCTCCTCATCCGCTCAACATCAATCAGCACAAGCTGCCATGAGTCACCTTCGTATGTAACTGCTGCGAGCATCTTCCCATCGGGCGACAGCGATGGCAGCCCACTTTCGGCTTGCGGCATGGATATCGCTACAAGGTGTTCGGTTTGAATGCGCGAGTCCGGATGGACCGTCAACATCACAACGCGTGCATTCCCCTGAGATGGAGTTAGGACGAATATGCGGTTGGAGTTAACGGTAGCCCGATACCAGGCAATGCCCATTTCTGACTGCTTTCTTTCGTCCCTTATTGCCCACAGCTCCATCTTGCGCTCGTCGTGTGCCATGAAAATGGACGCACCACTCACATAGCAAATTGGCTGAGTGAGAAATGGCGTGCTGGATGAGGAGAGCAGAGTTTGCAATTGCTCCTTCAAGGGCGCGGTGGTTATTTCAACTCCGAGCTGCTTTAATAGGCGCTTCATCCTTTCATCAGCACCCGGGTGGGTTGAGAAATAGCGCTCTAAGCCCCTCAGCTTACGGTCGGCAAATTTGCTCAACATGCTTATCGCACCCCATGGATTGTAGCCGGCTGCTTGCATATACTTCAAAGCGAAGCTATCGGCTTCCCTCTCCTGATTTCGGCTATACCCGAGACGCTGCATTGTGTAGAGCACATCAGCTGCCGTCCTCAAAACCTGTGGTGCGTTGCCAAGCAGTATTGATGCGAGCACGGAGAGTATGGTATCTTGGCTAACAGCCTTGCGCACATGCCTCCCAACAACATGTCCGACTTCGTGCGCAATCACGAACGCCAGTTCATCATCCGATGTCACCGTCTCAAGCAAGCCGCGCGTAAGGTAAATGAATCCGCCCGGCAACGCCATTGCGTTGGGCTCTTCAATATCCAGTATCTTGAACTCGTATGGCATATCCTTGCGGTCACACACCGAAAGTATGCTCACACCAATCCGCCTAACACGGCTGAGTTGAGCTTGGTCTTCCCATAGCGGTATTTGGGACTCAATCTCTTTGGCGACTCTCTGACCGAGTGCTATCTCTGAACCGCGCGTGAAAATGTCTATCGCAGCAGCCTTGGCGTTTAACATCAGAAGCGCCAACTGAAAAGTCGCCATCCTTACGATGAGGTTACATCTTGCAGCCCTCAATTCATGCATCTTTAACACCCCATGAGTTTCCTTTCGTGAGCCATCATGCTACGCACACCTATTCTTGCACCTGTTTTTGGCTTTGCCACGCTTAAGAGTGAACTCAAGCTGGCGCAGCCTCTCACGCCTATGCCAGAAGGCGATCGTCAATCCTGCAACTATGGTTAGCGAGGCGCCAATTGCGAGCATCAACAGCGCCATCATGGGCGCCTCGGCAACGAAGTAAATCGCACATGCAATGCAAAGCAATGCCCCAACCGAAAGCGAGGCGCTCACCGCCGGAGCTATGGCACCTCTTTTCCACCTTGACGGATGCTTGGCTATCTCCGCCTTCTGCTGTTCCAACACTGGCTGTGCAGCCGTTGCCTCTGAGTTGCTAACCTCCTTCAAGATTGCAGCGAGTTCATTTAGGAGGCACTCATTGTTTGCTATCCTCATTTGCAGCGCATTTACAGCACTCTCACCACCAATATGCGCAATCGCCCTGCCTATGAGGGTGCGTATGTTCTCATCCTCTTCGGAGATGAACGCACTGATGAGTGCCTCAACTGCCCTCTGGTCGCCTATTTGCACGAGCGCTTGTATGACAGCCCTGCGCACATCCCTATTCGGATCAGTCAGCGCAGCCAATAGGGCTGGCACTGCACGGCTATCTTTAAGTTCGCCGAGCGATTGTGCTGCTGCAGCGCGAACCGTGAGTGGTTCACCGGTGAGTGAGCGGATATCAGTTTGACTCGTTGCATCAAATAGGGCGTGAATAAGTGGCTCAAGAGCCCTTGTGTCCTTAAGTTTTCCGAGGGCAACGGCTGCATGAATGCGAACAAGCGGTTCTCTATCCTTCAGGGCTCGTATAAGGGTTGGTGTGGCGCTCTTGTCTCCGATGCAGCCCAGTAGGGCTGCGATGAGATGCCTTGCAGGATGGCTTGGCTCTTCAAGAGCTTGTATGAGTGGCTTCACAGCTGCCTCGCCGAGGCTTATCAATATTTCACCCGCTCGCATACGCACAAGCTCATCATCGGAACCAAGTTCCTGTATCAGCTCATCAATGGTGTCCATCGCAATGTCACCTCATCACAGCAGCATGCGAGCGTTTATTGTGCCTACTTCAAAATGATAGCATTGGGGTGGGGCTAAGCGACAACCTTAGAGCGCGATTTGTGGAAGCTTGCCGTTCGCTATCAACGCTCAAAGTTTTAGTCAGCTGCTGTTCATGCTCTCCCATGCTTCTATTCCGGCTCTAATTGCAGCAGCTGAGCAGAGAAGCCGCTGCTTCTCCTCCTCTGTGAGCTCAATCTCCACAATCTCGGCAACACCGCTGCGGCAGAGCCTGACTGGAACACCCATGAAAACACCGCTTACGCCGTATTCCCCGTCAAGCCACACTGACGCCGGAATAACCCTGCGCTCATCATTGACTATTGCTTTGACCATGACTGCAACTGCAGCTCCCGGGGCAAGCGCTGCGCTCCCGGTTTTGAGCAGCCTGACGATCTCACCGCCTGCATCCCTTGTCCTTTCAACAATGTGCTGTAAGCTGCTCTCATCAAGCATCTCTGTAACCGGTCTGCCGATGGCAATTGCGTGCCTCACCAGAGGGAGCATTGTCTCACCGTGCTCACCGATGACCATTCCATGCACATCCTTAACAGGCACAGAAAGCGATGCTGAGAGCAGCCACCTGAAGCGAGCTGAGTCAAGGACTCCACCTTGCCCGATGACTCGCTCCCTCGGAAAGCCAGTTACCCGCCACGCAACATAGCTCATAACATCAACCGGATTGGTCACGACTATCAGGATGCAATTAGGTGCATGCTGTGATACAGCCCTGCACACGCTTTCAACTATGCGCCCATTCTCCCGAAGCAAGTCCATCCTTGTCATTCCCGGCTCCCTGCGTTTGCCACTCGCTATCACCACGACCTCGCTTCCCTCAATTGCTGCAATGTCGCTTGAGCCAGCCACTTTGCAGTCAATGTCAAGCACTGCAAGCGCATGTGATATATCCAACGCCTTGCCCTCAGCAAGCCCTTCAACTATGTCAACGATTATCACCTCTCCGAGTCCCAATTCAGCAATCTTATGAGCGGCAGCTGTCCCAACTAACCCCGCACCGATAATCGCTACTTTCATTCAAGCACCCCCATTCTTCCGCCATTGAGTTCGCATGGTTATGGCATCACTGGCACTTCAGCTTGAGTTCCGTGAGTGCCTCACGGGTTAGCTTCGCAAGCCAAACCGCAATTCCCTTGAGATACCACTTCATCACATCGGATTGCTTTTCGCCGTCACGCATTGCAGCAACGAGCTCAAGCTCATCGGATTTGACCTCCCGCGATTGCGCATAAACCGATGCGGCGATCTTTTGAGTCCAGATTAGCCATCCACTCATCCCCTCCATCTCGCGCATGCGTTGCTCGCACAACGAGAGCTTGATGAGGATTGCTATTGCCCTTCTGCGCTGCCATGGCTTTGCAAGTCTTACATCCACTTCGGCACCCTTCAACTGCTCGCTCAGGCATTCGTCGAAGGCAGGCTTCATCATCTCCGAGAGCGCAGCGCTGAACCATGGGATTTGAATGTCCAAATCAACAATCACTTCAACCAAGCCCTTTGGTGGCCGGATAGCAATGCGGTATTGTGGCTCCGGGATTGGGAGGGCAGCTAATCTTTGTAGCCGTTGCGCTGCACTCGGGTGTGTTGAAAGCCACGCATCTATTGCCGCAGCTTCAGAATGGGAGAGCCTTTCAAGCACGCTCAACGATGCCCTTGCGTCAAACCCGGCTTTAGCCATCAGCTTGATTGCAAGTTCATCGGCGGTGCATTCAAGCTCTTGTGAGTAAGCGGAGCGTATGAGACCCGCAATGGCTCTGATGCTCTCCGATAATAGCGCCCTATCAACATACGGCTCAATCAACGGTTTCTTACCCAACGGGATGCTTGAATATGGGACGCGCTTTGCATCACCTCTGATAGCATGAGCGAGTTCGTGCGCGAGCACGAATGCCACCTCATCAACCGTGTGGAGCAAAGAGAGAAGCCGTTCGGTGATGAGTATTTCGTTTGTCGGGAGAGTGATTGCGTTTGCGAACGGCGCATCAATCACAAGCACTTTGTAGCTGGCATCCATCTCGGATGCCCTAATTAAGGCATTCATTATCTCATCCAACTCCCAATCGCTCTCCGGCGAGAACCTTTGAACGAGTTCACGCAATGCCTCGGCTTTATCCGTCGGCTGATTTGCCGAGGAGGTTATTGGAGTTTCTGCCAACACAATGCATGCGATGATGAGCGTCATAATGGACTTTGCCTTCCTGCGTGCACCTTCCATCGCGCGCAAGTCACCTCAGGCGAAATGGAGTGACGGCTATGTCAGAATTGTAGCAGCAGCGTTGCTTTCGGCTTATCGGAGGTGATAGCAATGCACACTGTATCCCTCTCCGAGATGACCCTCCGCATGGTCAAGGAGCAGCAATACGAAGTGGCAGTGCTCCCAATCGGGTCTTGTGAGCAACACGGAATGCACCTGCCATACGGCACCGACTCGTTTGAAGCGGAGTTGATAGCGAAGCGAGTTTGCGAACGGGCGGTTGAGCTCGGCGCAAAAGTTGTATTGCTGCCAACTATACCGTATGGCGTTAACAGCAACATGCTCGCCTTCCCATTGACGATCCACATTCAACCATCAACCTTGAACGCCTTTGTAAGGGATATCATATGCTCCCTTGAAAGGCACGGCATAAGGAAAATCGTTCTCTTCAATGGTCACGGCGGGAACGAGTTTAAACCTTTGCTAAGGGAGATTTATGGGCACACAAGCGCTTTCGTGTGCGTGGTTGAGTGGTGGAAGGTGGCTGGCGACATCTACCCCGAACTGTTTGAGGAGCCCGGGGAACATTCGGGCGCTGTGGAGACAAGCGTTTCCTTGGCGCTGTTTCCTCACCTCATTCACATGGAGTGGGCTGATGAGGGTAAAGTTCGCCAAAGCAGGTTTGAGGCGATCAACGAAAGGTGGGTTGACATTGTGCGCCCATGGGAGCGCTTGACATTTACCGGTGGACAGGGCAACCCGAAGGAGGCAACCGCGGAGAAGGGGGAGAGGATCATAAACATCGTCGTTGAGAGGATAGCCAAGTTTTTGGCGGAGCTATCGGAATCGCCGATTGATGAGCTGTTCCCATACATGTGAAGTTGAATCAACCACCCTTCGCAACAAGCACAACACCGATGCATATGAGCGCGACACCGGCAAGCCGGATCGCCGGCGGTGTCTGATTAAACAGCACCCATGAGATCAGCACTATGATGACTTGGTTGAGGGCGACAAAGGGATATGCGTATCCGATGCCGCGCTTTGAAACAACGACAACATACAGCACCGCTGAAATAGCATAGGTGAGGAGACCGCTTATAACCTCCGGGGACAAAACGAGGTGCACCAGTTGCGGGAAAGCGCTTAAGGAGTGGACTTCGCCAACTCGCGAGGCTCCAAGTTGTATGAGCATCTGCCCGATGCCGCCCAACATGACGGCGATCAGGATCAATGCGAGTGGACTACTCGTCAGAATGCCAATCAGTGAGCCCATTCAAAACACCTCGCTTTGGAAGCCCCCATGTGGGATGCTGTTCAATCTCGCCGCTGAGCGATGCAGTTCGGCAGCCTCGTTGAACCAGCACTTGACATGCACATTATAACGCTTCCGCTTCCCGAACTGAGTGGACATGCCAACTTGCCCGCTACTTCGGTGTGAAGAGTTTGCATCATACGCGCACCAGATAAACCTACAAAACTACTCGCGCGCTATCATGGATAGTGAAGGCAGCAGCGCACCACTTCATCTCCGCATGAAATGCAAATTGTGAGGTGGAAAGAGAATGGGAAGGACGGCGCGCTTTAGCATCTCAATGGACGAGGATTTGCTCAAGGCGTTTGATAGCCTAATACTGCGCAGGGGTTACACAAATCGCTCCGAAGCCGTTCGTGACCTTGTGCGAAACAGGCTTGTGATGGATGAGTGGGAGCATGCCAAGGGGGATGTTGTGGCTGCGGTTGCCGTCGTTTACGATCACCACAATCGCCTCGCCTTGAACAGGTTGACAGATATGCAGCACAGATTTCAGAAGCTCATCATATGCACAACGCATGTGCACCTTGATGAGCGCAATTGCCTTGAAGTGGTCATACTCCGTGGGAAGTCGCGCGCCGTCCGTGAGGCAGCTGACAAGTTGATCAGCCTGCGCGGGGTTAAGCATGGCTCAATAATGGCTACGACGACGGGAAAGGAATTGGTTTAGATTTGAGGTGCGATGTGGTGTGCCAGAGATGGACGAGCAAACGGCTGAAGGATTCACATTGATAGAGCTCCTTGTGGTGCTCACCGTCATCGGGATATTGGCGGCACTGCTTTTCCCGGTTTTCGCGCGCGCCCGCGAGAAGGCGAGGCAGGCAGTTTGCACAAACAATCTACGACAGCTATATACAGCTCTTGCGATGTATGCCGATGACTATGACGGTTACTTTCCTCAAGGGCACAAGTTTGATCCAAACCGCACACCCCAGTTTTACTGGTTTTGGTTCATGGACATTCAACCATACCTACGCATGAGGGATGTGCTTCTTTGCCCGAGCGATCCAGACCCGCTTGAGTTTCAAGGCTACAGGTTTAACTACGCTCTCAATTACCAAGTGCCGGAAAACTTTGATCCGAACAATATCGTTGAAGCGCTTAACCCACCGGGACCACCGCTGCACGAGATTGAGAATCCGTCAAACACCATTGCGATGTGCGACGCGAACAATGTATGCATACATCATATCATCTGCCACACAGACCAGAGGGAGCTCGGATACAACGACGCCATTTGTTCCCAATACTACTGGCTTGGACCGATAAGGTTGGAGAGGCGGCACAACGGCGGCGCTAATTTCCTTTTCTTTGATGGGCATGTGAAATGGCTCACAAGGACGCGCTATGGTCAATGGACATACACGGCTGATGACGATTGATTGCCTTTGCCGCTCTGTGATGATGTGGGCATTTCGGGCAGCGCGCTTGAACGCTCACCGCAACTGTTGGATGCTAATTCACCATGCAACATGCTCAAGCGCTTTTGTGCCGGCAAACTTTGCTTCCTTGCCGAGCTCCTCCTCAATGCGCAGCAGTTGATTGTATTTCGCAACCCTCTCCGAACGGCATGGTGCGCCAGTCTTTATCTGCCCGACGCCTGTGCCGACTGCGAAATCGGCGATGAAGGCATCCTCTGTTTCCCCGGAGCGATGTGATATGATGCAGCTGTAGCCCGCCTCCCTTGCCGTCTTTATTGTCGTGAGCGTCTCCGTAACCGTTCCAATTTGGTTGAGCTTAATCAGGATGGCGTTTGCCACGCCGAGCTTTATGCCTCGTTTAAGCCTCTTCGGGTTGGTGACGAACAAATCATCACCGACAATTTGGATGCGCTTCCCAAGGCGTTCTGTAAGCAGTTGCCAGCTGCGCCAATCATCCTCGGCAAAGCCATCCTCAATTGAGACGATCGGGTAATCGGAGACAAGCTGTTCGTAGTAATCAACCATCTGCTCCGCCGTTAATGTTCTGCCCTCGCCCTTCCAGATGTAGGCTTTCTGATTCTCATCATACAGCTCCGATGCGGCGACATCCAGCGCTATAGCCACCTGTTCCAGTGGGCGATACTTTGCAGCCTCAATTGCCTCAAGTAAACAGTCAAGCGCACGGCGCGTGTCGCCCAAGTTTGGGGCAAAGCCACCCTCATCGCCGACGCCTGTGGCAAGCCCTCGCTTTTTAAGCACGCTGCTCAGGGCGTGGTAAATTTCAACCCCGCATCGGAGTGCCTCACTGAAGCTGTCAAACCCGTGTGGCACTATCATGAACTCCTGCACATCAAGATCATTCGGAGCGTGCACGCCACCATTGAGGATGTTCATCAATGGGACAGGCAGCGTGGGTTCAGCTCCAGCCATGCTTGCTATGTAGCGGTAAAGTGGCATGCCAAGGTGACATGCCGCTGCTCTCGCCGCAGCCATTGAGACCGATAAAATGGCGTTAGCACCGAGGTTGCTTTTATTCTCAGAGCCGTCAAGTTGGCACAGCAGCTTATCAAGCTCGTGCTGTTTTGTTGCATCCATCCCGATTACCGCCCTGCGCATTTTTGTGCGCACATTCCTCACAGCCTTGAGCACGCCCTTCCCGCCATACCGCTTCTTCACGCCGTCTCGCAACTCAAGCGCCTCATGCTCGCCAGTTGATGCCCCAGATGGGACTGCAGCGCGCCCGCTTGCACCGGATGCCAAAAGCACATCCGTCTCAACGGTTGGGTTGCCGCGGGAGTCAAGTATCTCACGGGCACGCAGGTCAACGATTTTTGCGTCATTCGCTCGTTGAGATAGCATCGTGTTCGCCACATGAGCCACCCCCTTCAGTTTGCTCATTCATCCTTCTCCACAGCCCATACTCAATGCCTTCAACGAGTGCGTTTAAGCTCGCCTCAATTATGTTCGTTGAGAAACCGAGTGTGCACCATGAGCCCCTTTCGTCCGCTGTCTCAATCGTGACCTTCACTTTGGCTGCAGTTGCGGCTGAACTGTTTACAACTCGGACCTTGTAATCTATGAGGCGAATGTGCTTCACCTCTGGATAGAACTGCTCAAGCGCCTTGCGTAGCGCTATATCAAGGGCATGCACGGGACCATTACCTTCGGCAACGGTGTGAATTACTTCATCACCGACTCGCACCTTCACGCTCGCCTCCGCCCACTTTTCCCCATTGCGCTCTTCAACGATTGCGCGGAAGCTCTCAACCTTGAACAGGCTTCGCCATTGCCCCAAGCGGCGCCTTATCAGAATTTCAAGGGAGGCATCTGCGCCTTCAAAATCGCATCCCTCCATGCCAAGCCATTTCAGCTCTCGCAGTATGTTCCTTGTTGTTGGCGAGTCCTTCTCGAGCTTGATCCCGAACTCAAGCGCCTTTGTTACAACAGTCGCAGCCCCCGAGAGCTCTGAGGCGAGTATGCGCCGCTCGTTGCCGACAAGCTGCGGGTCAATGTGCTCATATGCAAAGGGGCATTTTGACATTGCGTCAATATGCACTCCACCCTTGTGAGCGAAAGCACTCCTTCCGACGAACGGCTGGCGGTCATTTGGGACTTGGTTTGCCACCTCGGCGACGAAGTATGAGAGGTCATGCAACTTCCTTAGGTTCTCGCGCCCGATGGAGTGTACGCCGAGCTTCAACTCAAGTATCGGGATTATGGAGCACAGGTTGGCATTGCCGCATCTCTCACCGTAGCCGTTTATTGTCCCTTGAACTTGCGTCACGCCGTGTTTGACCGCAACGATTGAGTTAGCCACAGCAAGTTCGCTATCATTATGGGCGTGTATGCCCAATGGGCAATTCAGCTTGTCTTTGACCGCATCAATTGTGTGCCCAATTTCGTCCGGCATCGTCCCGCCATTCGTATCGCACAGGACAAGCCAATCAGCGCCAGCCTCCTGAGCAACAAGCAAAGTCTTGAGGGCATACTCGGGATCGTCCTTGTAGCCGTCAAAGAAGTGCTCGGCATCAAATATGACCTCCCTGCCATTCAGCTTCAGGTATCGCACTGTGTCCTCTATCATTCGCAGGTTCTCACTCGGCGTCGTCTTCAACACCTCAATTACATGCAACTTCCAACTCTTCCCAAACACAGCAACAGCTTGAGTTTCAACTGAGAGGAGCTCTCGCAAGCTGGGGTCATCCTGTGGTTTCGTTTTCGGGCGGCGCGTGCTCCCGAACGCCACCAACTTCGTCTCGCCAAGCTTGAGCAGTTTGCCCTGCTTGAAGAATTCCTTATCCTTGGGGTTGGATGCCGGGTAGCCACCCTCAATGTAATGCACGCCGATATCGGCAAGCCGCTCCGCTATGCGAAGCTTGTCCTCAACAGTGAATATGATGCCCTCACCCTGCGAACCATCTCGCAATGTGGTATCGTAAATGAAAACTCTGGCAACCTTATCATCGCCCATCTGCTTCACCATTCCCCGAACGATGGAATGGAGTTGGAAACAACTCTCGGAGGGATAAGCCGTTGCTCAGCGCATCGCATTCAATTATGCCGCAACGAATACCTGCCAGAGTGTGCTCGCATGCTTAAATTGGCTCCACTGGCTCTCACCCCCTTCGGCGAGCAATTTATGGTAAGTGGGACGCTGTCCAACTGCACCCTTTCAACATCACTCAGCCCTTTGTGTTGTGGCAAACTGAAAATTGAGTGTCACTCACAATGCCCGCAACTTAGGGTGCTGCCTTCGGATGCGAGATGCTTTTGGCATGTCCCCATGGCAGTGCTATGTGTGCAATTTGGGTTGCTTGTATGGCATCATTTGACATGGGATTTATCGGTGTATGGCAATGGTAGCTGATAGTGCGACGGGATATATGACAATCTGCTCGGGAGGTTGAATCGCATGCGCATATTTCGCAGTCAACAGAGGGAGCTCAAGCAGCCCGACGAGGCGCTCATTGTTGCGGATGGGCGACAGATGCCTCAAGCTCAACCGACAACTCAAGTGACCACTCAACAAAAGCCAATGAAGTCGCTGCTTTTCCCGGACGAGGAGAAAGAGATGCCGGAGGATACACAACCAATTGCCGGCAGGACTAAGATGACCAAGGAGGAAAGGGAGCTCATTTCCCAACTGCGCCGAGAGATACATGAGCGCGTGATAGTTGAAATGGACAGGCATGGCATTGGCGTTGACTCGCCATCAAGCCGTGACAGGGTGAAGGAGTTTGTTGAAATGGCGTTGCACGAGTTGCTCGCTGAGGAGGCAATACCGTTATCAAGCCGGCTGCGAAGCGAGCTTGTTCAAGATGTCATTGACGAGATACTCGGCTACGGTCCGATACAACCCCTCCTTGACGATCCGACAATAACCGAAGTCATGGTTAACCATCCGAAGGGCGTGTTTTATGAGCGTGGCGGGAGGATATACCGTTCCGATAGGACTTTTGATGATGAGGCACATGTGATGCGCATCATTGATAGGATAGTCTCACCGCTTGGGCGGCAGGTAAATGAGCGCCAGCCGATGGTTGATGCGCGTCTTCCTGACGGCTCTCGCGTTAACATCGTCATACCACCACTCGCTGTCAAAGGTCCATGCATAACGATACGCAAGTTCTCAAAGAAGCCGCTCACGATTATGGACCTCATTAACTTTGGGACGCTCACCGAAGAGATGGCCATGTTCCTTGAGGCGTGTGTCAGGGCTCGCCTTAACATAATCGTCTCCGGCGGGACCGGCAGCGGAAAGACAACGACCCTAAATGTTCTGTCGCACTTCATACCGCCATATGAGCGTGTCATCACCATTGAGGATGCAGCGGAACTGCAACTTGACCACGAGGACTTGGTCACGCTTGAAGCCCGCCCACCAAACATTGAGGGTGTCGGTGAAGTAACGATCAGGGACTTGGTGAGGAATGCCCTTAGGATGCGCCCGGATAGGATAATTGTCGGTGAGGTGCGCGGTCCGGAGGCTTTGGACATGCTTCAGGCAATGAATACGGGTCATGATGGCTCTCTGAGCACGCTCCACAGCAATTCACCAAGGGACACCATCTCAAGGCTTGAGACGATGGTGCTTATGGCTGGCATGGATCTGCCGATGAGGGCGATAGCAAAACAGATTGCATCAGCGATTGACATCATCGTTCATCAGGCGAGGCTCTCAGATGGCAGCCGAAAGATAACGCACATAACTGAGGTGCAGGGAATAGAGGCTGAAACGATCATCTTGCAGGACATATTTGTCTTTCGCCAGATAGGAATTGACGAAAACGGGAAGGTGATTGGCTATCACGAGCCGCAGGGGATAAGACCACTGTGCATGGAGCGAATTAAGGTCGCCGGGATAAAACTCCCCGAGGATATATTCCAACAGCGCACGCCACAGCATCAGGCGCTCCTCGGAAGAAATTGGTGATGTGGGAGGGGATGGATGTGCCATTGCTTCTGCTCATATGTGGTGCACTCGTAGTCGTGCTTGCCATCATTTACGCTGCTTGGCTTAGCCGAAAGCCGGGGGAGCTTGAAAGGAGGTTTGAAAGGCTCGTTGAGGGTGGCACTGTGAGCGCTGCCGTTGATGTTGAAGGTGTTAGAAGGGTCCGCCCAGTTGTGCGTTTCCCGCTTCAACGGCTATCGCAGGTGCTCTCCAAGTCACGCTGGGCACAGCGTTACGAGCTCAAGCTAATAGCCGCTGGAATACCGTTGCGCGGCGGTGAGTTCGCCTCCATAGTCATTGTCAGTGTGGTCATGCTTGCTGCGATCACATGGCTGCTCTCAATGAACCTGCTCATAACGCTTATATCTGCATTAGTTGGTTGGTGGTTGCCGAATGCCTACCTTAACTGGCGCTATGTCTCAAGGAGGACTTTGCTTGAGAATCAGCTTGCCGATGCGTTGACAGTCATGTCAGCAGCAATTGGTGCTGGCTTTGGCTTTCTTCAGTCAATGAAGCTGGCTGCTGAGCAGCTTCCACCGCCGATATCGGATGAGCTTGAGAGGGTTGTGCGCCTATCAAGCATGGGGATGCCGATGGAGCAGGCATTACAGCAGCTTGCCATACGCGCTCAAAGCTATGACTACGATATGACCGTAACAGCAATGGTGATACAACTCCGCCGCGGTGGCAATCTAACTCGTTTGTTGAACACCATCGCAGAGACCATAAGGCAGCGCATAGACTTGCGCGGCGAAATATCGGCAGCAACGGCGCAGGCAAGACTTAGCGGGTGGGTTCTCATAGTGCTCCCAATAGCCGTTGGAGGAATAGCCTCTATACTCAATTGGGACTATATGCAGCGTCTCTTCATGACACCGCAGGGTCAGGCAATTTTGAAGTTCGTCATTGGGTGGCAACTGGTTGGCATCCTTTGGATAAGGCAACTGCTGAAGTTTGAGCTGTGAGGGGATGGAAATGATATTCATCCTTGCAGTTGGCTGGATGATCGCCGTAGTCACACTCATGCTCGGCGTGGCAAGCACTATAGCAGTTAGGCGCATTCAAGAACGCTTTGATGAGTTGACTCGCCCTGCAGGTGAAGTTGAGGAGTTGTTGCTTGCTGAGGAACTTGAAAAGCCGTTTTTGGAGCGCGTCATAAAACCGCTCATTGAACGGCTCGGATATGCTATGCGCCTTCCGAGCGAAGCCGCAAATCAGATTGACGCTTTACTTGAGATGGCAGGTAGACCGTGGAACATGAGTGTCATTCACTTTGTTGGGTTGAGGTTGCTTTGCGGCGTGGTCGGCATTGGGCTTGCCATACCAGCCTTCATTGTGGCTACAAGCCTGCTTGGGCGCCCGGCAACAGCCATTTTGCTTTCAAGCCCGTTGCCAATCATCGGCTTCCTTGCGCCATCGTTTGCATTGCGGAGGTATGCTAAGCGGCGTGTGGCGAGGATAAGGCGTGAGCTGCCGGATGTGATTGACCTCATAGTCCTTTCGCTTGAGGCAGGCATCGGGTTTGATGGCGCTATCGCAGAGGTGACGAAGCGTTTCAGGAGTCCACTCGCTTACGAGCTCTCGAGGGTGCTTGCGGAGACATCACGCGGCAGGATGCGCTCCGAAGCATTGAGGGCGATGGCGAAGAGGCTGCGCTTGGAAGACATCTCATTGCTTGTAGCCGCAGTTTATCAGGCTGAGACGCTTGGAACAAGCTTGAGTGAGGCATTACGCTCATTAGCTACGCAGCTTAGGCAACGCAGGCTGAGGATGCTCCGTGAGCAGGCAGCAAAGCTGCCAGTTAAGCTCCTCATCCCACTCGTGCTATGCATCTTTCCGGCATTGCTTGCTGTGCTCCTTGGACCGGCAGTTGTGCTTTTCTTTGAGGTCATGGGAGGCGGTAGGTGAACTGTTAAGCCGTTGATGACATAGCCAGCTCCACTTCGTTTGTCTTGGTCCATTCGCTTTGGGATGCTGCACTGATTATGTTGGCATGTGGAGATGCTTTTTTGCCTCTTCGGGTGTGTCAAACCAAAGGCGCTGCTCATACATGCGCTTGTAGTATTCTTTGAACGATGGGTGCTCCCTTATCTTTCGCCACCACCATTCGTTTGAGCGATACCAATCAACGGTTATGCGGAGCCCTTCCTCAAACTTGTATTTCGGCGACCAGTTGAGAGAGCGCAGTTTGCTTGCATCCATTGCATATCGCCTGTCATGTCCCGGTCTGTCGGCAACATATTTGATCAGCGTTTTTGGTTTGCCGAGCATCTCCAGAATGAGGTGCGCCACAGCGATGTTGTGCATCTCTTGATTGGCAGCGATGTTATAAACCTCGCCGGGTTCACCGCGCTCTATTAGCAGCTCAATGGCTTCGCAGTGATCCTCAACGAAGAGCCAATCTCGTATTTGCCTCCCATCACCGTATATCGGCAACGGCATCCCATCAATGGCGTTTGTTATCAGCAGCGGGATGAACTTCTCTGGGTGTTGATAGGGTCCGTATGTGTTGCAGCCTCGCGTGATGATGACCGGCAAACTGTATGAATGAAAGTATGCAAGTGCCATCAAGTCTCCGCCAGCCTTGCTCGCTGAGTATGGATTGCGCGGGCACAGTCTGTATGTCTCGTCCGCAGCACCCTCGCTCAAGCTGCCGTAGACTTCATCCGAAGAAACTTGAATGAACTTCTTAACGCCGTATTTGCGGCACGCCTCAAGCAATATGTGAACGCCGTAGACATCCGTCATGATGAACGAGCCGGGCGAAAGGAGCGACCTGTCAACATGTGTTTCAGCGGCGAAGTTGACCACCACTTCGGGCTTGAATTGCTCAAACACTCTCGCAACGGTATCGGCATCGCATATGTCGCCCCTCAAGAAGTGAAATCTCTCCACGCCGAGCATGTCATGCAGGTTGTCAATGTTGCCGGCATATGTGAGCTTATCAAGGACGATGACCTCAAAGTCATCATGCTTGCGCATCCACATGCGGGCGAAGTTGCTCCCTATGAAGCCAGCACCACCAGCTATCAGAATTGATGGCATTGTTCAAGTGCACCCCCACAAGTTGGGTCAGCCAGCGGCAATTAAAGTTTGGCGGCAAGCGCTGCAGCGCGCAATATGTCATGATATCATGCTGAGCTAAGGGTTCCGTGAGCATGAGAAAGCAGTGATCCTTTCATAGCCTGAGTGCCAGTTTGACGGCATCACTGTGCCATTGGCGAAATTTGAAGATGGCTGCCAAGATGCAAAAGCGATTTGCGGGGAGTGAGGCGAAGTGAACTCGTGTAGCCATCAACATCTCTCCGCAAGGCTAAAGCTGCTCATCCTGCTCGTCATCCTCACCCATGCTGTGCTCTCGGTGTCATACAACTTCATCATACCGTTGGGTTATGGTCCTGATGAACCGCACCATTACGGCTATGTGCAGCACCTTGTGCTCTACCGCTCTTTGCCGGTGCTCGGACCTTCCACACACCCGTATCTATGTCACAGAGACCCACGCCCTCCAAATGCCATCGGCATACATCCGCCACTTTACTATGCCATCCTTGCACCCATCTATCGTCTCCTTGCCGATGGGAGGATTGATTTCACCCCGTCAGGTAGTGAGAAGCTCCCCTTTAAGCTGCTTCCGTATGAGCGCAGCAGGCTAATTCAAAGGGTGTTTCGCCTGTTCTCATTGTTGATGAGCTTGGCGACACTCTGGTTCGTTTGGGGCATAACATCATCTGTGTTCAAGGATGCGGAGTTATCGTTCGCCGTCTTGGCATTTGTTGCGCTGCTACCACACTACCTCATGTTGAGCGCGGTCATCAACAACGATTCCATCACGATACTCACAGCCCACGCATTCCTATTCACGGTCATATACAGCATGGGCAGTTCCGTAAACCCATTAGTCGGCTCTGGGCTAATCGGCATGTCTTGTGGCTTAATGCTCTTGAGCAAAGCCTCGTCGCTTTCACTCACACCGCTACAGGTTATCGGAGCGCTTTCTTGCGGACGCAGGGCACAATCACGCATGCAGCGTTTGGCATGCATAGCGCTGGCACTCGTTCTGCCAGCCGCAATTGCTGGTTGGTGGTATGTGCGCTTCTATATCCTCAATGGCAGGCTGATGCCGATAGTCAAATGGGTTTATGAGCCGAGCATGCTTCTAAGCTCACCTGCTGAGTTCCTGACTGACGGGCGCTCATGGCGGTTGCTGTGGCGGTTCATCAAAGGCTCACACCGAAGCCTTTGGGCACAGGTTGATTGGTTCATCTTCAAGCCCGAGCACGGCAAGCTATGGAGCCAATTCTACGGCTCACCAAACGCGGCGTTCTATCCATACTCGGAGGCAGTTTATTCGCTCATTGTGCTCTTGACCGTGCTCTCACTCTTTGGTTTGCTTCTGCGGTTTGCCATATGGCTTCGCAACCGGGATTTGAAACCGCATTATAGTCTTCAAATTGTTGCAGCGATGCCATTTGCCCTCCTTTATGCAGCGCTGATGGACTACACTCTGTTCACCCATCCGGGTGGATATGAAGGCGGCAGGTATCTAATGCCAGCCATATGCTCTTTCGGGATCATCTTCTGGTGTGGCATCAGTGACTTGATTGGGGAAGGCTATCGCAAAGTTGCGATAGCGTGCGTCATCCTGCTCCTTCTTGCGCTGAATGCCCTTTGCATCGGCAACTTGGTCACATTCCTCAATCCACTCTATGCGCCGTCGTTTTAGGAGTGGGCTTGATGCCGGCTTCAATAGGCATGAAGTTCATGCCCGGCATGGCGATTTAATTAACCCGCAAGATGACTGCCTCACTTTCGTTTTCCCAAGATGGCTTTTAAGATGTGTAATCGGGCAGTGAAAGCTGCATCTCATGATCTGCGAAGTGGCAGTGGTCACGAACTTAACGCCGTTACGGTGGTTGGCGATAGCCTGCGAAGGTGAAGGGCATACCTTCGTCCACCGGTGAGGTGCTGCAGAAAAGCCATGGAGTTTCGCACGCTCTACACAATTGACCAGAAGCTGTTTGGGCTCATCGCGAGCGTTGTGGGCATTGGCTTCAAGTGCGGGCACTATAGCGCCGTTGCAGAACAATGGCAGAGGGTTGCCGTATCCAAGTATGTTGGGATGGGCAGTCTGCTTCTCACGACGCCACTGGTGAGGGCGCTCAGGGGGCGCTCAGAGGCGACAATTGCCCTCGTCACGCTCAAGCAGCATGAGGAATTGGCTTACATGCTCGGCTTTGATAAGTGCTTCACTCTGGATGCATCATCCCCGGCTACAGCAATCAAGTCACTGTTGGGATTAATCATGTCGCTTCGCCGCTGGCATCCCGATGCATTCTTTGAGCTTGAGTTCTTTTCAAATGCGGCAGCGTTGATTGCCTTCCTTTCGGGGGCGAAGGTGCGCATCGGATTTCATCACGCACAATCGCCGCGCGGACGATTGTTAACGCATGTCATCCCAATTACTCCGAGGCACACATGCCAGCTCTTCCTTGCTCAAGCTTGGGCAATCGGAATTGAGGCGGAATTTGATTGGTCGCTTACACGCCCATCATATGAGTTGGAGAAGGTTCGTGAGCATGTTCTCAAGCTGCCACGCCCATTCATCGTCGTCAATCCAAACGCCGGTGAGATGGCTTTGCAGCGCCGCTGGTTTGGGGAGCGCTTCCGGGAGCTAATGATTCGCCTGTTGAATGCCTACCCGAACATCCATATATGCGTCATTGGCGCGCCAAAGGAAGCAAGCTATGTTAGGCATGTGCTCACCGGCATTGAGGAACACGAGCGCATACATAACTTGGTCGGGAAACTCAACCTGCATGAACTTTGCATGCTGCTTGATGAGGCTCTGCTGCTGGTCACAAACGATAGCGGTCCAATGCACATTGCGGCGGCACTCGGCACACCGTGCGTTGCCATATTCGGTCCTGAATCGCCATCGCACTATGCCCCAATTGGGGATCAGCACCAAGTCATATACAAGGCGTTGCCATGTTCGCCATGCCTTAACCCCTATGATGGCAAGATGTTTGCATGCCCATTTGAAATGGCGTGCATGCGTCTGATAAGCGTTGATGAAGTATTTGACAGCGTAGCCATACTGCTTGAAAGGCAAGCAGCCGTCAAGCGAGATTCCCAAAGCGCATGAAGGGGTGGATGGCAATGCGTGCTATGAATAAAGCCTTTAGCCTTTGCATCGGTCTCGTTGTGCTCTTCCCGTTCTCAATCGGCTATCCGATTGAACTTACTTTTACCGCTGCCATCAGCAAAGACGAGTGGGATTACGAAAACACGCTTGAGTTTCCACATCACCCATGGCGCACCGATAAGAGCAAGGGCGGTTATAGCGCACCAACGATGGAACGCCTGCTCGGCTTGCTTCACATTCAAGGTCCAATCCCGCCACATAGCAGTTGGGAAACTGCTCCGACAAAAGACCTGGTCAGGCACTTTCGCATTGCTTTCAAGCGCCCCGTGCAAGTCGGAACGCTGATTGGATTTATTGGTGATTGCGAAGTGAGCTACCTAAAGCCGGGGATCAATTCACCGAGTGACCCAAACAATGAGTTGCATTGGGCGAAGGTGGGCGAGCCCTTGCCGAGAAAGCCGTTTAGAGCTGTCACATTCCCAAAGGGCGCCGTTACGAGCGCCATCAGGCTCACATTCCGATTGCCACAGCCACCAGCCCAACCCAAACCCTCTGTCATATACGGCTTGGCGATTTTGCGCGAGAGGCTTTACGACTGGGCACAGTGGTCAACGCCAATCGCCGAAAGTTACATTAGGCGAACCGCAGCCGAAGCCGAAAGGCACAGCCCATGGAGTTTAATTGATGGCAATGTGGATACCGACTGGAGAAGCGCAAGGGAAGAACCGATAACGGAGAGGTCGCCATCTTGGGTCATCTTGCGTTGGGAGCAACCAAGACGCATAAGCGGAGTGTGGCTTGTCAATGTATTTGGTAAGCGCATCGCTGTTGATGCGTATGTTGGGAGAGGCATTGTCAATCCGGCACTTGCCCACGAAAACGCATGGAAGCAAGTTGCTATAGCTGATGTTCCGATATGGTGGCGCCCACCTTACACCGACTTCGCTGTCAAATTCACCGAGCAAGTTGAAACGGCAGCTTTAAGGATTCGCATCGTAGAGCCATTGACGAGCGAAAATCCGGACATCGCTTATGTGACGCAAGGCGGAAAGTTGAGAAACATTGCACGCATCGGAGAAGTTCTCGCACTTGAGGATGTTGGTGATAAGGACTTGCCGGTGCCCTCCAAGCCGAAGGAGTTAACACCGCCGATCCCGATTCGCTACGCGCTGCCAAAGGATGGCTATGTCACGATCGCGATAAACGACGCACACGGAAAACGCCTCCGCAACTTGATTGCGCACTCCTTCAGGCGCAAGGGTGAGAATGTGGATTGGTGGGACGGGACTGATGATAATGGCAGGTTAGTTTCCCCCGGAAAATATGAGGCAACCATCATTTGGCGAGGGGAGCTCAATCTGCGCTACCAATTCTCGGTTTATTGGTCGGGGAAAACACCATGGCTTCTCCCAGACGGCACTGGAGGATGGCTTTCAGATCACTGTCCACCGAGGAGCATAGCAATCGTTGGCGATAGGGTTTTCATCGGCGCATTCACTGCTGAATCCGGCGATACACTTATGGCGCTTGATCTAAAGGGAAATAAGCTTTGGGGAACCAAGTGGCTTGACCTCGGTGGGGCAGCGCTGCTTTGCTCTGATGGGGAAAAGCTCTATGTCGCAAGCAAAGGTGCTTGGCTCGGCTTTCGTGGCTTGCAAGCAACAATATCCGAGCTTGACCCAAAGACTTTCCAATTTCGCGGGTTGATGAGGTTGAAGGAGGATGCTGGCATTGAGGGCATTGCAGCACATAGCGGCACACTCTTCGTATCCTATCGCAACCGCGATGAAGTTGTGGCTTATGACATCGCCAAGCTTTCGCAATCTCCCGATGAACCCGAAAAGGCAATCATAAGGACATACAGCATCCACAAGCCGGGCGCAATTTGGTTTGATAAGCAGACAAGCAGCTTGCTCGTGGTCAGCTCAACAAGCATCGTCAAGGTTGACGCAACTTCAGGGGAGGTCAAAACGCTCATCACCGATTCACTTGATGAGCCGCAGTCAATATTTGTCTCCGAGGGTGGGGAAATTTTTGTCTCCGACAGGGGTCATAGCCACCAAGTCAAAGTCTTTTCCCCGGGTGGCAAACTCCTCAGGGTCATCGGTGAAGCTGGCGGGCGCACTGTTGGTCCATACAACCCGAAGCGCATGGCTAATCCCTACGGAATCGCCGTTGACGGCGCCGGAAGGCTTTGGGTTGCCGAAGAGGATTATCAACCAAAGCGCCTCTCTATCTGGGATGCACGCACGGGCAAATTGCTCCGTGAGTTCATTGGCGGACCTGAGTATGGTGGTGGTCCAGTGTGGCTCAGCAGGGATAAGCGCAGCGCCTACTACAGGGGCATGGAATTTGAGCTTGACTTTTCCAATGGCAATTGGAGGCTCAAACGGGTTTACTACCGAATCGGTGATGAGGCGCATGGGCACATCTTCCCAGTGACCCCGGATAGACCCATTGAGTTCAGCGGAAGGAGGCTTTTGGTCTATGACTTTGGGTTGCATACGGGCTATGTGCTGATAGCTGAGGATATCGGTGACTACGCAAAGCCGCTTGCTGCATTTGGGTCATGTGAATGGGCAACTGGTGGCGCCGGCAGAAATCCATATGCATCGGGTGCGAGGCTATTGAGCGATGAATTTTTCCGGGCGCTGGGTGATAGGGACCCGTTCAAATTCAACTTTGTTTGGGCTGATGAAAACGGTGATGGGAGGTTGGAAATGGGCGAAGTGGGTTTCCACGAAGCACCGAAAGTCAACGGCGAAGTTGCGAGATTGTTCGTTTACTGGGGTTGCCTTTTGAGTCCGAAGGATTTGAGTGTTGCTATGGAAGGTGCTGGTAGGCTTTGGCTTGTCAAAGTCTCAAGCTGGACGAGAGCTGGCGCCCCAGTTTATGACCTTAAGGGCGCACGCCAAATCGGTCCAACACCGATAAGGGGAGTCGGCTGTGGACCGAGCACCGCTGTGCTTCCCAACGGCATGGTCGTTTACACGGGTGACCCAATACTCGGCATTGACAGTAACGGAACAGCCATTTGGTCATATCCAAATCCTTGGGGTGGCGTCCATGCCTCTCACGGCGCTCCATCTCCGATGCCGGGTAGAGTCATTGGGACGCTGCGAATCATCGGGGTTGCCAATGTCCCAACGCTTGGCGATGTTTTTGCAATCATCGGAAACAAGGGCGAAATCTATCTGTTCACGCACGATGGACTGCTCATTGCAACGCTTTTCAAGGATCATCGCATCGCACCTTGGTGGAACATATTTCCTGAGCCAAGGCGTGGGATGTTAGTCGGCGACATCACGCTTCAGGAGGAATGCTTTGGTCCGACATTCAATGCGACGAATGATGGACGATACTACTTCATCTGTGGACACCACCATGCAAGCATAGTTGAGCTTGAGGGGTTGAGAAACTCGCAGCGGCTTAATGTGTGGCTAAAGCTGTCGCCAAAGGATATCTTGGCTTGCGAGCAATTCATCCTGCGGCGTGCTGCAATGGAGCGCAACAGGGAGGGCACACTGAAGTTGCTCTCAATTCGCAAGGCGCTTAAGCCGATGGAAATTGATGCCGACCTCGGTGAGTGGGATGAAAAGCAATTTGAGGATGTGATGAGCGATGGCGAGGCGAGAGCAAAGTTTGCCCTGATGTGGGATGAGCATTCGCTATATCTTGCGGCAAGGGTGAACGACAAAACACCGATGTTAAACAGCGCAAAGGATTTGCGCCTGCTGTTCAAGTTTGGGGATTGTGTTGATTTGCAGCTCGGATTGATGCGGACCCCGGAAAACCACCCACAGGAAATCTCTGTGGGCGATGTGCGAATTCTCTTCTCGGTTGTCGGTGGCAAACCGGTGGCGGTCATATACCGATACAAAGTTCCGTGGGTGAAGGCGCCAGAGAGGTTCACATCGCCTGTGCGTAGCGTAAGCGTTGACGATGTGGAAACATTGACACGCTCAAAGGTTGCAGTGAAGCTGACCGGGAATGGATATGACATTGAGGCTGAAATCCCGTGGGATGAGATCTGGCGCAGCATCAAGCCGCCAACTGCGGGAGCTAAAATCCCGATTGACTTTGGGATACTGTTTTCAACTCCAACAGGCGATGGAACGGCTGAGCGAGTCTACTGGGCGAATAAACTTTCGGGAGTCGTTTCAGATCTGCCGAGCGAGGTTGAGGTGAGACCACACCTTTGGGGTTGGTGTGAGTTCACCGAGTGATTTTCCATGTAAGAGGGCATGCCCAATTCTCGCTCTATATGGTTGCCCTTGTGAGCATCGCATGAGGGGCATCAAAAGGTGAAGTAGGGATGCTCTTCTTTGTGCCAATTGGGACGAGCGCAAAATTGCGCCGAACGCCAATTGCGACCTACATCTTCATCGGAATCAATGTGCTCGTTTATTTCCTCGAGCTCGTCGTCTTCTTTAGTGGCGGTAGTAATGCGCTTAGGGAGCTGTTTTACACATTCGGCTTTGTGCCATCTGAGCCAAGGTGGCATGCGCTGTTCACATCCATGTTCGTTCACGATGCCCCATTGCCGTTTCATATAGCTGGCAACATGATATACCTTTGGATTTTTGGGAGGCACATTGAAGATGCTCTTGGGAGCGTTGTCTATGCCGTCTTCTACATGACAAGCCAGTTCGGTGCGATCTTCATGCAAGTCGTAGCACTCAGATTGCTGAACCCAAGGTGGCTATCCATACCGCAGGTTGGTGCATCTGGGGCTATAGCTGCGCTCCTCGGGCTTTTCGCCATTCGCTTCTATCATGAGCGCATAGAGCTGTTTTATGCCTGTGGTCCAGTCGCTTATTTCAGGCATGGCACAACGCAGCTGCCATCACTGCTCGTGCTTGGCGTTTGGTTTGCGTTGGAGATTTTGAATGGTCTGCTCTCATCCGCTGGCACCGGTGGTGCAATGATTGCACACTGGGCGCATGTTGGCGGTTTCCTTGTCGGAGTTATCGCAGCCTTTTCATTTGGGTCTTTAAAGGATGCACAAGTTGAATCGCTCACCTCGCACGCCGAGTGGCTACTCAGGTGCGGCATGCGGCAAGCGGCGATGAAGTATCTGAAGCGCGCCGTCAGGGCGGATCCCACCAACGCGGTTGCGAGGCTGCTTCTTGCTGTCTCATCTGCGAAATCCGAGGGCGACAATGTGGCAACAGCCCATCTGCAAGCGGCTCTGCGTTACGGGGCGCACTCGGCATCCGGCGTTAGCTTTATTGCGGAAGCTATTGCATCGCTCCCGGAGGAACTGCGCGTGGAATTAACGCGAATTGGCACGCCGAAGATGAGGCTTGAAATGGCTGTGCTGCTTGAGCGCTCCCGCAACTACGATGCAGCTTTGGAACTGTTCAAAAGCGTCGCTTCGGATGAGCGTGCTGACGATGAGCATAGAGCGCTCGCCGCAATACGCAGTGCTGACATACTTTTCAGGCATTGCGGCAATAGGGAAGGGGCAAGGAGAATGCTCAAATGGCTTTGTGAGCGCTTTCCAAGCTCTCATTGGGTTGACCTCGCAAGGCATATGCTTCGGCAGATTGGGATGGAGTAGCGCCGCAGCGAATGCGCCTAAAGTTTATCTTCGGGGGTGACGCGGGGTGAGTGTTAGGGTTGTCGTTGTTGGTGGCGCTAATGTTGACATGGTTGCAACTGCGCCGAGGCTCCCAAAGCCCGGTGAGACGGTGATTGGGACGAACTTCACAATCGCATGCGGCGGCAAGGGCGCAAATCAAGCTGTTGCAGCCGCGCGGCTCGGCGCATCCGTTTCTTTCATCGGGCGTGTTGGAGACGACATGTTCGGGGAGATGCTTGAAAGAAGCTTGCGTGAAGCCGGCGTTGATACGACATTCTTAAAGCGGGACAGCAGCTCGCATACTGGGGTCGCTCAAATCTATGTCGCTCAAGATGGCGAGAATTGCATCATCGTTGTTCTCGGCGCAAATGGCAGGGTCAGCGGAGGAGACATTGAAGAAGCCGAGGAAAGGATCAGCAATTCGCATTGCCTCGTATTGCAGCTTGAGATACCGTATGAGGCAGTGACCAGGGCGGTTGAGATCGCCAACAAACATGGAGTGAAGGTCGTATCCAACTTGGCACCAGCACAGGAGTTCGCTCGCGAACTTTTGAGCATGTGTGATGTTGTGACGCTTAACGAGAGCGAGGCAACGCAGATGACTGGGATCGCGATCAACGACTTGGATGATGCTATGAGGGGAGCTAAGGCGCTGCTTGAGATGGGTGCAAGGGCGGTTGTGCTAACTATGGGTAAGCAAGGCGCTGTAGCAGCTGATGAGGGTGGCATTGAACACATACCGGCTTTCAAAGTTGATTCAATTGATGCAACTGCAGCCGGCGACGCATTCACGGCAGCGCTCGCAGTCAGATTATGCGAGGGCGTATCATTGCGCGACGCGGTCGTGTTTGCAAATGCGGCTGGAGCACTCGCCACAACAAAGCTCGGCGCACAGCCATCGCTGCCATACAGGAGCGAAGTTGAAATGCTGCTCAGGGGCGCCATGAAGTAGGCATCAGTTGATGATTCACTTTGGAGGTGGGTGTTCATGTGCTGCAGTGCAATGCTCAAAATTCACGGCACCACAATACTGGCGGTTAAGCGCAATGGTGAGGTGGCGATGGCTGGCGATGGTCAGGTGACGATGGGTAACATCGCTGTGAAGCATACAGCCCGCAAGATACGCAAGCTCTACGGCGGGAAAGTTCTTGCCGGGTTTGCTGGTGCAGTCGCAGATGCCCTTACGCTCTTTCAGAGGTTTGAGGATAAGCTGACCGAGTATCACGGCAATCTAAGGCGCGCCGCTTATGAACTTGCGAGGGATTGGCGCACCGACAGAGTCTTGAGGAGGCTTGAGGCGTTGCTCGTTGTCGCCGATGCCGAAGACCTATTGCTCATTGCCGGCTCGGGCGAGATCATTGAGCCAGATGATGGCGTGATTGGCATCGGGACTGGCGGTGGCTACGCAGAGGCTGCAGCGAGGGCGCTGCTCAAGTTTACAAACCTTGATGCGGCAACGATAGCGCAAGAGGCGCTCACAATAGCTTCTCGGCTCTGCATTTACACGAATGATCAAGTGGTCGTTGAGAAGTTGCCTTAATGGCGTGGCGAGAATGAGGGTTGACAGCGCTTTGAAGTTGGTCATCTCGGAGCTGCTCAATGTCGGCATTCCAACGCCGCAAGCCGATGGGGAGTGGCTTTTGGCTCATTTGCTCGGATGCTCACGGGCGGAGGTTTACCTCCATCGTGACAGGTTGCTCAACGAAAGCGAAGTGCAGCGCTTGAAAGAATTGCTGAGCCAGCGTCTTCGCCGACGCCCATTGGCATACATCATCGGCTGCTGGGATTTCTTCGGGCTGAGGATAAAGTTGGATGAAAGGGCAATGATACCCCGTCCCGAGACGGAGCAGCTTGTTGAGATGGTGATTGATGAGTTACGCCCCATTCATTCGCATGAGCGCAGTCTGCTCTTAGCCGATGTTGGCACCGGGAGTGGCGCAATAGCGATAGCGTTGGCTGTGCATCTTCCAAAGGCGCACATAATTGCCACTGACATTTCGGAACGGGCTTTGGAGCTCGCAATGGAGAATGCAATGCTGCATGGAGTCAAAGGGCGCATCACATTCCTACACGGCTCGTTGCTTGAACCGTTAGAGACCATGCCGCATGTCAGGTTGAATGCGATTGTTGCGAATCTGCCGTATGTCTCAGACGATGAGGTGGAGTCGTTACCGCCAGAGGTGGTCAATTATGAGCCAAGGGAAAGTTGGTATGGTGGTGCGGATGGATTGCTTTACATCGGAGAGCTCATTGAGGAATCGCCAAAACGGCTTTGCGGCGGCGGTTTGATTGCACTTGAGGTTGGCACAAGCCAAGCCGAGAAAGTCGCAGGGATGCTCGCTGCAACTCGTGAGTATAATCGGATTGAGGTGCGCTGTGATTATGCCGGTTTCCAAAGGTTCGTGATGGCATGGCGTAAATGAGAGGTGATGGAGGCAATTAGTCATGACGAAGGTGATAAAGGCAGATCCCAACCTGCCAGTTGAGAGGTTGGTTCTGGAGTTGGGCGAGGTTGCAATGGCTTTGAAGCATGGTGCGCTTGTCGCATTCCCGACGGAAACGGTTTACGGGCTTGGTTGCGACCCGTTCAATAGGGAAGCTGTTAAACGCGTGTATGAGGTCAAGGGCAGACCGAGCGGGCGACCGTTGCCATTGCTCGTCTCTTCCGAGAGCCAAGTTAGAGAGCTCGCAAGCGAGATAAGCGATGCGGCGATGAGGTTGATGGAGCGCTTCTTCCCTGGTGCGTTGACGCTCATTCTGAGGCGCTCAAAAGTGGTGCCGGATGAAGTTTGCGGATATACCGACAAGGTTGGCGTGCGTTGTCCAAAGCACAACATCCCGTTGGCTTTAATGAGGGCTTGCGGGACTCCGTTGGTTGCACCCTCAGCTAACCTGTCTGGGCGCATCTCACCGACGGATGCAAGCGAAGTGTTGAGGCAGCTTGGTGGTCAAATTGAGTTTGTGGTTGATGGCGGCAGGACAAGCATCGGCATTGAGTCAACGGTTGTGGACATGACCGTTGACCCACCGAGGGTGATTCGCCTCGGCTCAATTTGTGTTGAAGAGATTGAAGCTGCAATAGGGATGAGAGTTGAGGTTGATGAGAGCGCTATGGTTGGGCGCTATCGCCCGGTTAGTTCACGCCTTGTGCTAATTGACATTGGCGAGCGTGAGGGGCGAATCAAGGCGCTTAAGGAGCACGCTGCAGCTTGCTTGGGGAGGGGCTTGAGCGTGTGCTTGATCCTCACTGATGAGTCAGTGCAACTTCTGAGCGCTTGTGGAAACATACCGAATGCAACGGTGCTCAATCTCGGCAGCGAGAGCGATTTGGAAGGGATAGCATCTCGGTTGTATGAGCGCATTTCTTTCGCCGACAGGGAAAGAATTGATGTGATACTTGTTGAAGCCATCCCAAGGCGTGGCATTGGGGCAGCCATTATGCAGCGGCTCATTTCGGCAGCTCATAGGGTGATAAGTAGCAATTCGCGATAAAGCGCTCCGATGAGGGATCAAGGACGCCTTTGGGCAATGGGGCGGTAGTGATACAGCTCATTTGCTCTGTGAGCTTTCCGCTTTCGGATTGACCTTGTAATTTGGCGTGCGCACACCCGTCGGGACATAACCTCTGTCAGTGGTCAAGTAGATTTGGTCAACCTTGATTCCCGGTTCCGTGCCGATAAGGTAGAATGTGTGCTCGCCAGGCGTTAGCCTGATTTGAACTGTTGAGCGAGGCCAATGCCATCTGTTGTATGTGTTGTCCGTGATAACCATTGGGCGACCATCGTCAACTGCGACAGCCACCGAATTGCCGCAGCCGTGAATCCAATATGTGCGAACCCAAACATAATAAACGCCACCTTGTGCCACATTGATTTTGTATGTGGCTCGCCCGATTGGTTGATCCTTCTCCTTCTTGAACCACGGTATTTCAACGAAAGCATTCCCTGAGACCTTCTCCGTCTCGTTCTTCTCAACTTTGGCTATGCGCATCGGCTGCTCTATTGAAGTGACATCCTCGGCTTCAAAACAGATGTAGTTAGCGGTTTGCGGTGAGCACAACTTGAGCCCAACAAAAGCCAATGTGAGCGATGCAAACAGCCCAATCAATACCACATGCATTCTTGATTTCATGAGTCACACCTCCCGGTGCAGCTTGAGCCTTTGCCATGAATTAGACGACGACAGTTTATACTCCGTTGCGTTAGTGGTGGAGGTTGCACAGCCGTTTAAACCGGGCACAGAAGCACAACCAGCATCAGCTGCGATGTGCTTTAGTCAATGTCAATCGTTGGGGCTTCCTTTCCCTCTGGCGATTCAACTTTGGAGCCAGCCTTTGAGCTCTGCTGAGTGGACTTAGGTCCAGTGGGACCATAATCCGTAACATGCCATCCCGAACCCTTGAACACTATCGGCACCGGCTTGAATACCTTTCTCGCAGGTGAGCCACAGGCGGGACATGTGATTTGCGGATGCTCATTTGCGCCATGTTCAACATCAAAGTGATGTTTGCATATGGTGCATGCGTATTCGTAGACGGGCATTTGCGATCACCTCCCTTGTTGCCTCCCGCCCGTGTATCACCCTTTGCTTTTATGAGCTGCCCTGCTCACGAGTATCGCCACACCTTCAGCCCTTCAAAGTCAAACTTGAATTGCACGATCACACCGGGCATGTTCCTCAGTGCGTTTTCAACATCTGCTCGTTTCCCGCTCTTCGTGAGGAACACGAGACAACCTCCCCCTCCGGCACCGCAAGCCTTTCCACCCACGCACCCACTTCGCATAGCTGCATCAAAGATGGATTCAATCTGCTCGTTAGTTATGCTTTCGTGCAAAGCCTTCTGGCACTCCCAATTTTCGCCCATCAGCTTCCCAAATCCATCTATGTCACCGGATTTGAGCGCATCAGCCATCTCAAATGCGATTTCTCGCATCCTCACGAGCCACCCTCTGTTCTTGCCCGAAAAATAGTTACCCCACACATGCTCATGCAGCTTTGATGAAAGCCTCGCCTTACCTGTGTCAAACAGGATGAGCCTGCCCTCAAGCTCACTGATAATGCCCTCACCAAGTTCAAGCCTGTTCACATCAACGCTCCCATCACGGTGAAACACAAACAGGTTAATCCCGCCAAACACTGCCGCATACTGATCTTGCTTTCCACCGATTATCCCCAACTCACGCTCTATGCGATGTGACTTCTCCGCTATGAGCTTGCGCATCTCAAACGACTCCACATCTTCGTTTATCGCCTTGATCAAAGCAAGCCAGAGGGCATTTAAAGCCGCACTTGTGCCCAAGCCCGAACTCGGTATACCGGCTTTATACGAGACCATCGTCCCTCTGACTTCCTTACGAGGTAGCTCATCAGGCTCACCTTCGGTTGCCTCACGCTCAGCGTCAAGCAAACTCCCGCCCGTATCAAGCACGCCAGTAACATAAGCCGGACGAAGTTGTCCCGTTGCGTCCGGGATAAGTGGCACAATCGCTGCATTAAGCGTTGCACCACCCTCGGGCTCGTTCTCGTAAAATTCTGGTGTGTCAGTCCAAGGTCCTCCGAAGTCTATTCGCACCGGTATGCGTGCCTCTATGCGCAATTAACTCACCTCACTGAGCTAAGTTGTGAAGCGATGCCACTGAGTTTTCATTTTACCAACTGGCGCGCGTAGCGCTTCAAGTCGTCAAGGATGTAATCTGACTTCAAATAAACGCCGTCAACTTGCGATGACTTGAGATACACATTGCTCTTCGTCTCATCATGAGCGCCGATTGTGAGCTTGATCTCTTTCCCCCTCTTAAGCCATGCTGTTGCCACAAGCTGCGGCTTATCAAAGCCATACTTTTCGACCTCACCGGTTGTGCCGACATACTTATCGGCGCGCACTTGCTCAATCGTCCACAATATGTTACTCATGGCAGTGCTATCGGCGTTGGCGCGCTTAGGCTTGGTAACTTCCCAGCTATTACCGCGCCGTTCAACGAACACTTGCTTTCGTTTTCCGTCCTCAAGCCATTCAATTGCCAATCGCTCAACATCATCGCGCTCAAGGCGCACAATTTCAAGGTTGCGCAACTCATCCACATCCTTGCACACCTTCTCAAGTATGTCCGATGGGACTTCGCATACAGTTTCTTGGTCAGCAGCCTTCGCAAACACTTTCCCGCCATCTGCCTTCCCAATTAGCAGTCTCATTGTCCTTTTTTGCTTTCGGTCATGCAGCTCAATTACGGCATGTGGCTTGTCCAAGCCATATTCACTGAGCTCCTTTGGTTGGTTTACGAAGCTTTTAGCCTCAAGGTCATGCACATCCCAGAGCAGGTTTGTCACGGTCGTATTATCGGCGCGCATTTTCACCGGCTTGATCATTTCCCAATCTTCACGGTCACCGCTTTTTCTTCGCTCAAGCTCAATCTCCTTGCCACTGTGGACGAGCTTCAACCTGTCAATTTCGCTTGTGTCAAAGGCGAGCAGTCTTTTTGAGCGCAAGTCATTGAAGCGCTTTCTGACATCGTTTAGGCTTGACTCGTCTACCAGGAAGACGGAACGCCCAGAGGATGAACGAGCATACACCTTCGTGGAATCTTCAGCTGACTTGCCTCCGACATGCAGCTTAAGCGGCTGTTTTCGTCCCTTCAACCACACCTCGGCAATAAATGATGGTTTCTCCAGCCCATACTTCTTCAGGGTCTCCTTAGTTGGCTTGTCATCCACGAACTTGGAAGCTTCAATCGTTGAAAGCTTATCAAGAGCAGTGTTGATTGAGCTTGAGTCAGCGTTTGTGCGCAATGGTTTTACTATCTGCCACTCATCACCCGACCGTTCGCACACTATAGTCTCGTCAGGATGCCTGAGCACCAACCTTTCAACTTTTTCCCTGTCAAACTTCATCACCCGTTTCTCGCGAATCTCATCAAGCCCTTTGAGGGCATCGTCAAGCAGCATGCTGTCAACTACAACTGGCTTGCGCTTATCCTCACGGTAGGCATATGCGTAAAGTGCATCGGGTGTCTTTTTTGCGAGCACAAGCTTATACTTTTTCCCACCACGCAACTGGATTTCAACCGCTCCCTGTGGCTCTCGGAAGCCAAACTCCTTTCTCTTCAATGCGTCTTCCTTCAGCGTTAGCTCTACTTTCACCCGCTTAAGCCTGTCAAGCATGAACTTAACTGTATCGTTATTTGCCGGGGCATTTACTGGCGAGACGATGCGCCACGAATCCTTACCGACACGCTGCAGCGTGATCCTCTTTCGCTCCTTCAAATTGTGAAGTTCAATCCTCTCAATCTTGTTCGGGTCAACCGACCAAAGCGCTTTTCCTTCGGGAGCCGGTCCGCGCTCAAATAGCAAAATCCAAACACCAAGAGCTATCGCTAAGGCAAGCAGCAGTAGCGTCCCTTTCATGCCGCGCATGGGAAACAACTTTCACCTCCGAGATAGCCATACAGCTACCCCAGCCATTAACGCAAGCAAAGGCAGGATGATCACGCTCCACAAAAAGACGAAGAGTTGCTGCCTCGTTGTCGGTATGAAGGTATCCGGTGGCTCTTCCCTTGGCTTTATCTCTATGAGCTCTTCCTCTTGGGCGAGCCAGTTGATCGTGTTGAGGAAGAAATCAGCGTTGTAAAACGCGGACACATATTGGTTGCTTGCGAAGTCGGAATCACCAATTAAGACGAGCCTCGTTTTCTTTTCGCCCTTTGCTGGTGACGATGGCGCTACAGCAAGAGCTATTGTGAACGGTCCACGCTCATCCTCTTTCGTTGGGGCAATGTTCTCTGTGAGTTCCTTCTTCAGCCATGCCTCGGATGTGGTCTTAAGTAACTCTGTCACTGTAAATCCCGTCGGGGCTTGTTCGCTCTTCTTCAGCGCGGTGCACTCAGCCAAAAGGAGTGCATTAGCCCTCGCCTTCATGAATGGGCGAGTTATGTCATGAAACTCAAAGTTGGCTATAAGGAGCACCCTCGGGTCTCTCGCCAGTGTGACTATGTCAAATACATAGCCGCCCCTCACCTCAACCCCATACTCCTCAAGTATCTCGTTCATGTGCTGGCTCTTTGGGTCAACCATGATTAGCGCTTTTCCGCCTCCCTTCAAATAGCCCTTGATTGCCTCAACTTCCTCCGGCATGAGCGGCTTTTGTGGTCCGGCAACGATTAGCACATCGCAATCCTTTGGGACTTGCTGCTTGCGCATCAGCTCAAGCCCTTCAACCCTATACTCAAGCTTCTCAAGGAAATCTTTGAGCCTGCTATAGCCTTCGTCATCGTAGCTGCTATAGCTGTGCTCACCGTGCCCTTGAAGGAAGTAGACTTTTTTCTTCCTCTCACGCGTGAGCTTGAGTATGGCGCTCGTAAATTCTTGTTCGCTGCCGAAGGAGACGACTTCCCGTTTGCCCTCGCACTCAAATACGACGGTTGATGTTGATGTCACGCCATACTTCTCGGCGAGCAATGGGTTATCCCTTGGGTCCACAACAATTGCCCTCACATTTGGGGAGGCATCGTCGTAGCTTTTGAGCAGGTCTCTCATCCGCTCAAACTCAAATGAGTCACGCCTGTAAAAGCCCACAATCGTCACCTTCTTCTTCAACCCCTTGAGTATCTTGAGTGTCTGTGGCGATAGCGTGTGGCGCTTTGTCCTCGTCCAATCAAACCTTGCATGGTGCCTATCGCCAATCCAGTTTACCATGACCATGATCGCGGTCATGAGGAGCACACAAACGATGGCGTTTGTCCCCATCCGCCCCCTCCTCGTTACAAGGAACGAAAGTATCGCCTCGTAATTTGCAGCGATGGCGATGATGAGTGAGCATGCACCAATTACAGCCACAGCTATCCACAACCAGCTTAACTTCGCGTGCTTCCACGCCATCTTCATCGTTATCCCGCTTATGAGCAGTGCGAGCCCAAATATGACCAATGTGAATGTCCATTGGCGCAGTTTGAGCCGTAATGACTCCATCATGAAGGGCACACCCGTTCACCCCCGTCATGCGTGCTTGCTTCCGATGCCAATACCCTGTCACAAGCACAGTTTGAGCAATTGCAGCCCGTTCATCTCCAGAGACGGCTTTCAACCGTCCTCACCGTGAAGTAGAGAGCCAAGAAGGTAAAGGTGATGTAAAAGACGATATGCTTGGTATCAACCAAGCCCTCGGCGAAGTCCTTGTAACGGTGATATAGGGATATGCGTTGGAAGAATTCGCTCCAACCGCTCAGCCCCTCCGCTGGCCAGCTTATGATGTAGAGCATCAGCAGTGTCCCGAATGTGGCAACTGCAGCAATTATCTGGTTGTCAGTTGTTGCTGACCAAAATGTTCCGATGGAGAGCATGACAGCGCCATAAAGTAGCAGCCCAATGTATGCGCTCCAATATGGACCTAAATCTGGATTGGCAATGCGTTTGACTATGAGTGGCACATACAGGGTCAGCGAGAGCGTAATGCAGAGCACGATGAACGAGCCCATGAACTTGCCGAGGACAGCCTGCCAGTCGCTGACTGGTGATGTGAGTAGCAATTCAAGCGTCCCGAGCCTCCTCTCTTCAGCGAATAGCCTCATCGTCATCATCGGCACGATGAACATGAGTATGACGGCGACATCCCAGTAGAAGTAGCGCATGTCAGAGGTGCGCCCAACCATGAAGATGGCAAAAAATATGTAGCCGCATAGAACGAGGAAGAAGATGAGCATCGCATATGCTATCCACGATGTGAAGAATGCTTTAACCTCACGCCACGCTATTAGCCAAACAATGTAGAGCCATGAGCAAAAGCAATGAAGCGCAGTTTTCAACCTTTGGCTTACGCCCGTTCTTGTTGCCGTAGCTGACTCTATAGCTGATGCACCCACACCAATGCACCTCGCTTACACCTTCACTCCCTCTTCACGAGTGATGATGTTGAGGAAGATCTCCTCAAGCGTCATTTCATCTCGGCGCAGCTCAAGTAATCCCCACCCATGGTTAACCACATGTTCGGCAATCATCGGTCGTATGTCCGTTCCGGGGCGCGCTTCAACTGCCAACAGGTTGTTTTCGCCATGCACCCTCTCAACCCTCACGACGCTTGGCAAACGCTCAAGTGAGCTCACCGCATCATCCGGGATGCGCTGCAACCGCACAAGTATGCGTTCGCTCTTCCTCAATCTCCTTTCAAGCCCATCTGGTGTATCCTCAGCGACAATGCGCCCTCTGTGTATGATTAGAACCGTTTTGCATGTCATGCTCACTTCCGGAAGGATATGGGTTGAGAGGATGACAGTGTGGTCATTTCCCAGCTCCTTTATGAGTTGGCGCACCTCAATGACCTGTATTGGGTCAAGTCCGATGGTCGGCTCATCAAGTATGAGCACCGGCGGGTCATGCACGAGCGCTTGCGCAATGCCGACGCGCTGCCTGTAACCCTTTGAGAGCGTTCCAATGATGTTATCAACGACCTCTTTCAAGCCGCATCTTTCAACGACATAGTCAACTCGCTCCTTCCTTTTTCCTTTCGGGACGCGCCTTATCGCAGCCATATAATGGAGGTAGCTTCGGACGGTCATCTCGTTGTATAGTGGGACTGTCTCAGGCATATAGCCTATGAGCTGGCGCGATTCAATTGGGTTCTCAATGACATCGTATCCGCCCACCTTTACAGTCCCATCAGTTGGGCTCAAATAGCCGCAAATGATTCGCATTGTCGTTGTCTTGCCAGCACCATTTGGTCCGAGGAAGCCAACCACTTCGCCCCTCTTAACAGTGAATGAGACATCGTCGAGGGCTTTAAGCGTGCCGTAATACTTTGTCAGGTGGTGCACTTCTATCACTTCTCATCCCCTCGCAGCCATTCATTTATGCCATCCACAGCCTTCCTCATGTCGGTATAATGCATCTGTCGGGCAGTGAAGGCATCTCATTAGACTCTTAAGATGCAGCTGGCTGTGTTTCTTGATCCAGCTAAAAATTGGCTGCGTTGCCGTTTTCACAGCGCCCAAGCTTAGTAAGATGCGCCTTAATGAGTGAAGCTGACTTGCGATTCGCAAGTTGCAGAGTGAGGTTAAAGCATTGCTGAGCGAGCGCCAACAACTTAGTTTAGCACTTGAATTTGCGGATGTAAAACCGAGCATTGGGGTGATTTGCCATGCCATCATGGCAGCCATTCTTGGAAGCCAAGGATGGGCTTGATGGCAGAGTTGTCATTGTTGGCATGCCCTGGGATGGCTCATCAAGCTTCCGAAGGGGCATGCGCCACGCCCCGGATGCCATACGGATGGCATCTCACAGCTTGGAAAGTTACAGCCACATTTTCCGGCTTGACTTGCGCGGTTTTGAGGTGGCAGACTTGGGCAATATGCTATTGCCACAATCCCATGAAGGGGTCATTGATGCGATCTCGTCGCTCATCTTCAAGCTCCATTCGCAGGGTAAGCGCACAGTCTGCATTGGCGGCGATCATTCAGTCACGGTCGGAATAGTTGACGGCTTGCTCAAAGCCTATAAGGAGTTGCGTGTCATCGTTTTTGATGCTCACTCCGATTGGCGTGACGAATATGACGGCTCAAGGCTGTCTCACGCATGCACGGTGCGCAGGTTGACCGAGCTTGTCGGCATTGACAATGTTCTCGTCTTCGGGGCTCGCTCATTCGTCGGTGATGAGCCGATGGGGCTTTATCGCGACATAAGCGAACTTCCGTGGTTGGTAACTCCCAATGTGCCAACCCATATTAGCATTGACTTAGATGTGCTTGACCCAAGCATCATCTCGGCGGTCAGCAACCCGGAGCCAAATGGGCTGCACTTTCATGAGCTTGTGGGCGCAATACAAAAGCTGCGCATCAGGGGTTGCTGTATTAACTCAGTTGATGTGGTTGAGCTATGTCCGCAACTTGATTTCGGGACAAGCGCAATCGTAGCAGCGAGGCTCATCGTTGAGTGCATACTTGGATTGCTTTTGTCAACCCCGGTTGGTTGAAGGCGGATTCCAAATTTCAAACGGCGCGGTTGAGGTGAGGCATATGGAGGTTGGGTTTGCATGCGCTGACATAACTCCGCCGCTCGGCTCAGTTATACCCGGCGGTTTCCATCCGAGATTTGCGACAGGCGTTCACGACCCATTGCTTGCCACTGCCGCTGTCTTCAGTGAGGGCGATGTCAAACTCGCCATCGTATCCGTAGATGCGCTCTCAATCAAGTCGTCAATTGTAGCCATGGCAAGGAGCATAGCCGAAGAGCGCATTGGCATACCAAAGTCGCACATTTTGGTCGCAGCTACGCACACCCACAATGGTGGTCCAATTGCCGACGCGTTTTTGTGCGAAGCTGACAAGGACTACTGTGACAGCGTCGCTAAAGCCATTGCGCAAGCCATCATTGAGGCTCATGAACATAGGCGTCATGCGCTAATTGCATGCGGCTTTGGATATGAGGATACGGTCGCTTTCAATCGCAGGTGCGTGATGAAGGATGGCACTCAGAGGACTCACCCGGGCAAGTTAGCAAAGGATGCTGTTGCCATAGCCGGTCCGATAGACCCCCGCCTCGGGGTCATTGCAGCAGTTGCCGATGATGGTGCATTCCTTGGCTGCATCGTCAATTACGCGTGTCATGCGACGGTGATGTGGGGAAGCGAATTCTCGGCTGACTACATCCACTATGTCCGAGAGACGATAAGGGCAGTCATGGGAGAGCAAGCGCATGTGGTTTACCTAAACGGCGCATGCGGTGATGTGACGCAGGTCGCTCAGTTGATACCGCGTGAGCCCGAAGTTGGTGAGAAGTGGGCGAGGAGAGTAGGTGGTAAGATCGGCGCTGAAGCGCTCAAGGTCATCTTCGGGATGGACTTTGATGCTTACTCAACCGAGGTGCTCCCGCTCGCGGCATCGTCAAAGGTCCTAAGTTTGCCAACACGCAAGGTGCCACTGCAGATGCTTGAACAGGCAAAGCGATTGCTGGAAAGCAGCGACTCTTGGGACACTGAGCGAATTTATGCCCGTGAGCTTGTCCTGCTTGATGAAGCCAACAAGCGTGAGCCGATGGTTAATGCCGAAATCATGGCAATGCTGATAGCCGATACAGCCATCGTTTCATTCCCATGCGAATACTTCTGCCAGTTCGGGCTTGATGTGAGGAGGGCTTCACCGTATCCGAGCACTTTTATCGTTTCATGTGCCAATGGCATGGTTGGTTATGTCCCAACCGAAGAGGCATTTCGGACCGGTGGGTATGAACCGAGGCTGGCAAGGAGCAGCAAACTTATGCCAGACGCAGGCGCGCTAATGCGCGAGGCTGCAATTGAACTATTGCGGGCTTTGCCCAAGCCGGCATTAAGGAGGGCGACAAAATTGCCAAACACAAGTTATTGGGATGCCGGCAGTTCACCGCCATCTTGTAGCGGCTTGGAGGTCAACCACGCTGGTGGTTAAATGCCACAGCATCAAACTCGGTCGGCAATCCATAATGCCAACCTTCGGCACACCCCTGCGGAGCTAAATGAGGGGGGATTCTTCAATGCCGCATTTGCTCGCAATTGATGTCGGAAACACGAACATCGTCTTCGGCTTGTTCAATCTGGACGAGCATGATGACTCAAGGGAGGGGCTTAAGCGAAGCCTTGTTTGCTCGTGGAGAATACACACCATCACATCAAGGACGCCAGAGGAGCATTTCTCGTTCCTCACAAATATGCTCAACTGGCAAAGCGTTAGCCCAAACGATGTTATTGCCGTTTGCATCTGCAGTGTAGTTCCACCGCTTACCCCAACCCTTGAGGAAATGAGCAGGCGCTTCTTCAATGTTGCAGCGCTTGTCGTTGGCGCCGAGATGGACATGGGTGTGCGCATACTCTATGATGACCCGAAGGCTGTTGGCGCAGATAGGCTTGTTAACGCTATCGCTGCATATGAGCTTTACGGAGGACCCTGCATCGTCGTTGACTTCGGGACTGCTACGACATTTGACGCGATAACCGCAGATGGCGCATACCTTGGTGGCGCAATTGCCCCCGGAATTACCATCTCCGCAGAGGCGCTATTTGAGCGCACTGCAAAGCTTCCGAGGATTCAACTTGAAGTCCCAAGCAGAGCTATAGGGCGTTCAACTGTGGCAAGCATGCAGTCTGGCATCATATTCGGTTATGTGGGGCTCGTCAAGGAGTTGGTGGCGAGGTTTAAGGAGGAACTCGGCGAAGCGAAAGTTGTGGCAACCGGTGGTCTGGCAAGGATGATAGCGCCATTGGTTGATGTGATTGACGATGTTGAGGAGGACCTAACCCTCCTCGGATTGCGCATAGCGTTTAAGCGCCTGAGAAAAATCTGACAGGGCTAAATTGAGTCATTGGCTTATTGCAAGCTCTTGGCATCAACCGGGGTTGCGCATTTTGCGTCCTTTTGTGGGAGTGACCACAGTCCCACCAATGGGCATTCCCGTTCAAAAACGCAACTCCTCGCATGTGCGGCACTATATGTCATTTCGTCAAGGAGAGCTCATCAATTGTGAATGAGCAGCCGAGGTGGTTGCCGAGCAGACCGGCGAGAAGATACTCATCCGTCGTGAGGTTTCCTATGAGCACCTCGTTCAAGATGGCGTTCTGCGGTTTCATCCCGAGTGCTTCGCACAGGGAGCGCAAATCAACCTTGACATTGACGATGCCGTTTGCACCTCTGTTGACTTGCACGCCTGCTGTTTGTCCGGCGGTGACGATCTCATTGGGGTGTGGAAGCACTTGGCTCAACGGTATCATCACAGTGCGCCCGTTGATGCGAAGGTAAAGGTTAACAAGCGTTCCTTCGCCCATGCGCATGCTGAGCTCCAGCATTGGCGATTGCATCACATAGACATCGTTGACTGGCGCTCTGACCATCATTCTTCCTCCGGACATGCAGTTTACGACCTCAACTTTACCATTCGGTGTCAGGCGGACTGCAGGCTGGCTCTCATCGTTGTGAATTGCTCTCCAACCGTTAGCTGAGGCGATTTCGCTCGGTGATTCCTGTGGCAAGTTGGATGGTGGCATCGGTGCTGTTTCAAGCGACTTTATCCTCTCATACCAAATGCGGGTCCTCGCCACAAGCACACCGTTGTCAACCGTCCATATCGCAACCCTGCCCGAATTTATCGGTTGTGGATCACTCCAGTGCACTACAGGTTGCCTGTCAACATAGCATGTGATGTTGTTACCGAGTTTCAAAATGCGTATATAAAACCAGTGCCTGTGGAAGCCAGCAAAATTGAGCGTCGTAGCTTTCCTGAAAGCCACATCGGGGTTATATGCCACCCTTTCCCCTTTCCGCAAAAGCCCCGAGCCAGCGTTACCCCACCCAGCCAGCAGGAATGAATAGCCGCTGCCCACATTCCAACCATCGGCGCAAAATGAGACATTGATATCGCGGGGGTTCGGATACGGGTTGCCGCGCTCACGCATCTTGATTGCCGCAAATACCTCAATGACCATATTCCCCTCAAAGCTCGCCTTGCTCCAAAGCGTTGGGAAACGGTGCTGTGTCCCGCCAAACCACGCCCAGCCCGGAGAACATGGCCATCTTGCCGTCACTTGCCAGACGCCCCTTGTGGAGCGCCAGCGAGTCGGAGCTATTGAGAATGTGTCGTCAATGAGATTGGAGCACACAAGGTTACATCTTGCCCAGTCCGGTTCATAGCCATCCCTTCTATAGCTGATAAACTGGGCAAGTTTGATAGCGGGGTGCTCAGCAGTTGCGATCACCCTGCTGCCAAGCATTATGACCAATCTGTTTGCCATACGCTTAATGCGCACTGGCTCCTCGCTGACGCTATCTGGGTTTAGCCTCGCACTCGTCAATGCTAACGAGCCATAGCTTACTGTCACAAGGATATCGTTCGTTCCACCGACCCTTAGTGGTGCATTGATGCCGAATGGGATTGGCGATGGCAACCCAATGTGGAAGTTTGCTATTTGACGCGGTGATTCAACACGCCTGGTGACTTGCAAGGTTATGGGACGAGCGCCGGTCGCTTGCGGTGGGCAAAGGTGAAATGAGAAGCTACCCCTATTTCGCCCGCCGTTAGTCAACCAAAGCGTCAGTTCAAAGTCGCCAAAGAATATCCCCGGATGCCACCATAGGTTTGGGTCTTGAGGGTCACGCATGAGCGAGCCAGACAAAGTTGCCCACTCAGCCATCGTGTCCTCATATGTGTATTGCTCGGTTATCTTCGTGTGCATGGCAGCAGATATAAGCTGCTGCAACGGAGCCACAATGACATCGTCAAAATAGGCTCTCCCATCGCCAGTCGCATACAGCCCAACTTGCCCCATGGGGAAGCCATTCAGGGTTGCACGAACGACTTCAATTCCATCCACCCAACCCCTCACGGTCGCATTGTCGGCGCTAATGCGCAGCTCATACCATTGGTCGTCTTCAAGCGGCAATGCCTGTTCGGCAAGCACAACTTCTTTACCGCTCCTCACACGCACAAGCCTGACAGAGCCTTTCGGGAAATAGCGCCAGTTGCCTTTCGGCTCCAGAGTGAGCATCCAGAAATCATCCAATCCCTTTGCGTAAGCTATTAATCCAGCGGTTGCGCGCCCTTGAACTTTAACCGATGCCTGCGCTGCGTAGCTGTGCCAGAACCAATATCCCGTTAATGCGAATGCTTTCGGCTGTTGCGGCGTTACAGTTGCGCGGAGCGCAAATGGGTTGGCGCTCAAATTGGGGTTTGGCTGCGGGCTGTCAACGCCCTGCAATGACCACTGACCAGTCTTATCCCATGATGTGAGGTTATCATCGCCTTGAGTGAAATCGTCCGTGAAGAAGACCTGTTCCGTGGGTTGATATCGCAACTCCTCAACTGAGAGGTGGGGACACCCAAGGGCGTATTTCAAAGCCCCACCAGACGGTATGTTGATATCTGCCCTGAGCAGCACCTCGTCATTTGAGAGCAACCTGATGCCCTCTGGAGAGCGTATGAGGAGCAGCTTCCATCCGTTGCCATTCTGCAGCCCTTTACCGCGAGAGATCTCCCTTTTTTGTCCACGCCCATACCATGCAAGCTGTGTATCATTGCGCCCAACATGGATCATGTAAAACTCCTGTTGGTTACCCGATATGCTGAAAGTGCACAGCGTTGTGTGCACGCAGCTGGCATCAATTTGGCGCAGTGTCATAGCGAGGCAGAATGATGGGTCACTCGTCTGCTCAATCATCTCAAACTTGAGCTGCGCTTTCGCCACACCAATAGGCACGGATGACACGGATAAAAATAGGCACATGACAAGCCACAAGCAACCCACACATATGGCAAACGAATCTCGCTCGTTCATTTCCCAGCTACCTCCGAGCGACTTCTCGCTTCATTGCCGAGTATACCACACCCTCAATGCCACTGCAATCACACTTTTAGACACGCAGCCGTTTCAATCGGTGGCGTTGTTTGGCTTTGCGGCGTTACAAATTTTGGTGGCGGGCACAGCAATGCATTGTGGCTCGTATAAGCTCTACAGCTCATCAGTTCACTCGCGCATTGCTTTCGTGCCCGCCATAGGGGGTCTCTTACAGGTGTCTTTTTCAAGCCGCTGTTAAGCCAACCGCCCCATGCGTGCCGCTATCTCCCTAAGCCTCGCTATGCGCTCAGGGATAGGTGGGTGAGTGCTGAACAGTTTCCAGATGACATCGCCATATGCCGGATGGACTATGAACATGTGAGCTGTGCTCGGGTTAGCATCAACCATTGGCAACTGGCGCACCGCAGCATCAAGCTTTGCTAAAGCGCTCGCCAATGAGAGCGGCTTCCCACTCATGTATGCTGCGCCTTCGTCAGCCATATATTCGCGGGAGCGTGATATGGCGAGTTGAATGATCAACGCTGCAAGCGGCGCGAGAATGATGAGCAGCACAAGGGCAATTAACTGGAGGACATTGCCATTGCGCTCCCTATCCCTGCCGAACGCCCCGAACCACAGCGCCCATTGTGCCATCCTTGCCAAGACCATGATTGCGCCGGCTATCGTCGCTGCGATGGCGGAGACAAGCGTATCCCTGTTGCGCACATGGGTCAACTCGTGAGCGAGCACTCCCTCAATTTCGTCCTCATTGAGCAATCTGAGCAACCCCTCAGTCACAGCAACAGCTGCGTGATGTGGATCTCTTCCTGTGGCGAAGGCATTCGGCTGCATCACTGGGATTATGTAAAGGCGCGGCATTGGCAAGTTGGCTTTGGCAGTGAGTCGCCGCACGATGGCATGCAAGTGCGGATAACTTGTTGGGTCTGCTTCCCTTGCACGATACATTGCAAGCACGATCTTATCGGAGAACCACCATGCACCGAAGTTCATCAGAGCCGCTATTATCAGCGCAAACAGCATCCCGTTTTTGCCGCCAATTAAGTCACCAATCAGGATGAGCAGCCCTGTTAGTGCACCAAGCAGAAGCACTGTCTTGATCTGATTGCCCATCATCTTCACCCCGTTGGGCGAGCATTTTCAGCACTGTTGAAATGCAGCCACAAAGCATTATAGCGCGAGGCGGTCTCACATTTTGAAGCCCTTGTGAGAACTCCTTTGGAAGCGTCTGGCGCTAACAATGCCGAGTGGATCATTTGCATTAGCTTCACCGCGAGTGCGTCATCCTAAACTTTGCAAGCAATCGTTGGTGGACTGCGAATCGCCGAATGGGGAGCTCGGCACATAGCTTTTGCGCAAAACGGTTGAAGAGGGGAGTGGTTGCCATCGGGAAGAGCGTTGCGAGAAAAATCATTGACGAGCACATAGTTGAAGGCGAGCCAATCCCGGGACGCGAGATTGCCGTGCGGATTGACCAGACTTTGATGCAGGATGCGACGGGGACGATGGCATGCCTTGAACTTGAGGCAATGGGTATTGAGCATGTGCGCACAAAGCTGTCAGTTTGCTATGTTGACCATAACATGCTGCAACTCGGCTTTGAGAATGCCGATGACCATCGCTTCCTTAGGACATTCGCAGCCAAGCACGGCATATATTTCTCTCGCCCCGGAAATGGCATTTGTCATCAAGTGCACCTTGAGAGGTTTGCCATCCCCGGCGAATCGCTCCTTGGCTCCGACAGCCATACCCCGACTTGTGGTGGAATCGGCATGTTAGCCATTGGCGCCGGTGGGCTTGATGTTGCACTCGCTATGGCTGGTGAGCCATTCCGAATGACCATGCCAAAAGTTGTGCTCGTCAAGTTGACCGGCAAACTGCCAGATTGGGTTTCGGCGAAGGATGTGGCGCTTGAGCTCCTGCGCAGGCTTACGGTAAAGGGCGGCATCGGAAAGCTGTTTGAATACGGCGGTGACGGTGTGTTGGGGTTGTCCGTCCCAGAGAGAGCCACGATAGCCAACATGGGGACTGAACTTGGGGCAACGACGAGCATTTTCCCGAGTGATGAGCAGGCGCTCGCATTCCTGCGAGCGCAGGGAAGGGAGGGCGATTGGAGACACATAGTGGCTGATGCGGATGCCGACTACGATGGGCTGATTGAGCTTGACCTAAGTTCACTTGAGCCATTGGTCGCATGCCCGTCAAGCCCAGATAATGTCAAGCCAGTGAATGAACTTGAAGGGACACCAGTTGACCAAGTCTGCATCGGCAGCTGCACTAACTCATCCTATCGTGATCTGATGGTGGTTGCCGAAATATTGCGCGGCAAGCGAGTTCACCCAAGGGTGAGCGTTACGCTTTCTCCGGGCTCAAGGCAAGTTCTGCTCATGCTCGTGCGCAATGGCGCGCTTGCCGAACTGCTTTCAGCTGGCGTTAGGGTGCTTGAATGCGCTTGTGGTCCGTGTGTCGGTATGGGGCAAGCGCCACCGAGCGGCGGTGTTTCACTTCGCACATTCAATCGCAACTTCAAGGGCAGGAGTGGGACGAAGGATGACATGGTTTATCTTTGCAGCCCTGAGGTGGCGGCAGTCGCCGCAATCACTGGCGAGATAACCGACCCGAGGAAATTTGGCGACCCGCCGAGGATAGCCCTGCCAGAGCAATTTGCAATTGACGACTCGCTCATCATCCCGCCGGCTGATGATCCAAGCGAGGTTGAGGTGATTTTCGGACCGAACATAAAACCGCTTCCAGAGTTTGACCGGCTGCCGCAAACGCTCGCCGGCACTGTGCTGATCAAGTTGAGGGACAACATCACGACCGATGACATACTCCCCAGCGGCGCGAAGGTTATGGCGCTGCGCTCCAACTTGCCGGCAATATCCGAGTTTGTGTTTGAGCGCCTTGACCCGGCATTTGTTGAGCGTGCAAAGCTTCGTGGGGGTGGCTTCATTGTCGGTGGCGAAAATTATGGGCAGGGTTCAAGCAGGGAGCATGCGGCGCTTGCGCCACGCTATTTGGGCGTGCGCGCAGTCATAGCCAAATCTTTTGCCAGAATACATCACGCCAACTTGGTCAACTTCGGCATATTGCCGCTCACATTCTCAAGAGACGAGGATTATGACCTCATCTCCTGCGGCGACGAGCTTGAGATGCCAGATGTCATTGGGCGTCTCAGGGAGGGGCAGCCTATACTCGTGCGCAACCTGAGCAACGGGAGCGAGTTCATGGCTGAGTATTCGCTCACGAGGCGTCAGGTTGAGATCGTCATTGCCGGCGGCGTGCTTAACATTGCCCGAAGGTGAAGGTTCATCCTGTGAGTGGTGATGGCGATGAGGCTCTCCGATGGTGTTGCCGAGGAGGTGCTGGATAACGGCTTAAAGGTGTTGGTCAAGGAGGACCACACAACTCCGCTCGCAAGCTGCTACATGTGGTATCGCCTTGGCTCAAGGAATGAACACCCGGGTATAACGGGCATATCGCATTGGGTTGAGCATATGCTCTTCAAGGGGACGCCGAGGTTCCCGAAGGAGCTGCTAACGCGCTTGATAGAGCGAAAGGGTGGGCGCTGGAATGGGTTCACATCGCATGACTATACCGCTTACTTTGAGGACTTGCCCTCAAGCGACATAGAACTTGCGCTGCAAATTGAGTCCGATAGAATGACCAACGCCATCTTTGACCCGAAGGAAGTTGAGGCTGAGCGGACGGTCATCATAAGCGAGCGCCAAGGCGCAGAGAACCATCCCGAGTTTTTGCTCAGTGAGGCAGTTCATGCTGTGGCATTTATAGCTCATCCATACCGATGGAGCGTCATCGGGTATGAGTCAGACCTGCGCTCAATAACTCGTGATGAGCTGTTCTCCTATTATAAGCGCTACTATGCCCCAAACAACGCCGTTCTTGTCGTCGTCGGGGATGTTAAGGTGGATCGCATAATTGAGCTTGCAAGGAGGCACTTTGGCGAACTGGCGCGCGGCGAGACACCACCGGAGCCGAGAACAAAAGAGCCGGAGCAAAGGGGCGAAAGGCGCGTTACCGTCAGGAGGGAAGCATACGGCGAGTATGTCTTTATCGCCTATCACACGCCATCCGCTGCGTGCGAGGATATTCCCGCACTGTGCATCCTTGAAGCCATTCTCAGCATGGGTAAAAGCTCAAGGCTATACCGAAACTTGGTTGAAGGCAACATAGCAGTTTGGGCAGAAGCTCATTTGCACCTCGCGATAGACCCATCGCTGTTCTGGATGCGCGCTCAGGCGAGGGATGGCATCAATGTTGAGCACCTTGAAAGGGCGCTTCTAACAGAGGTTGAGCGCATCGTTCAAGACGGAGTTACGGCTCAGGAGCTCCAAAGAGCCTTAAGCCAAGTGGAAGCCTCCTTCATCTACTCTCAGGAAGGCGTCTCAATGAGGGCGATGCAGCTCGGCTTCTTTGAAATCCTCTCAAGCTACAAATACGCCGATGAGTTGCTTGAGCGCGTGAGGGCTGTGAGTGCCGACGAAGTGCAAGCGGTGGCTCAGCGCTACTTGCACGAGGACAATCGCACTGTCGGGCACTTCATACCGACTTCATCTGGAAGGTCATCTTAAGCGAATGTGGAAGTTACTCAGGCATGCCTCAACGGGGTGAGTGGGATGAGGTCTCACTTATGGTGCATGGGTGGTATACCCTCCACATCGCCCATACATTGCGAGCCGATAGTCCATGTGCTTGATAACGGCATTACGGTCATCGCCGTTGAAAGGCGCAATCACCCGAGCGTGGCGATTTGCAGCTCCTTTGTGGCTGGGAGCATCAGGGATGCGCATGGCATGCGCGGCTTGGCAAATTTAACATCGCAAATGATTACGAGGGGGACGGCGAAACGCACATGGGTTCAAATTGCTGAGGAACTTGAGGATGTTGGAGCTCGCATATGGACTTGGTGCTCTCACGACTTTTCTGGCGTTGGTGTGAGCTGCCTTTCAAAGCATGTTGAGCGATCAATGGATGTGCTTTCGGATGTGTTGCTCAATCCATCTTTCCCGAGTGATGAGCTTGAAAAATGCAAGCTGCGCACAATAACACAGCTGCACACCCTTGATGACGATCCGTGGGCAGTTGCGGCAAAGATGATGCGCAAAGCGCTGTATCCCGAAGGGCATCCATACCGATATTTTTCGGAGGGGGAAGCGGAGGACATCCAGAAGCTGGATAGAGATGCGCTTTGCGAATTTCATCGGCGTTGGTATCGCCCGCATGGAGCTGCATTAGCCATCATTGGTGACATCGCGCCAGATGAGGCAATCAAGTTGGCACAGCGTTATTTGGGCGAGTGGGAGGCTGGTATTGGTGAAGTTGAAGTGGGGGGCGTCTTGGAGGTCCAGCCGCAACCACCCAAATTTGAAGTCCGAACTATGGCTGACAAATCACAGGTTGCAGTCATGCTTGGTCAGCTCTGCGTGAGCAGGCGTGACGCTGACTATTATGCCCTCAGCGTCTTCAACTGCATTCTCGGCGGCAGCGCAGGCATCGGAAGGTTGTTCAATAGAGTTAGAGGTGAAGAGGGGCTCGCATACAGCGTTTGGTCGCGCATCTCGGGGCGATTGGGCAAAGGGATGTTTATAGCGGGTGCTGGCGTTGCTCCGGATAATGTCAAGAGGGCGATTGAGAGCATGCGGAATCAGATTAGGGCAATGTGCTCCGATGAGCCGCCAAACCAGGAGGAGCTGAACGACGCTGTTAATTACATCGTTGGCAGCTTCATCTTCCGTATTGAGACAAATGCGGGCATGGCTCAGGCGCTGTTGGATGCGCACATGTATGGACTTGGAGTTGACTACCTGAAAAGGCGAGAGGAGATATACCGCTCAATTACGCTTGAGCAGGTGATTGAAGCCGCTCAAAGGCACATCAGCGTTGATTCGCTCTCGGTAGCTGTGGCAGGACCTTGGAGTGAAAAGTGATGGGCGTCATTTTTGATTCGCTCAGCAGCATCATCCGTTATAGGCAGCTCATTTATGTGCTCGTTTGGCGCGAGTTGCGCCTCCGCTACAAGCGAACCGTCCTTGGGATACTTTGGTCACTTGCGCCACCAATTGCGCAGGTGCTCATACTTGTTATCGTCGTTGAGCACTTCTTCAAGCGCGACCTGCCCAACATATCGGCATACTTCATGTGCGTCGTTTTTGCGTGGCAATTCTTTAGCGCCTCAATACTTGATGGGTGCTCATCACTCCTTCAACACGGCTCATTGGTCAAGGCTTTCCCCTTCCCGAGAGAAGTCTTGCCGTTTGTTTCCGTCCTGAGCAACTTGGTTCACTTCCTCATAAGCATGCTCGTTCTCCTTGTCTATTTGCTCGCTTTAAAGGTTCACCTCCAAACGAGGGCGCTCTTTGTTCCAGTCATCATTATCGGTCAAGTGATGCTCTCCACAGGTTTAGCGCTCATGCTTTCCTGCTGGACAGTCTACTACCACGATGTGAAGTTCATCGCGGACACGGCACTTAAGTGGCTTTATTTTGCGGTGCCGATCATGTATTTCCTTGAGGATGTGCCGCATGGCTGGCTTCGCTTTTACTTGCTTAACCCAGTGGCTGTCTACATTGACGCATACAGGCGCTTGCTCATGTATCCGCCACCGCTTCCAAACAGGCAAGCGCTGCCGATTGATTGGATGCACATCATCATGGCGCTGATGACTTCCGCCATCGTTCTCCTCCTCGGTCTCCTCATCTTCCGAAAGCATTCCGACAAGCTCGCTGAGTGGCTTTAAAAATTTTTCGCGGGAAAAGCGCGGCTTGAAATTGGCACCTCATCGGCTTGCGTCCTCTCCCTGCATAAACCGAACCATATCAAGCGGCTTGAGCTGAGTTGGCTCATCAAGCCACTTTAGGAAGACTTTCACAGCTTGCGATTTGGTCATCTCGCGTCCTATAAGCCTTTCACACAGCGATTTCAAGCTCCTCACGGCGATCGGCGTCGGCGATATTGCCGCATTGATGCACTCAATCACATCGTCGCTGAGCGCTTCAAGCCAGACATCATTACTCTCGCTCGCGCTCAAGCTCAGCAGGCGCTTCAACCGCTGCCTCGTGATGGATGTCGGAAGGCGTTCCATGAATGATTCAACTTTGCCCCTCAAATCTGGTGCAAGGAGGCGCCCCTTGCACTCATCGGCTATCTCCTCAATCCGCTTTTCCATCTCCTCAGGCGGTGTTAGGGAGAGGTGTTCGCCGAGCATCAGCTTGCAGCTCTGGCACACTGGCGAGTCACGAAGCTGGCGCATAAGCTGCTCTTTTGTGACGGTGCATCGCTTTGACAGTTCGGCTCCGATTGCCCTAATCGCCTCAGCAGCGCCCATCACCTGCAGGCGTAGCTGCGCCGCTCTGCTGAGCAGCCTGAAGGCGCTGTGATGCCTGAGCTTGATGTATGGCTCAAAGCGTGAGGCGTTATGTTCATTCTCGTGGTGTGTCAAATATTGCTCCGTGTAATTGCGGAGCAACTCCTCCCAAGACGAGATGAGCCAATCAAGCTTGCCCAAGATGACTTCACCTTCATCAATGCTCTCAACCAAGCGCTCTGAGAGCACTTTCAGTTCATCGCTGAGCCTCAAATTCGCGCTCGTTAGCCAAGCGTGTATTTTCCGCAGCTCGCCGCACTTTGCCAGCGAGTTGTAAATTTGAACGCACACATCCCATGCTGACTTGAGTTCATCTTCGCTCACTCCGTTGGCGTGGAGGGTTGCAACCCATCCTTTGAGACCATCATGCGGCATCAGCTCATCTGATATGGCGCTTACGGCTACACTTACAGTCCCAATGGCATTGAGCGATTGAGACCACATGGCGCTGCTGTGTTGCAGTTGCGTCATTAGCGTGACCAATTCGCCGTGCGCCCGTTCGCACATTTCGGATGCATGTCCCTTCCACGAGGTGAGGTTTCTCCAGAGCACTTGAACTGCAGCTGGATGAGGGGAGCCCTCAACTTTTGGTGGCGGTATTTGGATGGCGCTCGCATACGAAGTTACGGCTTCCCAAGTTTCTCGGTCAACGAGCGGTGCTGCGCTTAATGCTGCCACTTGCCTGTGGAGTGGTGAGCCAAGCCGTTGCGGCAGCAACGGTGAGCCGTATCTGTCATGCGCCATAACCTCGCCACGCCTGAGCAGCGCCGCAATGAGCAATTCAAGCTGCTCATCACGGAGCCCATACTCGCTTTTACGGGCTGTAGCGGCAAGCTGCTCATATGCAATTGGCGCATCCAAGCTGGCTATTAGCTCGCATATGAGCTTTAAAGCGCCCTCGCATGGTGCAGCGCCATCAAGCACCTGTGTAGTTATTCCGAGCGGCATTGCAACGCATCTCCAAAGCTCCTTCAGGTCGGCGCTCAGCCTTTGCGGGTTCTCACCAGCTAAGATTGAGTTGATGAGCCTTTTATGTTCGTCCGAGGGGCGCAACGGTGAGCGTGGTGCAACGGATGTAAACTGGGGGAAGACCTTCGGAACAGATGCGCCAGCGATTGCCACAAGGACATCGCTAAGGGATGCCTCAGTCGGTATGAGCGCCGATATGGGGAGCTTCCTTTCACCGACGAGCAATGTGCCGCCTAAGTATGCATTGCGCATTATCCGCTGCGTCTCATTTGCCCTTGCAGTCTCCTCCTCCCGCAAGCGCTTGTATATTGCCATTCCAATGTCGCTATCCCTGAGCGATGGGTCGTTTATCAGGATTGATGCAGCAGCGTTTTCCGTCAGGCGAATCATCTCGCCTCTGCCGATTGTTTTCGGGATGAGAATGGCTATTGCGAACTTGAACCGATTCTCCTCAAGTGAGCGCAGCAGCTCCGCAGCGCACTTAACTTGCTCATCTGTTGCGATTGGCGGCGCGATGAGAATGTGGATATCGTAAGTGCACGATGGGGAAGCGATATGGTGTTGAAGTCTGAGCAGCCACTCAGCTGTAACCTCCCTCAGGTCAATGCACTGCAGCATGAGATTGAACTGCGCATTTTGCCACTCAACTGCCGCTGTTCGCCCAAAGCCGATTTGCGGCATTGGCAGCGGTGATGTTGACATCGCCCTTAACGCATATTCAATCACCCTGATGTCCCCTTCCGAGAGTGTGTCAATTAACGCCTGCAGCCTCCGCCGAAGCATTTCCGTTGTGGTTGCGCCCAAGTCAACGGAATACACATCGCCGTAATCTTCCTCACGCCTGAGGCAGTCAATGTAGTTTGCGCTCATGCGCAATGTCTCCAGCAGCGAGAGCATGTAGCTGTAGTTCATTTCGGCACCCAAGCCCAAGTCCCAAAGGAATGTGTGAGAGAGCTTCCTCACTGGCGCATCCATGCCCGCAATCTTGAATGCCACAAGCGCCCTCACAAGCTTCCTCACAGCTTCCTTTCGCTCGGGGAAAAGTTCGCCCACCCTCTCATCAAGGTGAGGGACAACTTCGTCGGCGTATGAGTGCAGTTCGGGATGTGAAAGGATGTCGGCGTAAAAGTGCTCGTAGATTGCGTCTGGAGTGATTAGTTGAAATGCATCACAGTCGGCAAGGCGCATCGCTTGACTTTGAACGAAATCAACGATTGAGCGAGTCCTTGAGAAGAATCGTCCAGCGGCTCTCTCAAGGCATGCGAGCGTGAACGGGTGCAGCGGATAGCACGCCATCAATTCCTCAGCGCTGAATTCAATCATGGGGAAGGCTTGTGTGAGTTTTCGGTGCCATTGGAGCATGAGTTGTGTGAACTGGCGCTCGTCCTTCAGCGGGAGCAAGTTCCTTCGTATGAGCTGGCGTGCATGCGCAAACGAAAGCGCATAGCGCACATATCTGTCCTTGATTTGCGTTATGGAATACGGCTCAAGCTCACCGAGCTCCTCAACTGTTCGTTGTATGGCTGCGATCAACCATGTATGCGAGCGCTGGCAATATTGCGCGATGAATTGAAGGAATGACGCATCAGCTTGCAGTTGGCTGTGTTCCTTTGCCTGAAGAAACATTGAGAGCTCATCAATGAGCCAAAGCATGCGCTCATACCCAAGCTCATTTGCAGCCCTTTGAAGTGCTCCGAGCGCCTCAGCACGCGATGGCGGCATTTTGGTCGGCAGATTTTGAGTTGCCTTGTGAGGGTGAATTCGCCTCAGCGATGCGACGGTCTCTTCCCAGAGAATTTGCTCAAGCGGCGCTTTTGGGGAATAGGAATCCAAGCTGATGAATGTGACCAACCACTTGTGCTTAGCGATTTCGCTCACCAATTTGGCATAGCGTTCGTGCGAGCGCGTGAAGAGCTCTCTCGCCCATTGGAACTGGCAGAGGAGCCCGATGATGGCGAGCATATGGCTTTTCCCCGTCCCGAACGCGCCGCTAACCATGTATGCGCAGCCATTCGCTTTGCTCATGCCCGTGAGTATGCCCTCAATTGCGGCTTCATTTGCCCCGTGAACGACGAGGTATGATGCCGTGATTTCTCGCAGCGCCTCTTGCCTTGCCCCTTCAAGTTCGGCGTGAGCGGCATGTGAGATGCTGGCGAGTTGAATTACGGTTGGCACGCCCCTTATCTCCACTAAGTCGCCAATTCGCATGAGAGGATTCACCCCCTTCCGAATGCTATCACGAGATGGCTATGTGTGGTATCATCACTTGCAGCTTAAGGGCTGCTTTGGAGGTGAGATTCATGCTTCTCCTAATGTTTGCCAAGCACCTTCAGGAGTTGGGCATTGAGGGTATGGCGGATGCGATTGCTGAACTCGGCTTTGACGGCGTTGACCTGACCGTGAGAGAAGGCGGTAGCATTGCCCCAAGTGATGCGAAGCATCATCTCCCGAAGGCGAAAAAGGCATTTGAGGAGCGTGGGCTTGTCATCGGGATGCTCACGACATCAATCACATCGCCGAATGATGGGCATGTTGAGGACATAGTCGGGAGCGCAAGCGACCTCGGGATAAAGTTCATCAAGCTCGGGTATTGGCGATACGATGCCTTTGGAACGCTCAGAGGGCGCATAAGCGATGTGCGTCGCTCACTTAGCGGTCTGGAGAAAATCGCCGAAAGATATGGCGTCACATTTGGCGTGCACACGCACAGCGGCAACTTCGTCACTTGCGATGGCGCAATCACTTTCATGCTCCTTGATGGCTTTCCGAGTGAGCGAATTTGCGCATACATTGATCCAGGTCACATGACAGTTGAGGGTGGTCTTTGCGGTTGGAAGGCGTGCATTGACTTACTCGGCGATTATGTTCGCATGGTTGCCGTTAAGGATTTTGCATGGCGTGCGGTGAAGGACGAATTTGGCAATGTCAAATGGAGGGTTGAAGCGGCGCCGTTGCGCGACGGCATAACCAGATGGGATGAGGTTTTTGACTGCCTTTCAAAGCTCGGCTTTGATGGCGTCATAAGCGTGCACAGCGAGTATCCGAATATGAGCGCGCATCAGATCATTGAGCAGACGAGGCTTGACCTCCAATACCTTCGCCCGATAATTGAGAGCACATTGCGCAGGAGTTAGGGCACTCCGTGCGTCGGTGAAAAAAAACAGCTTTGGAAACTTCATCCCGATTCGGATAAGGTGCATCGTTGCATGGCGAAAGGGTGGCTCATTGCGATTTTAATCCTCGTTGCAAGCGTCTTCAGCGCTTTTCTGCTCAACGCTTGTCCGAGGCATAGCCGTTATAGGCTTGAGCTTTACATCCAGTCAATCGGGCGATATGGCGATGGCGTTTGGAGGGTTGGCGCATCAAAGGCGGCGATAACGCCATTTGTGTGCGCAAACTTCGTTGACAGTGATGGCGATGGGCGATACGAGCCGATGAGCGGCGATAGGTTGAGCGGGACGAGGATTTGGCTTGCTGGCTTTCACAATTCACGCCCCGCCTCAAGGGTGCATGACCAACTTTGGGCGAGGGCTGTTGCCATTGATAATGGCGTTCACCGAATTGGCATCATTTCACTTGACCTGATTGGCTTGTTTTACGACGATGTGATTGACATACGAAATGAAGCTGAGCGGGTTGGCGCTAAATGTGACTACATCGTTGTGGCGTGCACGCACAACCACAACTCGCCAGATACGCTCGGTCTGTGGGGGCGATTCAGATTTTCGTGTGGCGTTGATGCGAGCTATCTGGAGATGGTGAAGCGGATGGCGGTTAAGGCGCTCACGGAAGCCATCTCAAACATGCGCAGTTGCAGGCTCTCGGTCGCTCAAGCCAAAACTGGCGTTGATGGGTTGATTGGCGATTCACGCCCACCGTTCGTGGTTGATGATAGGCTCACCGTGATGCATTTTTATGATGCCACCACGCATGAGACAGTGTGCGCCATTGTTCATTGGGCGAATCATCCAGAGGCGTTTGGCTCAAGGAATACGATGGTCACATCCGACTTTGTTCACTGGGTGCGCACCACAGTTGAGAATGGCATTCGGTTGCCAGACGGCGGTTTTGTGGGCGGGCTTGGCGGTATTGCGATTTACATCAACGGCGCAATCGGCGGATTGATGAGCCCGATGGGCGTGAGCGTGCGTTCGCTCGATGGGCGAGTCATTAAAGCTGACGGCTTGGAGAAAGCGAAAGCGCTCGGTGAGAGAGTCGGGTTGCTTGCGCTTAAGCATATCCGCAATGCCAAGTTCGTAAACGACACATCGGTTGAAGTTCGCTCAAGGACAATAACGCTCCCAATTGAAAATTGGCTTCTCAGAATTGGAGCGCACATCGGTGTGATCAGGCATGGCTATTTTGTTCTTCGCTCCGCCGTCCCAACGGAGATAGCGTTCATTCGGCTCGGCGAAGTCAGCATGCTCTGCATACCTGGAGAGCTATATCCCGAGATTGTGATTGGAGGCGTGGAATCGCCGAGTGGTGCGGACTATGGCGGTGAAGTTTGTGAGAGCCCACCACTGATTGAACTCATGCCAACAAAATTTTCGCTGGTCATTGGGTTGGCGAATGACGAGCTCGGATATTTTATCCCGAAGACGCAATGGGATGCTCGTCCACCGTATTCGTATGGGGAATGCCATTATGGCGAGGCAATGTCGCTCGGTCCAAATGCGGCATGTTCGCTTTACCGAGAGTTTGTGCGCTTGATGAAGTCAACCGCCGATGAACTAAAGAGCCGCGATTGAGCTCAAACTTCCCACATTCACACATCGCTTGCGCTATCCAACTATCGCCATGTTAGCTGGATGCAAAGCCCATCCGACCACTGAGCGAGTTTTTGAACCCCAATCCGCATTCGGTGTAATGAGAGATTGCTTCCCATGGCAAATTGTGACAAAGTCTGTTTTAGCCGTGAGACGCGCTAAGGGGGTGCACGCAGATGGAGGCATTGGCTGCCTTTTTATGGCTGACGGTTTTCCTGTTTGGGTGCGTGGTGCTCATTTTGATGTGCATCTCCGTCTACTTCCAGTGGCGCATTTTGGGTGTGCTTGCGAGCCTTGAGGCATACATGCGTCAGTTTGCGACCGCAAAGTCAGAGAAGCCTGCCGAGGAACCAAGTGGAGAGCCGTTGAGCAATTCCGATGCACGCCGCGAGGCGACCAAAGAGGATGTGCAGTGCCATTCCGCAAGTGATGCATTGCAGGGGGACAAAGCCAATGAGCTTGCGAATCCAATTTAACCGAGTGACTTGCTCACAGATGCGGCGAGTGACTCCGTGGAATTAGCTGCCTTGACTCCCGTTCTTTGAGGTGAGTGTTGGAGTGTGGCGCAACAGTGCCTCAAGCGATCGCGCTGTCAACCACATCGTGATTTTGGTAGCCGTTGCTGTTTTGCTCTTTCTCCTATACAGGCTGAGGGCTATATTGCCCCTCTTCATTGTGGGCATGCTGCTTGCCTATCTCCTTGATCCAATCGTTGACGGACTTGAAAGCAGAGGATGGTCTCGCAGTATGGCATCTCTTATCTCGTTCAGCTTCTTCCTTCTCCTATTCGCGGCGGTGGTGATAGCGATTGCGCCACTCGTCATTTCTCAAGTGCAGTCGCTCATTGAGGAGTGCATGCCTCCTCATGGGCGCTATTACATGTTCGCAATCAAACTGCTAAAGAGGATTGAGGAGAATAGCTCTTCAAACCCATTCATTGCGTATGCCTTGCAAGCGCTCGGCAGCCTCTCAAAGCAAATTGGCGAATTCATGCTTGAGCGGATTAAATGGGCTGTGACATCAATTGGGAGCTTGCTCTCAGTCCTGCTGTTGCCGTTCATCACTTATTACTGGCTTCAGGTTATTGACCCGCTTCGCCAAAGGGTGCTTGCGCTCATACCAGTGGAACATCGCGCTGAAGTTGTAACATTGCTTCATGAGACCAGCAAATTGATTGGGCGATACTTTCGCGGCTTCATGCTGATGTGCATTTGCGTCGGCTTTGTTGACGGAATTCTCCTGTGGATCATTTCCTTCATCTTCGGCAACGACCACGCTGCTGCAATTGGCTTCTTCGCTGGCATAACATACTCAATCCCATACTTCGGAACCATCGGGAGCACCATCCTCGCCCTTTTTGTTGGTTACTTGACGAGCGAGCACTACCGAATTTGGGCAGCGTTGTGCTCAGCAGGTGTGATCGTGATCGTCAACCAAGTTTTTGATTGGCTCATAGTGCCGAAGGTGATTGGGCAAAGGGTCGGATTGCCGCCGCTTGTCGCCATTTTCTCGGTCATGGCTGGCAGCGTTATGTTTGGCATTGTCGGGATGATAATCGCAGTGCCGTTGGCTGGTTGCATAAAGCTTGCTCTAATGCAGTTTGCTCCAAAGCTGTTTGAGCCAGTTGGGGAGTCCGATAAGGGTCATGCGGAAGTGGGCAATTAAAAGTCCGATGGGCATTTTAATGCGTTGAGCTGTTGGCTTTGGATGAGGGCATCGCAGTAAGCTCACACATGCTAAAATTGAGCATTGTGATCGGCGAGTTTGCTGACTCAGATGAGGGGGTGAGAGGATGCGCAGGGTGTGCATTGCTCTTTTGGGCTCTTTAGCTTTGGATGCTATTGGTGGTGTTGGCATGGCGGCTGTTGTCATTGCTGAGCGCGGCGGGAGCAACTACCGAATCGTTATAGCCAAGGATGCCATACCATCGGAGCAGTATGCTGCGCAGGAGTTGCAACGCTACATAGAGCGCATGAGTGGTGCGAAGTTGCCGATAGTCACCGACGACCAACCGATGCAGAAGCGAGAGATCATGGTTGGTGAAAGCGCGCATACGAAAAAATTGCGTTTGAGGGTTGATGTGAAGGGGCTTGGCACGGATGGATTCATAATGCAAACTGTCGGGGAGAGTTTGATTATAGTTGGCGGAAAACCCAGAGGGACGCTGTATGGGGTTTATGCATTGCTTGAAGAGAAGTTTGGCGTGCGTTGGTTTGCACCCGATGTTGAGTATGTTCCGAAGGTTGAAAGGATTGAGTTGCCAAAATTGAACGAGATGCAAATTCCCGCTTTTGAATACCGAGAGGTCTTTTGGACGGAAATGATGCGAGATGCCGATTTTGCGGCTCGCCATAGGTTGAATGGACAGCATTACAGGTTGACCGAGAAGCATGGTGGAAGGGCTGTTGTGTTTTACCCGTTTGTGCACAGCTTTGATCTGCTTATCCCAAGGGAACTTTACAAGGAGCATCCAGAGTATTTCCCACTGATAGGTGGAAAGCGTATCAACGGCTATGTGCAGCGCTGCCTGTCAAATCCTGATGTTTTGAGGCTCGCTATTGAGCGGGTTCGGCAATGGATAAAAGAGCATCCTGAAGCGACGATAATAGATGTCTCGCAGAACGACACTGGCAATTGGTGCCAGTGTGAGAATTGTAAGTCGCTTGATGACGCTGAGGGCTCACCATCGGCGTCAATCATTCGCTTTGTCAATGCCATAGCCGAAGCCATTGAGAAGGAATATCCGCACATTCGCATAGAGACACTCGCTTACACTTACAGCCGAAGACCGCCAAAGACGCTTCGCCCAAGGCACAATGTCATAATCAGACTATGCTCAATAGAGTGCTGTTTTTCGCACCCACTTGATGGCTGTCCATCGGAGCAAAACAAGCGCTTTGTGGAGGACATCAAAGCGTGGCGAAATGTTGCGCCGATACTCTATGTATGGGATTACACGACAAACTTTGCCCATTACATTCAGCCATTCCCCAACTTGGAGGTGCTTCAAGCGAATGTGCAATTCTTCTCAAAGCATAATGTAGTTGGCCTGTTTGAGCAGGGTAACTACTCTCAAGGCGGCAATGGTGAGATGGCACCATTGCGCTCTTACCTGCTCGCAAAGCTGCTGTGGAATCCGAATACCGATGTTAAAAAGCACATGGATGGGTTCCTCAATGGCTATTACGGCAATGCAGCAAAACCGATACGGGCTTACATTGACTTGCTCCATTCAAGAGTTCGTGAGAAGGGTTACCACGCCCACATTTATGATCCACCCACTGCCCCGTATATCAACGACGATGAGTTTTTGAATACCGCAGAGAAGTTGTTTGATGAGGCTGAAGCTGTTGCTGGTGACGATTCAATTCGTTTCAGAGTGCAGGTGACACGCTTGCCAATTTGGTATGTGAAGCTCGCGACAAACAGGGTAAAGGGAGACGAGAGGAAGAAGTTGATTGAGCGTTTTCTTGAGGTTGCAAGAAAGGCAGGCGTAACAAACATAAGTGAGGGAAAGAGCCTTAATGCGTGGGCGAAGGAAATGGGCGCTATGTGAGGCTATCTCCTTTGGTGAGGTAAGTTATCGCCCTGCGTTGCTGCGCAATGTTTTATAGCGCAGGAGCATCATTAGCATCGGGTTTGAATTGCGATATCGTCCACGGACGCTCCGCAGTTCGGGTTGACTTTGACAAATAAGTGCGTTAAACTGATGTAACGCAATGTGGGGTGAGGGAGCAATTTGCCCCAAGGTGTTTATGCGCCCGTAAGGTAACTGGTGTTCAACGAGAGCCAGTTTTTTGACGAGGGAGTTGAGAGGGATGGTTGAGAGGGGCGTTATTTTGGCAGCTGGGCGTGGAACAAGGTTACACCCCGTTACAAAGACGCAGCCAAAGGAAATGGTCCCAGTTGGCAGGAAGCCAGCAATTGAATATATCGTTGAGGAATTAGCGCAAGCTGGTATCGCAGACATCCTCATAGTGACGGGGAAACAGAAGTCTTCATTGGAAGCATATTTTGATGATGGTGTCCCGCCCAAATACGACTCGTCGGTAAATGGCGCTCGCATTTACTTTGTAAGGCAACCTCAACCGCTTGGCACAGGCGATGCGGTTAAGCGTGCGGTTGGTTGGACAAACGATAAACCGTTCGTCGTTGCGATGGGAGACTGCATAATTTGGTCAAGCAGCCGTGACAACATTACTCAAGAACTCATTGAAGTTCACGAACGATACAATGCTGCAGCAACAATCGCGGTTGAATTGGTGAGCAAACAGGAGACAAACAAATACGGCGTAGTCAGCGTTAAAGGACATGGACGAATAGCGCGGTTGACGGGCATTGTTGAAAAGCCACCGCCAGAGAAAGCTCCAAGCAGACTCGCCATTGCTGGAAGGTATGTGTTTGACCCGATTATCTATGATGCATTGAACGAGGTTGAGGTTTGCAATGAAGGTGAGTTGGGCATAACCGATGCGATCGCCGTATTAGTGAACAAGGGTTTTCCGGTTTATTGCGTCAGGCTTAAGAGAGGACAAGTTCGGATGGATGTCGGAAACTTTGAGGGTTACTTCAAAGCGTTCATTTGGGCTGCAATTAACGATAAGGAACATGGTGGCTTGATCGCTACCTTCATCCGACGGATACTCAATTCTACCAGACAGGTTTGAAGCATGATCTTCTGATGCATGTCAATACCGCTTGCGACTTTCCAAATTGCCAAATCGCTGCTAAAATGGAATATAGAAGCGCAAGCTAAAGCTTGCGCACAAAAATAAAAAAATCAACACAGGGAGGTGTGAGCGATGGAGGCAAAGTATGTGCTTGTCGTCACGAAGAATGGCTACGCAAAGCGAGTGCCCATAGAGGATGTGCGTGTCCGTAAGCGCCCTGCAAAGGGTGTTTCCGGAGTTGACCTTGCTGAAGGTGATACGCTCATTGCAGCACTGCCGGTTGGCGAGGGTGGTGAGATTGTCGTCGCAACAGTGCAAGGGCGCGTTGTCAGACTTAGGTTGGAAGAAATCAAGACCGCATCGCGCTCCGCAAAAGGCTCTCGCTTGATGGTGCTTGAGGAGGGCGACTCTATAGCCAGTGTTGCTCTCATATAGTAGACACAAGCTGCCAAATGGAAGTGTAGGGGAACATTCAGCTGCAATTAAAAGTGCAAGCGTCGGGTTAGGATACCCGACGCTTTTGCTATTTTAGGCTCTATTCTGTGGAAAGGTATTCAGTGATGCATCGGAGGTAGGGGATAAAAAGCCCCTACGGGTGGCTTTTTAGCTCCATTTCTTCAGGTGGCGTAAGAGCCATAGCGTGCTTAATTGCTTCGTTAAAATTGTTTTGCCAGAGCCATCGGCAACAACGAGCAAGCCGTTCATCCCGTCACGCCACAGATAAATTGCCCTGTATTGCGTCGCAATAAAACGGCAGTTTTTCCCCTTTAAATCGTGTTTTGGCATTGGCTGTGGAAGCAATGATGGTGGTAGTTTGCGCTCCAGCGATTTGAGCAAATTAATGCATAAGCTGCACATTGTTTTCCCTTTCAAGCACGAAAAGCAGTATCTTTGCTCGCAAAGTATGCATTTGCTACTGCACAGGTGGCAAACAGTTGCCCCACAAATGCCGCACTGCGTGACATGTTTCGGGCAAACTATTTTAGCGCATGATTGACAATAAACGACATGTTCGCTGCAGAGGGTAGTTGAACAACAGTTGGCTCTAAAAGCGTGCATTGTGCAAATATTTGAACCGCAACTTGAGCAAATATTTCTGCATTTCGCGCAAATTATTTGCCCACATGTTGAACACACTGAGCCGTCCTCAGCGCAGACAGACTTGCCACAGGTGGAGCATCTGTGAATTCTCTCACTGTTTTGTTGCAAACAATCATTACAAATTGCCTTATCACACACAGTGCAGATAATGGCATCATTGGCACATACAATCTTTCCACATATGTAGCATTCAGCTGAACACATCTTACAGATTCCTCTCCCGCAAAACTCACATTTTGCGCTGTGTGGCTCGCAAATTCGCTTGCCGCAAATTTCGCACACCATAAAGCATTCCTTGCAAACAGGCAGATTGCAAATTTCGCAAAAGCCCTCAATGCAACCTCTGCAGTATGCTCTGCCACATGTTGAGCATTCCAAAATGCAATCGCTACACACAGCGTGTTTACATGCGCAAAGGTTTACAAGGCTCATTTGTGAGGCACAACTGGCACATGTTGGGAGAGCGAAAGTGCCATCATAAAGGTTGTGGTAAGCCTTGAAGGACAGTTGATGTGAGTCCTGCACCACAGTAAACTTGAATTCAGCCACTGGAACGCTAATTTCAGCGATACCCACAACATGAATTGAGACGAAAGGTTGACGCCTTTGCGCTTCCTCTTCCATCCTCTCATTCCTCTCATCAATCAACCTTTCCATTTCGTGCCAAAATTGCCTGCTATTTCCCGCTTTGATGGCAGCTTCTCCGAACAGGCTGGAGTAATAGCTCGCAATGCGCATAAGTTCGGCTTTTGAGCGCTCACGCGCGGTTTTGGTCAACCCAGAAAGCCAATCTGATAGCAAACTTTCGTGCCTCTCTTTGAGCAATTCAAGGAGCTTTCTCAGAAGCGAACGGTTATACGATGGTTTTGCTGGTTTGGCGTCAAAAAGAATTCTGTCCACCCTGTGAGTGACATCCTCAACAAATCCGTTTTCAAGCACCATAAAGCTTTTTAGCGCGCCTTTTTCGTATGCTGGCGTGCAAGATAATGAGAGACTGACAAGTAAACCACGCAACTTTGCCCTCCTTCTCTTGACCGAGATAAGCTTGCAATTCCCGAAGCGCAAATTCGGCTCCGTTGGCTTTTCAACCTCGGGCAATTCAATGGCGATATGCAATGCAGCGGACTTTAGCCACTCGTGGACGCGATGGAAAAGTCGACTTCCGGGAGAAAATAGCAGGGCACCTTGAACAGCTTCGCACGCATCCTTTTCAAACACGACGATGAGCTCTTCACTGTCCCATTCAAACGGGGAACCTTCAGGCAACACGATTTGCAGCAATTTCCCTCTATCTATCACCTTTGCACCGATGGACTTGAAAAATTGGCGGCATAAAAAACGAAGCCATGATTCCAAATCATTGGCTGTGGTCGCATTACACACTGTATCCCGATCCAATCGCTCAAATTGCCGCATTTTTATCCCCCGCCGAGGGCACAACTTCGGCGATTAAACACATCCGCTCATCATCAGCTTTGCCTTATGAGCTCCCAAAGCATCTGGTTTGCCTGCCTTATGCGCTCGTAACGCTCCGCTGCCCTCTGAATAAGTTTCCCAATTTGTGAAAGGCGCTCTTTTTCCTCATCTGGCGTCTCGCTCTGCATGATTGCTTCTGCAACAAGCCGTTCAATGCTCTCTTCAAGGTGTGCGATACCGAGCATTAGCTCAAGTTCGCCAACCGTCATCTCAAACAAGCCGATCTTCGTTATTAGCAACTCAAGTATGCGCTCTTCAACTGTGTGTTCTGTTGCCAAGTTTACAACGAACACGGGCTTATCCTGTCCCAACCTGTGAACACGCCCGATGCGCTGCTCAAGGCGCATAGGATTCCAAGGTAGGTCAAAATTGATCACCACTCTGCAGAACTGTAAGTTTCGCCCTTCGGCTCCTGACTCCGTGCTTATCATTATCCTCGCGCTTTCTCTGAACCTCTCAACAGCCCTGTCCTTTGCCCTTTCGCTCATGCTCCCATGATACAGGACGACTTCCTCACCGCGTTTTTCAAGGGCTTCCTTGAGCAACTCCATACTCGCGATGTAATCGGTGAATATGAGCACCTTCTCCTCAATTGCGTTCACAAGTTGTGCGGTGTGCTCAACCTTTGCGCATAGCGGTGTCGCCCTCGCAAGCTCATAAAATTCAGCCAGCCGTTCCCTTATCTCGTCCGGATATTCATCACACACCATCTTTAGCAAAGTCCTTTCCACCGCACGGGGCGTGCTGCAAAGTTCCTTTTGAAGCAATATGAGCGTAAGCTTCAAATGCCTTTCCTTCCCGGACGACTTGCTGAGCCGCTTATAGCTCTGCCTCAAAAAAGTCGTCATCTCTTCATACAAGCGAAGTTCTGGCGGAGTGAGTGAGATGTAATGTGTTGTAGCGTATCTCGGTGGAAGCATTATTCCAACTTCGTCCCTATGATGCCGTATCATCACCGATGAGATCAACCGGCGCAGCTCCCCAACATTCTTTGGCATCCTCGGATCATCAGCCATAACATACCGCCTTTTGAAGCTCTGCAGTGTTCCAAGCTGACCCGGCTTTATCAGGGTCACAAGGTTGTAAAGTTCAAGCAGGTTGTTCTGAATAGGAGTTGCGGTTAGAAGCAGAGTGTAGCGCTTTCGTATCTTGCGGCAGAAGCGATGGGCAAGCGTTGAGCTGTTCCTAAGTTTGTGGGCTTCATCAATTATGAGCAAGTCAAATTCACGCCCATGTATGGCGCTGCTATGAGGCTCGCGCTTTGCCAGGTCAATTGATCCTATTACGCGCTCATGCGAGAACCAATCATCCTTTCGCCGGGCTATGGTGAATGTCTCCCCAAACTTCTCAAGCATCTCATGACGCCATTGGTAGGTTAATGAAGCCGGCACGAGTATGAGCACACTTTTAACAAGTCCCCTCACGATCAGCTCTTTCATCACCAACCCGGCTTCAATTGTTTTGCCCAGACCGACATCATCGGCGAGTAAAGCACACCCACCCATTTCGTTCAACACTCTTAAGGCGGTTTCAACTTGGTGCGGGAAGTGAGAAATGCGCACTTGACCCCAGCATTGCAACTCCTCAAAGGATTGCATGGCACGAAGCTGCTCAGCCATCAGCAACAGAAAGTGGGCTTCATTTGATGGGATAGAGCACTCCGAAGCAGTGAAGTCGGGTATGCGCCACTCAACGATTGGGGTAAAATCCAGGAACTTTTCCGCCACTTTTTCCGGGGACATCCACTCGCTATCATCATCCAGCTTTTCATGCTTGTAAAGTTCAGCCTTTGGCATTGCGTGTTTCCCCTCGTGCTCTACATCAGCTTTCGTTGCAACCTTGTGCTGCTGGTTCGGGTGACGACCAACTTACAAAAGTTTAATGCATTTGCCTGCCAGTGTGAAGCAGATGTAAGGTTGGGGTTCAACCTATATATCGGGTGAGGCTGTGCGTTCATCTGCACAGTAATTGGTGTGCCCGTATAGGTGCCGCTGCGATTAACATTTGATGACTGCGCGACATAATTTATGCGTGAGCATGGAGTGCTCATGCAGCAAGGTTAAGAGCTGTTGAGGCGCCCCTCCTCTCATCACGAGTGGTGGAGGGTCACGCGCCCGATGAAGCCCGGCAACCTACCGATGGTGAAGGTGGCGAGCCATCGGCAAGGTGCCAAATGCGTTGAGTCCTTGGCAGGCGTAAAAGCCCCAAGGGCGAGAGATGAGAGGAGTGGGATACCGTAGACGGCAGACATCATGCCGATGCTCAGGTCCCGCTCCTCTCCGCAAGGGGCGCTTCCAAGCCGTTTGGTGGCGTTCGCAATATCGCTGTGGTGAGGAGGCGGGACATGGGCAAGGGCTTAAAAGGCACAGGCGTTGAGCATCGCTGGCTGAAGAGGATTGCATGTGCTTCCCCACTAAGAGATCCTTCAACTCTTACGGAGTTGCTTAGCCACAAGCGTTGCGGATGCACCCCAAACGGCTGGCAGCCCCAAGATCAAGCACATGGTGCAATACCCATGGGGAGGAGGTAATTCAAATGCACTTGAAGGTGAGCGCCGGTAAGAACATCACTGTTGATGACATGCCGATGGAGATAGTTGAGCGCAAGGGGAAGGGTCATCCTGACACGCTTTGTGATGGGGCTGCTGAGGAACTCAGCAGGATGCTATGCATGTTCTATCGTGAGCATGCTGGACGCATACTTCACCACAATGTGGACAAGTGTGTCCTTGCCGGTGGACGCTCATCACCGAGGCTTGGCGGGGGTGCAATTGAAGAGCCAATCTATGTTCTGCTTGTTGGCAGGGCAACTCTTGAGTGGCGTGGCTCACAGGATGAAATTCGGCGCGTGCCAATCGGGAGGATGGTGCTGCAGGGCATTCAGAGTTGGTTTAAGGAGCAGCTCCCACATTTGCCCATACCGGGCGCACTTATGGTTGACTACAGGATAAAGCGAGGAAGCGAGGACTTGATCGCCAATTACGACATGACCTCCAATGTTCCGAGGGCAAATGACACTTCGCTTGCGGTCGCATTTGCTCCCCTCTCAGCGACCGAGCAGCTCGTCAAAGAGACGGAGATGTTCCTCAACTCGCCCGAGTTGAAAGCCGAACTGCCAGCACTCGGTGAGGATATAAAGGTTATGGGGGTAAGGGTGGGCAGGCATATAAGGTTAACGGTGGCAGCTGCGTTCATTGACCGATATGTGAGGTCAGTTAGCGAATACTACGAATTGAAGGAAGCGGTAAAGTGGAGACTCAAACAACACTTGTGGGAGAATTGCCTGACCAAGTTCCCGGTGGAGTATGATGTTGACATTGAGCTCAACACAGCTGATGAAGGCGATACCATTTACATCACCGTTACTGGGACGAGTGCCGAGTGCGGTGATGATGGACAGGTTGGGAGGGGTAACAGGATTAACGGATTGATAACACCATACCGCCCAATGAGCCTTGAAGCTGCAGCCGGCAAGAATCCTGTATCTCATGTCGGTAAGATCTATCAGGTGATGGCTCAATTGATCGCAAACAAGCTTGTTGAAGCACGACCATCCCTCAGGCAAGTCTATTGCTATATGGTTAGCCAAATTGGGCATCCGATCACAGATCCGCAAGCGGTCAACATTGAATACTACGGTGATGTGTCGGAAAGCGAGATGAGACAACTTGCAAGCAATGCTGTTGATCAAGTGTTATCGCAGTGGCGTGAAATACAAGATGGATTTGTTGAAGGGACATGGGGGGTTAACTACCCGGGCATGGTTGTTGCCCGCCAAGTTGAACCAGCCAAGAAGGGCACTTAAAGAGTGCGAGCGAAGTTGTTGGTAGCCCCAACAATTCCGCGAAATTTAGCTACCTCAACCGCAACATGGGAGATTTAATCACCGATGGTTGAATCCAATGTAAGCGCAGCTCTAAGGGACCGCGCGGCATCTAAATTGGCGGAAAGTGACATTCAATCCAATACCGCGTTGAGCATGGCATAATTGCCTGCTTGGAGGTGCAACGAGGTGAGATCAGGAAACTGCTGCAGGACTGTGATAGCTGTAGTGTTGCTCGGTGCAGTGTCAGTTTTGCTCGTTGAACTTGTTTGTGCGCAGGGTGGCAACTTCACAGCTGCTCAAGTTGTATCCGCACTTGAGCGGCACCTTCGCAAGCGCATTACAAATCCAGTCGACCCCAAGAATCTGCGCATAAAGGTGGTTCCATCCCCAAACCCGGAGGAGACTGCCAAGGGAAAATTCCAACTCGTTGAGATCAGCGGCAGCCCTGTCAGGATCAAGTCGGTTAACTTGCTCAAGTTTGAAGCGCTCGTCATTGAGCCAACAGTTGACGCCAAAGCACTCGTTGAGGATGATAGGTTGATTGTGCTTTCGGTTAAGGAATCGCATTGTGATGCTGTCTTCACGCCGCAAAGCTTTGAGCAGCTCTTTGCCGAGGGCAAGCACACGAAGAACATGAACATCAAGGTCAAGTTCCGTGATGACCAGCAAGTTGAGCTGACAGGGCGATGGACTCTCTTCGGCATCAACAATCCGTTTAGGGCTGTCGGGAGGGTGTTCCCGGCTCAGGATGGCTCTGTGCATGTGCGCTTTAGCGAACTTTACTTCAATGCAGTGCCAGTGCCAGAATGGATTCAACGGCGCCTTGAAGCCAGGCTCAATCCATTGCTCAAGCCGGAGGACATGATATTTGACCCCATAATCAAGAGTGCTGTGATTGAAGGTGATAGGATGATTGTTAGCACGAAGCCATACAAGCCACAGAGCAAATGAATCTGGAGGTGAGAGAATGGGTCAGCAGGGTGAAAGCCTCAATGAGCAAGCCAGTCCAAGCGAAGGGGTTGAATTGGACAGCGGTGAAATGCAAGGGGGGATAACACCTCAAATTGTTAGTCAACCGTTGCGTATGAGGGCGTTTGCCATTATTGGTTGGCTCATTGCACTGTTGTCGCTGATGTTGAACGGATTGCTGGGTGCTCGCTTGCACGCCTTATCAAATGAGGTAAAGCGGTTGTCGGCGCAGGTCTCTCATCACAAGTCGGAGTTAGCACATGCCGCTCGGCAGCTGTTATCGCCGGCAAGAAGGGACCTAACCTACGCAAGCTTCAGTTTTGACCCCGAGCTTTACACGCCGCATCAAGTCATTGAATACATTGAATCAGCGCGCCCATGGATTAACCTTGCCCGTGAGGTCGTCCCTGAGCCTAAACATGCTGAACAGCTCTCAAAGGTTGTGGCGCTCCTTGATGAGGTTAAAGACCTGTTATCGCAGCCGGGGCAGCAGGAAAGCGCACAGCAAAGGCTCAATCAGGCAAGGGACATGCTCAGGACTGTCATGGGACAGCTGCAACAAATGGGAATGCAATAGTTTGCCGCTGCGATGATAAGCTGTAGGTGATGGGTGAGCAATTGCTAAAACCACGCTGAGCGAAAAGACGGTGATGTTCCAATGTGACCGAAAGTGGTGATGTTGTGGTTGTGAGGTGGTTAACGATGGATGCAATTGAAGCCATGAAGACGCGCCGTAGCGTGAGGTCTTTCAAGCCAGACCCTGTCCCAAAAGAAGTGATTGAGGACATCGTTGATTGCGCAAGGCTTGCTCCAACGGCATTGAACTACCAGCCATGGGAGTTTATCGTCGTCACCGACCCCCAGATGAGGAAGCGCATTGCCGATGAGACGGATTATGGCAAGTTCATAGCGCAAGCACCAATTTGCATAGCTGTGTTTTGCAGGAATGTGAAGTATTACCTTGAAGATGGCAGTGCAGCAACACAGAACCTATTGCTTGCAGCTCATGCGCATGGTTTAGGTGCATGCTGGGTAGCCGGCGACAAAAAGCCTTACGCAAGCCGCATTGCTGAGTTGCTCGGTGTCCCAAGCGGCTACAAGCTTGTGAGTCTGGTTGCCATGGGCTACCCAGCCGAGAAGCCGGGAAGGATATCCAAGCGATCTCTCAGGGAGGTTCTCCATTGGGAAAAGTTCTAATGGGCAAACCGTCTTGGGCAGGTGTAGGTTAGATGCCGCTTTACTTCGCCAATGAAGCAATTTCCCTTTACCATGATGACTTCTTGAACTTCACAGAGCTGCCTGAAGAGAGCGTTGACTTGATTGTGACCTCTCCGCCTTACGATGTGGACATACAGTATGATGGTTATACTGACAACCTGCCATACCCGAAGTATTTGGAGTTCATCACAAGGGCATTGCAGAGGTGCTACTTGCTGGCAAAGCCCGATGGGCGATTGTGCTTGAACATCCCACTGGACAAAAACAAAGGCGGACAACAAAGCGTGTATGCTGACATAGTGAACATAGCGAAGGAGGTTGGGTGGAAGTATCACACGACCATCATTTGGAATGAGCAAAACATATCTCGGAGAACAGCATGGGGCTCATGGTTAAGCGCCTCAGCACCATTTGTGATTGCACCAGTTGAAACAATCCTCGTGATGTATAAAAAGCAGTGGCAGAAACAGAGCAAAGGTTTCTCCGATATAACTCGCGATGAATTTCTGGAGTGGACAAACGGTGTTTGGACCTTCAGTGGTGAGAGCCGAAAAAGGGTTGGTCACCCGGCACCATTTCCTGTGGAGCTGCCGCGCCGGTGCATCAAGTTGTTCAGCTATGTCGGTGATGTGGTGTTAGACCCATTCGTTGGCAGTGGGACTACTCTCTTAGCATGCTGGGAGTTAAAGCGCATCGGAGTAGGTGTGGAAATTAGCGAGGCTTATTGCAAGTTAGCGGTTAAACGGTTGCTGAGATTTCTCAAGCAACCTCGTTTGGAGCTTCAGGAGGACAAGGCTTCGGATTGAAGAGCCCACTTTTGAATGTCCTCAGGAAGGTCAGTCAATGGTTTCACAATGTCCCCGAACTTCGTCTCAACAGTTGGCGGGCAAAAAGCCGGGTGGTTTTTCACATACACTCCGCACAAGAAGCGACGCGCCAATCGCCGATTCTTGTTTGGGCGGTTTGGAGATCCCCACTCTGAGCGACCGCTATGCCCTTTATCGGGTGTCACCAAAACGAAGCGAATGCCAGCTCGGTGATAAACGATGCTCCAAAAGAGCGTCTCTGTTAGCCGATTATGTAAACTTAGTTTGCAACTCACGATGGCTATTGGTTGATTGCCCTTTGCGATGACAATATCCACATCGCCAAAGAGCGGCTTTGTGTCGCCTATCTCTTCAAGATCCACTGCTCCCCACAAAGAGCCGACTTTGCAAAGCAGCCTCTCCCTTAACACCTGAGGGAGATTCCTCTCACGGTATACTGAGAAGCCTCTCTTAACCAACTCACGCCTCAAATATTCCGCCACATACTCTTCCCATCGTTCCCCTTCCTCATGGACCGTTCGTTGGCGTGTTGATTCACTCATCACCGTCGCCACCAATTGGTGAGTGGTTGACTTATAGCTCAAACTTTTCAGCGCTCCACAATGCTTGCCGTTAGTCATTAAACGGCGATGGCTGCAAGTTGTGCGAACACTTGTTCATCGCTAAAGCCGCGCAGGTCAATGCTTTTATTTCGGCATGCGGCAACGCATGCACCGCAGCCCTCGCACAATCCGGGATTAACCGATGAGACCACTTTGATCAAGTTGCCTCGCCTATCCCTTATTTCCTTCCGCTCAATCGCGTTGTATGGGCAGACCCTCTCACAATCAAAGCAGCCTGTGCATGTCATTTCGTTAACCACTGCGATTGTCGGCTCACGCTCAATTCTCGGCGTGCCAAACAGACTGAGCACCTTCGCGGCTGCAGCGCTTGCCTGCGCCACCGAATCTGGGATGTCCTTAGGGGCTTGGCATGCGCCTGCAAGGAAGACTCCCGCAGTGGTCGTTTCAACTGGGCGCAGCTTGGGATGAGCTTCGCTGAAGAAACCATGCTCATCATATGAGATGCGCAATTTGCGTGCAAGCTCTTCAAAACCATCTGAAGGGCGCATAGCCGTCGCAAGCACAACCAAGTCAGCCTCAACCTCAATCAGTTTTCCGCTGAGCGTATCCATGCCCTTGACCACGAGTTTGCCATTGCTCTCGTAAATCCTTGAGACCCTGCCTCGTATGTAGCATGCGCCTTCTTCCTCAATCGCCCTGCGCACAAATTCGTCATAGCCCTTCCCGCCGGCTCTTATGTCCATGTAAAACACATAACACTCGCCATCATGCACCCTGTGCTTGAACAGGAGGGCGTGCTTCGCAATATACATGCAGCAGATCTTTGAGCAGTATGGTATTCCCTTTGCCCTATCCCTTGAGCCAACGCATGCTATGAAGACAACGACCTTTGCTTCCTTTCCATCCGAGGGGCGCAATATTCTTCCGCCGGTTGGACCTGAGGCACTTAACAGGCGCTCAAATTGGAGACCGTCAATCACATCCTTGAACCTGCCACCACCATACTCGCCGTAAAGCGATGGCGAGATAAGCTCATACCCCGTAGCCACAACGATTGCTCCGACTTTCTCGGTGATTAGCTCATCCTGCTGCTCATAGTCAATCGCCTTTACCGGGCAAACCCTCTCGCATACTCGGCACTTCCCCTCAGTGAAGTAGCGGCAATGCTCTCGGTCAATGACTGGCACATTGGGAACTGCCTGTGGGAATGGCGTGTAAATTGCCGGGCGCGTTCCAAGCCCCCTATCAAACTCGCTCGGTATCCCGTCACGCCTTGCCGGACAACGCTGTGTGCACAACCCGCAACCAGTGCACAGATCCTCGCGCACTGAACGAGCTTTCTTTCTGATCGTCACTTCAAAGTTGCCCACATAACCTTGCACCACTTCAACAACCGAATATGTGTAGAGCTTGATTTTCGGGTGCTGGCGGACTTGAACCATCTTTGGTGTGAGTATGCACTGAGAGCAGTCAAGCGTTGGGAATGTTTCTGAAAGCTGTGCCATGTGTCCGCCGATTGACGGCTCACGCTCAACGAGCACAACTTCATAGCCGGCGTCGGCGATATCCAAGGCTGCTTGAATGCCGGCTATGCCGCCTCCGATGACAAGGGCGCGCTTTGTCACATCAATGTGAATTGGGTGAAGCTCGTGATTTCGCTTCACCTTCTCAACCATGATTCGCACAAGCTCAATTGCTTTCCTCGTCGCCGCCTCCCTATCCTGATGCACCCATGAGCAATGCTCCCTTATGTTCGCCATCTCGCAAAGGTATGGATTTAATCCAGCTGCAGCGCATGCGGCACGGAATGTAGGCTCATGCATTGATGGGCTGCATGCAGCCACAACAACGCCTGTCAAATGGTGCTCCCTTATGGCGTCTTGGATGACCTTCTGACCCGGGTCCGAGCACATGTAGCGGTAATCGGTTGAGTAAACGACGCCCGGATGCTTCGCCAGCTCATCCCTTACCCTCTCAACATCAACTGTTGCAGCTATGTTGACGCCGCAGTGGCAAATGAAAACGCCAATTCGTGGCATTCTCCACGCACCTCGCATGCATCGTTTGTTTTGAGTGCCTCACCAATGTCGTCTTAATAACCAAACTCGGTCTTAAGACCAAAAGCCAAAGGAAGGACATCACCGATAAGTTGAGCAGGCGCCAGTTAAGTGCGAACTTCGCCCAGCGCTTGGATTTTGAAGCGCTCCATGGCTGCTTTTGCGGCTATGCTGCTGTTTGTGATTGCTTTATCACAGCGCTCAATACCGGGAGCGGATTTACCATGTGCTTGTTCAACCCGATTTCGCCAACCGATGCGCCAAACGCGAGCGCCATCAATTGCGTGAAGTAGACAATCGGCATTTCATGTTTCTGTCCAGCTTTAGCATCGGCATCGGCTTGGTAGACATCAAGGTTGACATGGCAAAGCGGGCACGCAACGCAAACAACTTGTGCCCCTCTCGCCTTTGCATCTGACAGTATCAAGTGGACACGCTCAGCAACTAAGTCGCTCCTGCTGAGTGCCAAGCTTGCCCCACAGCATTCAACCTTGCACGCCCATTCAATCGGCTCAGCACCGATGGCTTCAATAAGCTTATCCATCACCTGCGGATTTTCTGGGTCGTCAAATTGCATCACCTTTGGCGGGCGCACAAGCAAACACCCGTAATAGCATGCTACCTTTAAACCGTTGAGGGGTTGCTTCACCATCCCCCTTATGCGCTCAATGCCATACATCTCGCTCAGCACTGAGAGCAAGTGGAGGACATTGATCCCGCTAACTTGGTCAACTGAGCACCCATCAAGCAATTCCGGCAGCTGCGATATCTTCTCCCTCAACGCGGTGTTGTGCTTCAGCTCATGTGCTGCAAACTTAAGCCTGTTAAAACACGCCGCGCATACGGTCAAGACAGGCATTCCGAGCTTTGCAGCGAGCGCGAGGTTTCTTGCGCCGAGCGCTATCGGGAAAAGTGTCCTTATGGCGTGGGCGGGCGTGGCACCACAACATATCCAATCGGGTATCTCCTCAAGCTCTATCCCGAGGAGCTTGCATAACGCTTTAGTTGACATGCCGTATTCAACTGCTGTTCCGGATAACGAGCATCCGGGATAGTATGCAAACCTGAGATTGCTGGTTGCCGTGCTTGCAGCCTCAATGGCTTTGTGCTCCGTGTTTGCTGACATGCCCTTCACCCTCTGCCCGTTCAAGCTTTTTCACCATTTCCCAGATGCCCCTTAGCTCCTTAAGCCCTTTGACTTTCTCCGGGAGCATCGGCAGTTTGCCGCGAGCAAACAGCTGCAATCCCCTCCCAAAATCTTTGAATGGTCTCCCGAGAGCTATGTTGAGGCGCAATGCCAGTTCCGGCTCAAACACCCTTCCACGACGCTCTATGCTTTCAACGAACTGTGAGAGCGCCTCAACGGTCTCCCTCTCGGAGTCCGTATACCCAGCTTCAAGAGCCATAGCGCGCAATGTGTCCATGACTTGAGCGATCTCAACTTCCTGTGGACAGCGAGTCGTGCATGTCTGGCATGCTGCGCATATCCAAATTGTGCGGCTTCTAAGGACATCCTCACGCACTCCAAGTTGTATCAATCGCATTATCCTCGCCGGGTCTATATCCATGGCAAACGCCATTGGACAACCAGCGCTGCACTTGCCGCACTGATAGCACTGGCTTACCTTCTGTCCCGATCGCCTCTCAACTTCGGCTGTGAACTCCTTAAGCCTTGCATCCGTAAGCCTGATAACATCGCTCACTTTCCATCATCTCCCCAGCTGTGAACGGCGATGACCCGTTGTTTGAGGTTGCAACCTTGTTGCCATGCGTGTCCGCATCGCAGGTGATCACAGCCTCACCCATAAAGGTGAAGAGTTACTTGCCGAACGCAGCTCGTTCCAAAGAGCCCTTTCTCCGTTTGATGGGTTGAAGGAGAAACCCTCATGCCAACCCAGCTTTGATTGCTCAAACTCGCGTATCCACATCCTCGGGATGATGTCGCCTTCAGATCCGGCGTATCCCTTTTCCGGAGGGCGGCGCTGCTGCAAACTCGGCGCATTCCTTTCCCTAAGAACGGCTCTTAGGTAGGGGATCCTACAAAGCTGATTTAAGCTCGTCTGCATGTGAGCGCACTTTGTCAATCGCTTTGGCTATGTCCTCCATATCCTTTTCATCGGCAAGCAGCACCCACTGAGGCAGCCAAACCGCTGTCTCAATCACTTCCTCGGTAACTGGCAGGCGCACGCCTGAGTAATCCACTTTGCGCCCCAGCAACCTCTCAAATCGCTTGGGCAGATATTCAAGGAACACAAGCTCACGATACAGCGGGCGCGAATAGCCCGGTGATAGTGGTATGCCCTCTTTTTGCACAGCAGTTGCAACCTGGTGTTTTGTGGCGTCGCCGAACTTGCTCAGGTCAAGCCTGAAGATGAAGAGGTGATACGCATTGCGCGTTACACGCTCATCTTCCCTTGGCAGGAGCACGCCATCAATCTCGGAGAGCAGCTTGCGCAAGCATGCGGCATTGTGTTCGCGCCTTTGTGCCCATTCCTCCATGCGCTCAAGTTGAGCGAGCAGGACTGCTGCTTGCCATTCGGTCATCCTGTAGTTTCCGCCCATAATTGGATGCTCATACCATTCGCCTCCGGGACGACGCCCAACATTGTGAAGTGACCACGCTGTGAGGTAAACATCTTCGTCGTTCGTGATGATAATACCGCCTTCACCTGCGGAGATGTTCTTTGAGTTTTGAAATGAGAAGCAGCCGGCATCGCCAAATGAGCCGACGGGCTTACCACGCCACGATGCCGAATGTGCTTGTGCACAATCCTCAACAACTTTTAAGTTGTATCGCTTTGCCACATCCATGATGGCATCCATGTCCGCTGGGCGACCGCCGATATGCACAGGGATGATTGCTTTTGTGCGTTCGGTTATATGGGCTTCAATTGAGCGCGCATCAATGTTGTAGGTGTCCGGTTCTATGTCGGCAAACACAGGCACTGCACCTATGTTGACACCGCATGTCGCGGTTGCAACGAATGTATACGGTGGTATGATGAACTCATCGCCTGGTTCAACTCCGACCGCTCTCAAGGCAAGTTCAAGCGCCACAGTCCCACTTGTAACTGAAACACCATACTTGCACCCATGCGCCTTTGCGAATCGTTCCTCAAATTCAACAGCCTTAGGTCCCCTCGTGCCCCAATGCACAGAGTTAACCACCTCGGTGAGCAGCTCAAGCTCCCTTCCACCTTGCTGCGGCCATTTAATATCCCATCCAGATCGCCTCACTGGTTGACCGCCCGCTATTGCGAGTTTTGGCATGCCCGCCACCTCCTTGAACAGCCTGTTAGGACTCATACTGCAATTATGCCTTTGGCGTGCTATACTTGCACCGCGCTCATGCGAATGCAACTGCAGCCGTGTGGATAGCATCAAAATGATAGCCACCCGTGTGAAGAGGGCTGTGACAAGTCAAGTGTGGTATAAAGTAAATGGCTTTGATGCCATCGCTGCAGATGGAGAAGAGCAATAAGCAAGGTCTCAGGGAGGTGATGTGAAAAGGCAACACGGTGAAACGAAACAATCGCATACGGAGAAAGTGAATGGACATCACGGCGAGAATGGAAGGACATAAAGACCTTGTCCACAGGGAGGCGATCAGGATGGTAAAGCGGATGGCGGCGTTTACGCTCATTGAACTGTTGGTCGTGATCACCATCATAGCTATTCTGGCGGGCATTTTGTTCCCCGTCTTCTCACGAGCTCGTGAGAAAGGGCGCTCTGCAGCCTGCCAGTCAAACCTTAAGCAGATTGGACTTGCGATGGCGATGTATCGTGAGGACTTTGACCTTGTAAATGTGCCGGGGCCAGATCAGGGAGCAGTCCTTTCATGGGCTGTGTTGCTTAAGCCGTATCACAAGAACACGCAAATATTCACATGCCCAAGCAGGGCAAGGTGGGAGATCGGTCCGACGGTGAATTGCCCCGGCGATGCCGGATGTGTCCAATCGGGAGGTTATCAGATGGCTGAGTTAAGAGATACTCAGAGTGGACGATCCGGCACCGGTTGGCATGATTCAGACATTGAGGACCCGAGCAACACAGTCATCGCAATTGATTCCAACGATAACGCGGATGCGCTAAATAAAACAATCATTAACCAAGGTGCATATGACCCGACTGACCGTGACCTTAACCGCCACTTTGACGGCATTAATGTGCTTTGGTATGATGGGCATGTGAAGTATATGCGTTCCGATAAGCTCAAGACGGAGGATCGCTACTGGACAATTAACGAGGATTAGCTAAGGCGTTCGTGTTCTTGTGTGCAGTGTGGGCATTGCCCATACGGTAAATGGAGAATGGTGGGCAATGCCCATTTTCGTGTATGCTGGTGTTAAACCCCTATGAGAGAAATGCAAGCGTGTAGATCGCTGTTTGCCCCTACAAAAGGGTGCCGAATGCATAAGCCCTATATGAACGCCAAATTTTAGTCTCGGGGTTTGATTGGCAGCGGAAGTTTGATCCATCGGTGTTGCCTTCATTGCCTGCGAAGCCACACTATCCTGCTTTGGTGGGGGATTCTCATGGTGCGAGTTCGCATAGCTCCGGCTCCAACTGGCGCATTACATGTCGGGACAGCACGGACTGCCCTTTTCAACTGGCTTTTTGCGAGGAAGCATGGTGGCGAATTCTTGCTGCGCATAGAGGATACTGATAAGGAGCGTTCAAAGCCGGAGTTCGTTGAGCAAATTATTGAGGGTCTAAAGTGGCTCGGTCTGGAATGGGACGAGGGTCCATTTTTCCAATCGGAGCGATTACAGGTGTATCGCGACGAGGCATATAGGTTGCTTGAGGAAGGTAAAGCATACCTTTGCTTCTGCACGCCAGAGGAACTTGAGGAGAGGCGTAGGCAGATGCTGTCGGAGGGCTTGCCGCCAAGATACGACAGGCGCTGCAGATACTTGAATGATTCGGAGCGCAAGAGAATGCTCAGCGAAGGGAGAAAGTATGTGCTAAGGTTTGCCATGCCAACCGATGGTGAAACGAAGTTTTACGATTTGGTTCGCGGCGAGATAAGCGTTCGCAACGAGGAGCTTGATGACTTTGTCATCCTCAAGTCAGATGGCACTCCAACATATAACTTTGCGTGCGTGGTTGACGATCACGAAATGCGCATCACGCATGTCATACGCGGTGAGGATCACATACCAAACACGCCGCGTCAGATTTGGCTATACGCAGCGTTGGGATATGAGCCCCCACAGTTTGCCCATTTGCCTTTGCTCCTTGGACAGGATAGGAGCAAGCTCTCAAAGCGTCATGGTGCAACAAGCCTGCTTGAATATCGTGACATGGGCATACTGCCTGAAGCGATGTTCAACTTCCTTGCGCTGCTCGGTTGGTCACCCAGCGGCTCAGGGGGCGAGGAGATTTTCAGCCGTGACGAGCTCATTGAGCGCTTTGAAATAACTCAGGTGAAGCCGAGCGGCGCTATATTCAACCTTGAAAAGTTGCTCTGGATGAACGCTTATTACATTCGGCAATGCAACTTGGAGAGGCTAACAGGGCTATGTATCCCATACTTGAGGGGAAGCAACTTGATCAGCAGCGAGGAAAGTGAGGCTGAATTGCAGCTTGCTCGGAAAGCAATCGGGCTTGTGCGTGACAGAATGAAGCTCCTTTCGGAAGCACCCTCGCTTTGTGATTACTTCTTCAAGGACCCAATTGAGTATGAGCCTGACGGGGTGCGCAAATGGCTTTCTCAGGATGATGTTTCTGAGCTGCTTGAGGAGCTTGCCCAACGGATTGAAATGCTTGAGCAATTTGATGCTGCTGCAGTTGAGACCACTCTTCGCAAGCTTGCTCAAGAGAGGGGAATCAGCGCTGCACGCCTTATCCATCCAACAAGGCTCGCAGTGACTGGGCGAACTGTAGGTCCTGGGCTGTTTGAATTGATGGAAGTGGTTGGAAAGGATGCATGTGTGAGGCGCTTGCGCAAATGCGCCTCATGGGTGAAAGCCAAGCAACAAGCGATTTAGCCGATGGCATGTCCTCTAAATGTCCCACTCCATCACGGGGTGGAATTTAAAGCTTTGCATCTCCTCGTGCACACAGCCTTCACAGCTGAATTGTTGTTCCTCAAGTGCTGTAGCCCATCTTGCTCAAGAGAGATTGAATGCCACTCCTTCTTCTGCTGACACATACCCCGCATAGATGACTCGCACAACATCTACAGCCAAATCAATTCCCGAGAGCGGTTGATGCGATGGGTCAAGCACAGCCATTACGGCATCCTGCATCTCTTGAGGGTAACCGCGAAGGAAATCTTCGTTCACGCTCGGGAATGTCCAGCCGGCTTTTGTCTCAAGCTTCTCCGCTATGTATTCATCGGCGAATATTTCCGGCGATGGCGCATAGGCAACACATGTGTCGTTCGGATTCATGTTGATCTGTATGCGGCAGTTTGATGCGTAAATTTCCATTCGGTCATAGATACCGCCAAGACAGCAATCATTCGCGAAGATAACCGCCTTTGAGCCGTCATCAAAGTCAATCACAGCCATGCTCCAGTTTTCCACATCCATCCATCCGGTCACGATGAAATGGCGTTCCTCGCGCTTGAAGTTCTCCATCTGCGTTAGGTCAGACACTTGTGCGTAGACGGCTTTGGGGAGTATTGGCTTGCCGTGTTTCAACATGCCCTCAACCTGCTTCAAGTAAAGCACAGCTCCAATTGGATGCGAGCCCAAGCGCAACAATGCACCACCACCGCAGGTGCGCCATCGGAATGAAAATGGCGATGCAGAACCGCTGTGTGATTCCTCAGCCCGGATGAAAAGCACAGTCCCACCCGAAGCTTCAAGCAGCCTCTTTGCCTTTTGAATCGGGGGCGCGTATACCCAGTTTTCCGCATATGTGAACTTGACACCGGCTTCCAACACTGCCTTCTTTATTTCCTGTGCGTTTGCCAATGCCTTTTCAAACATCGTTCTCTTGGGAATGGCATGCCCAATTAGCTCCACATCCTCTGGGACATCTTCACCGAAGTAGCCCGTCAACGGCTTTTCACAAACGATGTGTTTCCCAGCTTGAGCGGCTTCAATGCAAACCTGCTTATGAATGTGGTTTGGGGTGCACACATCAATTAGGTGGATGTCGTTGCGCTCGAGCATTCGCCTGTAGTCGTCATACGCATCTGGAATGCCACGCTGCCTCGCAAACGCCTCAGCCCTCTCCAAATGCTTTGAGGCAACTGCTACAACCTCAGCTTGCGGTATCGTGGCGTAGGCATCATAGTGGAATTTTCCGGCAAGTCCGACTCCCACTATTCCGACCCGCACCTTGTCCATTTTCTCCACCTCCATCATCTGCAGTTTTGTGGCACATTACAGTATGCAACTTCAAGCTACGGCAGTGTAGACATCGTGAAGGTGTTGGACGACATGTTGCAGATATGCCAAAAGTGGTGTTGTCGTTTTCCGCGGCATAGCATAGTTTGCTGAAACATCGCCCGCAATGCTCTTCACTTGCAACTTGTCTGCCACATAAGCTGCAGCGCTATTGCGCATAGCAATCTTTTGGTCGGCTGTTCTTGAAGTTGAACCCGAAAGGCTTTGGCGCGCGTTGGAGTTCGCTGAGGGAAGGCGAGGCGCTTTAGTCCGCACAACCAAAGCCACACCGGCAGATTTGAATTCGCTCATGACAGGTGATTGATTGTGGTGTGGAGGTGAAAGCTGTGAAGCGAATAACAATTGGCGGGGCTCTGAATGTATCCCAAGTGTGGCTTGGAATGCTACAGCTTGCGCAAGCATCGGTTGACCAAATGACCGCAATGAATGTGGTAACATCCTCGCTCTCATTAGGAGTGAGCGTTTTTGATTGTGCCCGTGAGTATGGCGGACATGAGATCATGGCGGAGGTGATTGAAAGTTTGGGCGCTCATGGGAAGGGGGAATTGGTCATTGCTGACAAATCAAGGGCACGCAGCTACGAAGACATGGAAACTGCAATAGCTGAAAGTTTAACCGAATTGGGCTGCGAGCAGATTGGCATCTACATGTTGCACGATGTGCGCGGCAGGGAGGATTTTGAGCTCCGCACAGGTGCGTGGAGGTATTTGGTTGAAGCGAAGGAAATGGGCTTGGTGCACGCTATCGGAATCTCAACCCGCACTGTTGAAGGGGTTAAGCTTGCAGCTGAAATTGATGAGTTGGACATTGTCCAAGCGCCATTCAATGAGGTCGGTGTAGGGATATTTGATGGCGACATAGGCGCAATGGAGAGGGCACTTGAGTTAGCAAAGGCAAAGGGGAAGACGATATGCGCCTTCAAGGTTTTTGGAGGTGGGGCTCTCTTCAGGAGGTGGAAGGAGGCTCTAAAGTTCGTCCTCAAGCACAAGTGCGTTGATTGCATTTGCATTGGTGCTACAACCTCTGCCGAGGTGAGGGCTGTAGTTTCCTTTCTCAACCAACTTGAATCAGACTCCCTTGCAGGATATGGCTTAAGGCAGCGAATAGTGATAGCTGATTGGTGTATCTCGTGCGGTATATGCGCTCAAGTGTGTCCGACTGGAGCACTCGTCTTTCGTGAGGGGAGCCTGCAAGTAGACGAAAGCACATGCACATTTTGCGGCGCTTGCATTGCGGCTTGCTTAGAGGAAGCCATTTTCATCGTCCAAGTGGAACAGCTATAAACATCCTCTTTGGCAGATCTGAATGCGGCGTTTACCTCGGAGGCGAGCTTAGTCGTCTTCTTCCTCTCCAAGCTCGCTTATGAGCCTGTTGAACCGCTCCCACTCGTCCTCGTTCTCCTCGTTGGTTACGGAGATGAGCGATTCTATAACGGCACCGCTTATGTAAACTGGCGCGTTCGTGCGCAGCGCTAACGCAATTGCGTCGCTTGGGCGAGAGTCAATGTCACGCAACCCAAATTGAGTTTCAAGCGTGATGTAAGCGTAGTATGTGCGCTCCACGAGGTCGTGAATTACGACGCGCACGACCTTCACGCCGAGCTCATCAAGGATGTTGCGCAAAAGGTCGTGTGTGAGCGGGCGAGGTGGCTTCTCACCGCGCAACTCAAACGCTATGGCGAGTGCCTCTGCACTCCCTATCCAGATCGGGAGGACGCGGTTGCTTTTTGGTTCGCGCAGTATGACGACATGGTTGTTGAACGGATCCCGTGCTACCGTCTCAATTTGCACCTCAAGCATTGTTCTCACCACTTTCCTTGAATTGGCTTTGACGACTTCACATGCCATTATAGCGATGCGTCACGGCTAATGTCATTCGTCGTCGGAGCCAAAGAACCTCCCGAAAAATGTTTTACGGCGAGGTGGCTTAATGGTATGCACACCTTCGTAAGCTATGCCGTTGGCTTGCAGCAATTTTATAGCCTCGCTTTTCTGTGCGCAGTTGAGCTTGATGGAGATGGCGCAGTCTGAGGAAATGGCTCTCGGCACTGGAATAACCTCCACCTGAATGCCATTGGATTTGAGCAAGCCCTCAGCCCGCAACACATGCGAGGTTGTTGGAAATGTGATGATGCAAAACAACGCTTTTCTCGCATGGTCGCTTTCCGACATGAAATTCATCCCTCAATTCTGCCTTGTTGATCGGACGCTCACTGCCATTGGATATGTTTTGCGTGAGGCGTCACAGTGTAGTGTATCGTGTTCGCACGCGTAGGTAACCGATCTATCGGATGAGCAGCTGCTGAGCAGCATCTGTAGAAGTTACGCTGTGAGTGTGTGTTAGATTGTAAGCCCATCGCTTTTGGCGTAGCTACTCAGCAACTTCAATGCCTTCACCCTCAATGACTTCTCCAATAACCCAATGATCCACGCCACGCATAGTCAGTTCGCTGCTAAGCCTCTCCAACCGCTCCTTCGGGACTGCAATGAGTAATCCGCCAGAGGTCTCGGGTGTGAATAGCAGCATCCGCATCTCCTGCGATATCACATCTGCAAACCTAACATGCCTGCCATATGCTGTTTCATTTGAGCATGTGCCCGCTGGGAACAAGAATTGGCGTGCATATTGGATAGCACCGTCAATGAGCGGGATGGACTTGAGATTGATTCGCATCCCAACTTTGCTTTGCCAAGCCATCTCAAGGGCGTGCCCAAGAAGTGAGAAGCCAGATATATCGGTTGCTGCGTGAACACCGACTGCCAACATTGCTCGGGAGGCATCTTTGTTTAGCCTCGTCATGTAGGCTATGGCAGCCTCAACATGTTCCTCAATTGCAACACCTGCTTTTGCTGCCGTAGCAATTAACCCGCTTCCTAACGGTTTTGTGAGCACGAGCATATCTGAGGGTTTAGCGCCCGACTTTGTGATGATGTGGGATGGATGAACTATGCCGATGACGGCTAAACCATATTTCGGCTCACGGTCATCAACAGTGTGTCCGCCAGCGATTACTCCACCAGCCTCTTTAACCTTTTCCGCACCACCTTGCAGAATCTTGATAATGATCTCCTTCGGTAAGTCCGCTGGGAAGGCACAGATATTGAGCGCAAGAAGGACTTCACCACCCATAGCATAAACATCGCTCATTGCATTGGCAGCGGCGATTGCCCCGAACGCATAAGGGTCATCAACAATCGGTGTGAAGAAGTCAAGTGTGAATATAATGGCTGTGCTTTCATCAATTTTGTATACAGCGGCATCATCGGGGGCTTCAAGCCCAACTAACAGTTTGGGATGGCTAATATCCCTGAGCATTTCCCTCAATGTTGAGAGAATTTCTGACAGCCCACCAGGCGCCCACTTGCTAGCTCACCCAGATGCCCTAACCATAGATGTCAGCTTGATTTTCTTGTCATCACTTTGTGTCATTTTTCCTCCCACTCCTTGCTCGGTTTTTTGAATCCAAGGTGAACAGAAGCTTGTTCACCATGAAATTTGCCACTTCCGTAATTCACAAGTTTTCCACAAGTCAAAGTTTCGCTTCATCTCGATTGTGTCCAAATATTGAGCCAAAATTTTGGACATAATGACCGTTTTGAACAGGATTGAAAGAAAGATGTCAACGAATATTTTCACAGCTGCTCACATGGGTGACCGAGTTATCCACAGGTTTTCCACAGTTCGGAGCAAAATAAAAATGTTTGTCCATATTTTCTGACCATTAGTGAACAAAATCATCAATTGGTAACTCACTCAAACCCCTTTGCCATCCCTCAACAGTTACTATTCTCCATTTTATGAATTCTTTTTGCAAGAATATTGTCAAACCGCTTGGTCTGATGGTGTAGCTATGCTCTCCCACTGTCAAGGTTACTTGCAAACGCACATCCGCGACTGCCGTGTTGCGCCGCACATAGACAACCAATGCGAGTATGTCAATTTTAGCCGACAAATTTTGATCTTTCATGTAGCTTTGAACGGCGTCTTTAATATCCCTATAAGTTGTTCCTGTTGAATCATGATAGTTGACTGATATCAACCGCATAAGCTTACCATATTGCTTCATTTCAATGGCGGATTTCGCTTCCCTCAAAACTTGCGCCACCCTCTCTTCCTGAGGCACGCTTATATGCTGCTTCCATAGATATCCTCCTATCGCTAAGAATGCCACAAAAGTCCCCAATCTCCATTTCACTGCTTTAAGTGTAAGCCATATTGATCTAAGGTGCTGCATGGTTCTCACCAGCGCTGTGGATTCTGACATAGCACTTCCTCACTTCCATCAGCAGCTCCCAGCTCGGGTGAGACTTATGCAGCGTTGCGCTTTGTGCGATCCACTCTCTTTCTGCCTTTAAAAGGCTTTTACCTCGCCACTCAGCTGGCAGAGCTGAATGAGTCACCCTATTTCAGCGGTTATGCCATTATGCAGCGCGCAGCTTTATGAAACTTCCACATGACGCGCTATTCTACCATTATGATGCCGCGAGTGCATGCCCTTGGTTTGAAGTGGTCTTTCCCATTCGCGTTTTGAATCGTTCAGTTATCAGGATGCCACTCGCATACGCTCATGTAAGATCCAAGTTGCTTTCCGAAATCACGGTGACAGGAGATGGGCATATCCATATCTCAAGAGTGGAAAGATTGCATTATGCAAGTCCTCTCAAAGCCGTATAGACCGCACATTGTGTTCGTCGTCGGCGTCCCCGATGTAGGTAAGACAACATTTTGCTGCGCCCTCGCGAACATCGCAATTGAGCATGGGCTAACCACAATGGTTGTAGATGCTGACATTGGTCAGTCAAGTATAGGACCACCAACGACCATCGGGCTTGGAAGAGTTAGAAACAAAATTGAGCGCCTCAGCGATGCCGAATTTGTCGCTGGGTTCTTTGTCGGGCACATTTCGCCAATGGGTCATCTGCTTCCCACCGTGATTGGCACAAAGCTCATGATTGATAAAGCCGTTTCAAACGGCGCTGATATCGTCATCGTTGACACTACGGGGCTCGTGAGAGGTGCCATTGGACGGGAGTTAAAATGGAACAAAGTGCGGCTCATCAAACCACAGTCACTAATCGCTATTGAGCGCGGCAACGAGTTGGCTCACTTGCTCGTGCCGCTAAGGCGTTTGGAGTGGCTTCAAATATACCGTGTGAGCGCCTCTGATGCTGCTGTGCAGCGTGATAGAGGGCTCAGGAAGTTGCATCGTGAAAGCAAGTTTAAGCAATTCTTTGAAGGTGCAAGGGAAGTGGAACTATCTCTTGAGAGTGTGGCTCTCCTTGGGACATGGCTCGGTTGTGGCACGCCTGCTCACCCGAGCTTTGTAGCGCACCTTTCCGAGATTGCCGACGCGGAAATCGCACATGCAGAGAGATGCGACAATGTCGGCGTGCTCGTGACAGCAGAGAGAATCAGTGAAGACGCGATGCGATGGATTGCATCCCGTTGGGGCGTGGATGAGATTGTCACCATATCACTTGAGCAGATCAGTGGGTTAGTAGTGGGCTTACACGATGGAAACGGTGAATTCTTATCCATTGGAGTGCTGCTCGCTTATGATGGCTCATCAAGGAAGTTGCGCGTGCTAATGCCATCATCGGTTAATCCGAGTGATGTTGCCCTTCTCGTCTTTGGGAAGCACCGCATTAGCACCGAAGGAACTGAGTTAACTTAGTTGCACACAATGGCAGCGTTGACTCATTGAGAACATGTTGGGAGATGTGCACGCATGGAGCGAACGGTTCTCATCCTCGCCAGACATGGGGAAACATCTTGGAATAAGGAACACCGCTTTCAAGGGCAGAGAGATGCACCGTTGAGCGAACTCGGCTGGCTGCAGGCTATGGCATTGCATGAGCGATTAAAAGATGAGCCCATAGATGCGGTTTACACAAGTGACCTCTTGCGAGCCTTTGAAACAGCTCAACTCATACTCCGAGGGCGAGACACCTGCATAAATCCAACACCAGAGTTGCGTGAGCGCCATATGGGGGCTTGGGAGGGATTGACATTTGATGAGGCGATGAAAGCTTATCCTGAGGAAGTTAAGAAGTGGCTGAAGGAGCCATTGGCAACCGTTCCACTGGGTGAGGATGGAACGCACTTCGTCCAACGGGTGACGAAATTCTTTGAGAGACTGCTCAACATGCATTCTGGCGAGCGCATACTTGTTGTCTCGCATGCTGGTCCAATCAAGGTCGCAATATGCTCGCTGCTCAACTGGGACATGAGCTGCCTTCGCCATTTCAGGATTTCCAACGGGAGCATATCAGTCATTGAGGTGGGGCATAGAGGCGCCCTATGCAGCACGCTCAACGACGAATGCCATCTCATCAAGCTCAACCGAGCGCTCACACAAGCCCGACAATGTGGAAGCCCTGATCAACATAAATGACTTCCCCAGTTATGCCCCGTGACATATCACTCAGCAGGAAGAGTGCTGCATCGGCGACCTCTTCCACATCCGTATTTCGGTGCATCGGAGCCACTTCTCTGAAGCGCTGATACATTTGTGTGAAGCCGCTTATTCCCCTCGCAGCCAGCGTCGGTATCGGACCCGGTGAGAGGGCATTAACCCTTATGTTCCTTTCACCGAGTTCAAATGCGAGGTATCGGACTATAGCTTCAAGCGCAGCCTTGCAAACGCCCATCACATTGTAGCTTGGCATCGCCCTTTCACTGCCGATGTAAGTGAGCGTAATTATTGAACCGCCAGAATCCATCAACCAAATTGCTGGACGAGTTATTGCAATTAGCGAATATGCGCTCACATCCATCGCGGCAAGAAAGCCATCACGACTTGTGTTAATGAAACTTCCGGACAATTCCTCTCGCCTCGCAAATGCAACACTGTGGACGATGAAGTCAAGCTTGCCATGACGCTCGCTGATTGACCTGTAGACTTCCTCAATTTGCGCATCGTCTGTGACATCGCATTGCATCGTCCAAGCATCCCGAAGCTGCGACGCCAACTCGCACACCGTTTGGGCAAACCTCTCGGATTGGTATGTTATGCACACCTTTGCACCTTCATTGCTCGCAGCCTTAGCTATAGCCCACGCAATTGAACGCTGATTGGCAACGCCATAGACGACGCCGACTTTGCCGTCAAGCAAACTGCCCATCGCCCACCCCTCCAATAATTGAAGTTTTGATTCGCACTAAGTGTGGCTATGCTTTATTTGAGGGTTCACCATTTGATGCCGAATGCGCCCAATCAAATTTTTGCGCCATCGGTAGCGTCGGCTCACGGTCGGTGAAGTTGAGGTTAATGGGATAAGCCTTGATCAGCTGCAAGCTACAATGACGCAATTTGCAAGGATGTGTTCCTGCGCGCTGTGCAGCCTTCCGGTGCGGCAGAATTGTCAAGCGCTGGATTGGGAAAACATTGTGTGGCACTTCCAAATGGTTGCGGATCAACCGAACACTGCCATTGCACCCATGACAGTGGGTGCGAGAACTTGCAGCAGACAATGCGACGGACTGCCACACATGAATTGGTGAACGGAATTATGAGGGCAGTAAGCATTGCAAAGCACAGCGATGCTCGCTATATAAGGCTACGCCTCATAGCACTCATACGCCTCTATCAGCTTCTCGCATATGCTTGCATGCAACTTCACTCGTGGACCGCACTTGCGATATGCCTCGCAATAGGAACGCTTGCGGCAATGTCAGTTTTTCATTTGGGGCATCTTCTGTCCGATGAACTCATCTTGGCAATCGGCGTCTTGCTGCTCTTGCAGCTTGTAGCCTGCATCTTGATCAAGCTCATCCCGACCGCCTTCAAGTGGGTGAGCCCGCTGAAAGCCGCTTTTGAACTTGAATGCCATTTTGAATCGCTGAGGGGTAGGGTAGCAAGCGGAATTGAATTGGCGATGCGGAGGGTGCACGCTGAGGGAGTATCCGAAAGGCTCATCCAAGCGGCGATTGCTGATTCCTTGAGCGGGCTTTTAAGTGTGCGATGGTATTCGCCATTGCTGGAAAGATTCTACCCAGCGATGAAGGGGATGGCGATTGCCGCAATGCTTTGGTGCGCGGCATTGCTGTGGGCAAGCCTCTCGCACACCGATTTGCAAGACCTCGTGATGCCTTTCATTACAGCGCATGACTCGGTAGCCTTCTCAAGGCATGGCAAGCTCGCCATTGAGCCGCTGCCTAATGCTGTCCTAAAAGGAAGCAACATCACAGTCAGAGCAGTTGCAACTGGTGGAGTGCCAAAGGAAGTCTGCTTAAAAGTAACCGGCAAGATGACAAAGCACACCGCAGTTTTGATGATGCACTTAAAGGCTCTCTCAGTGCACTTGCTTCAACCAGCCTTGTTCATTTGGCGCAATTGGCGTTATGGCGCTCTCACATATGAGGTTTGTCTGCGCAACCTTCGCGAAGACATCATCATCGTCGCTCAGTCAGGCAATGTGAGGAGCAAGGCGCACCTAATCCGAGTTGTGGACTTCCCGACAATCAAGTCAATCACCCTTTTGATTGAGCCACCGCTATACACCGGGCTTGAAGTGAGGGAGCTATCGCTGAGCGCACCGGCTAACCTTTCCATCCCTTATGGGTCGCTTGTCAGCATGACGGTGATATGCAACAACAGGCTTAAGAGTGCTGTCATCCATCCCGAAGGCGATTCTGCAGTCACGATGAGCGTCAACGGGAATGTGGCTTCAGCCCTGCTTGAAATGCGGCGCAGCATGCGCATAGGAGTGACAGTGCGGGATATCTACGGATCTGAAGGTCAATGGGGGAAGGTGTCCCTTGCAGTGGTGCATGACAGACCCCCGGTGGTGGAGATACTCTCCCCAACCGAAAGCGAAGTGCGAGTCCTACCAGTAGCGAGCGTGCCAATCGTCGTGCGAGCATCTGATGACTACGGTTTGGGCAATCTCAAAGTGACCTTTGTTGGCAATGTGCCCGTTAAAAGGGAGGTTGAACTTGGCTCGTATGGCGGTTCTGAAAAGGAAGCAACCGCCAACTTGCTCATGCACATTGTCGGATTGCGTGTCGGCAGCATCATACGCTTTAGGGCACTGGCAAGCGATAATGATGAACTGCTCGGTCCGAAGGTCGGCTGCAGCGCATGGCGCACTGTGCGTGTCGTGACGCTGAACGAATTCCTATCGGAGTTTGAGGGGCTTGAAAGAAAAGCATGTGAGGTGCTGCATGATGCAGCTTCCGAATACGAATCCGCCTTAAATGCGATTGAGCAGGCGATGAAGATATTAGCACATCGCCCTTTATCTCGCGGTGAGTTGAGCAAATTGCAGGCGGCAGTTGAGAGGTTGAGCGAGCTCAAGCGAGAGTTTGAGCAATTGAGCTCGGAAGTCAGTTCAAAGGTTGACATGGCTCACTTGAACCAAGTCGCATCACCAATTGATTGGCTTGACCGAATGCTCCGTCAATACCTCCTCAACAGGTTGGACAGTGATATTGAGGCGCTCAAGAGGCTTGAAGTGGCGGCGCTTCGTGGGGCTCCAAATGAGGCACTCTCGCGCTTGTCGGAATCAGCCCACTCAAGCGTGGCTACGACGATGAGCAGTATAGAGCAAGCCTCAAGGGCGTTGCAGCGTGCGCGGAGGTTTTCCGAGCTATTCAAGTTGGCACTTGGGGCTGCTGAGGTGAGCAAATCAATCTGCGAAGTAAAACGGCGAGTTGAACTGTTGCCGAACAATGAGCTCTCATCTCGCATGAGCCAGTTGCGTCAAAGCGTAGCAGCAGCCGAAGCTCGCATTCAATGGATCAGGCAACGCATGCGCGCTGTTGCATCCGAGTGGCGCGGTGATGGCGAAGGCGATTTGGCAAGCATCCTGATGAGAGCCAATGATGAGCTGCCAATTGAGGGGGTTAAATCGGCGTTGGCAAATGCCATAGAGGCAATGCAGCATACGGACTTGAGCGCAGTTTCCCAATCGCTTTCAGCACTGCATCAAGCTGTGCAGAAGTTCAGCGAGGATGTTTTTGAGGCGTATGAGAGGGTTCGCCTCCATGCATACCGAAGCGATAGAGACAGGTTAGCCCAAGTTTGGAGGCGAGTTGAAAAACTACTCAACGACCAGCGTGAGCTCGCGCATGCTACGGAGATGACGCTTAAGTTTGGGCGCGAAGCGGGCACGGGTTTGCAGCGCGAAGGAGAAGGCGAAGGAAATGAAACGCAGCTCAAGCAGCGTGAAGGTGCAAATCTCGCACCAGAGGAGTTGATTGAGCGACAGGGGAGACTGGTGGGGCAGGCGCAGCCCCTCCCAAAGCAAGTCTCGGAATTGCTCGGGCTCATCCCACAGCTTGATCACGGTGTTGTTAGCAATGCCACAAGCGCATTGATGGCAATGAGGTCATCGTTATCGCACTTGAGGAAACGCAATTTAGCCTCAGCCAGCAGAGCTCAGGCGAATGCGATATCAGCGCTTGAGGCGCTTTCAAATGCGCTATCAAATGTGTTCCGTTACGACTACGGAGTAGCCAGTCAACTTGTCGGCATTGCCCAGATGGAAATGATTGACCTCGCCCTCCTTCAGGAGAGCATCAACCTGCGGTCTAAGGACGCAATTGGATTCAAATCAGCCGACAATGAGGCATTGCGCGAGTTGATGGCGGTGCAGGAGAGAATGATACGGTCAGCGTTGAAGCGAGCCGACAATCTGTTCGGTGTGCCATGGTCAGCTGAGCTGAGGGAGCTTGTGCACGCGGCTCAGACCGATGCAGCCGAAGTCGCAACTGCAGTTGAGCGTGGTTCAATTGATTCCACTGTTAGGCAAAAGCAAGAGCGCATCCTGCTGACACTCCTCAGGCTCGCAAATGAGCTTTCGGGGACACATCAGGCAATGCAGGCGATGCAGCAGAGGCTTGCAGGTCAGCGTGAGGGTGAAGGAATGAAGAGGGGCGGGCAGGAGGGTAAGGAGGACGAAGACGGCGGCAAGAAGGATGGTTGGAGGAATTGGCTGCGCAGCTTGCCGGGAAGCGTGTTTGGCAAGTTCATTGAGCACGGTCCACCCATGAAGAGCGTGCCAGAGGCATTAGTAATGCATCGGGCGCAAGTTACAGAGGGCACAGGCAAAGGCGCGGTAAAGGGGACTGCGCAACCGATGCCACACAGCCAAGAGGCAACAGCGCCAGCCACATACAGGAATGCCATCACGATTTACTTCAAGCGAGTTGGCAGCAGGTGATGGGCATGCAATTCAGAGGGTGTCGCATTGAAGTGGTGTTGATCAGTGCAGCCGTCATTGCTGCAACTGCATGCATGCTTCATCTCATCATAGCTCAAGAGGCTGAATTGCCGTTGAGCTCCATCCCACTATCAAGCGAGGTTGAAACGAAGCATGCCGAATGCCCTATAGGCTCATTTCACATTGCTCGGTTAAGGTTGAGGGAAAGCACTCTGCGTGTTGACCCAATGTCAGACATCAACTTGATTGCAGCCGTCAGCAAAAGGACGAGCTTAAACATTTGCCCGAAGCGCTTCATCGTCACGCTTGATGATGACGAAATCTTCAACCACCCGTTTGTCATCTTCATTGGAGAACATGTTCCGATGAGGTTGAACCAAAGCGAGGTAAGCAAGCTGCGGCGCTACCTGCTTGGCGGCGGCTTCCTCTATGTTGATGAGTGCCCGGCGAAGCTGAGCTTGAGAGAGCCATTGCGAGGCGAGTTGCAACAGCTACTCCCTGAATACAGACTTGAGAGGCTTCCGTTGAGCCATCCGCTTTACAGCTCGTTTTATCGCATCACCCGAATACCGACGGCTGGCAGAGGTGGCGCAAATTATCATGAGGGGATAAGCATCAACGGAAGGCTTGTCCTCGTTTACTCAACAAATGGTGAAGGGTGCTCATGGCAAAGTTGGCGATGGGCTGGACCGTTGTGTGCTTGTCTCCCGCCACCGTTTGATTACGCATTTGAGTTCGGAGTTAACCTCATCTACTATGCGATGACGCATTAGGTAATCTCACGCCCGCAGCATAGCGACACCGTGCCGTAAAGGCGACATAAACATTTGACATGGTCTTGCGGCTATATCATGAAGATTCGTTCAAGGAAGCGAAGGATAAGCTCCCAATGATGGCAGGAAGCGCTCTAACAAATGTGCAAAAACACACAGTAGGATCAATAGAAAAACCGCCAACGCCGCCCTCCAAGTGTCCGTCCGATGCGCTGCAGCCAAACCGATAATTTCCAACACCGACATCCAAATTGGTGCGATAAACCAGCCGATGAAAGGAACAGCGGCGAAAATTTGCGGCGCATAAGCATAACAGGTGACACGAAGAGTCACTGTCACACCCCGATTTGCGCCGCCGAAAAGCATGAGAAACAGATGGATAATTAGCCCCACGATGGGAAGTAGAAACAGCGCAGGCAGCCAACCTAAGAGCAGTATAGCCCACAAGAGAAAGGGGAGTAGTAGAATGGAGACTGGCAGCACCATTGATGATAACGCAAATAGAGGACATAGATACTGAGGTGAAACCAGGAGGACACTAACCCATCCGACCAACACCCCAAACGCCAAAGCGGGGCTGAGGTCTCGGCTATTGCCAACAGTCTGGAAGAATTCCCTTGGATGGAAACATGCCCTTACCCAAGTCTTAAATAACGCAGGGAAGAAGCCACCATACGCCTCTCTGTGTTCAAACGGTGGTGGAGCTACTGCAGGAACTCGCCGCTGACATGCATTTACTAACGCTTGTAATTGTGCAGAGAAGGGATGTAAGGCAAGTCCCTGCAGATAGACCATCAGTGCTTTGTCAAACTGACCACGCTTCTCAAAGAAGTTACCCACTTGTATGAAATTTTGTTCAGTTCCGGGCAATGCTTTGAGGTGTTCTAAAACTTTCTGGATGTCGCCGACTCGACAGTAGGCAGATATCAACCTCGCGCGAAGTCGCTTATCTGTGGGGTCTACCGTCAAGCCGTTCTCCCATGCCTGTATAGCATCCATTACCTTCCCCTGTTGCCAGTAAGCATCGCCAACCTGCAGAAATGCGTCCGCACTGCCCATCATGCTCATCTTGACTCACCCCGTAAGGCATCCCAATATCTGCTTTTGAATAACTCCCCAAGCTTGAACCTGCAACCCAACCATCCTTACCTGGCAACTCATCTTGCAACCTCCAAGTCCTTTCGCTACCCCCTGCTTTGTTGAATGACCTCCAACACTCTTAACTTTGTGATAACGCAACTGCACCCACCCGTCAAGCCTTAACCATAAGAGGTGGTAAGCCGCAATACACCTCTCACGCTATCGTGCTACAAACCCACATTCCATTTCAATCCCCTTCACCATCCTCTCGGCCTTCCTCTCTTCGCTCATCCCCTGCCTTCACTGTAACACCAGCCATAGGTTGTTCAGCACAGCAACGGCAAATGAATCAACAAGGGCACCCCCATCACCGCTAACTGTCAAGTTCCATCACGGCAAAACTTGAATTCCAGCACAGTCCATAGCATCCAAGCGTAGCGCATCTATGTCAACTTCAAGGGCTTGACCCTTGCAACGCTTATGCCAAAAACACATCCATCCTTTCATCACTCAACGGAATGGCACTTTCCGAAGCCACTTCAATCCATGAGGATAGCAGTGACAGACGCTGACCCGGAAATTGGTTGCAGGTTCCTGTGAGAGGGGAAGTGGCAATTGTTGTGGATAGCACAGGGGTAAAGGTTACCGACAGAAGTGGATGGGAGGGAAGGGCTACATTAAGTCCGCGTTCAAGAGACTTGTTGAAGGGGCAGAGAGGGCGAGGGAGTTTAAGGGGATGGTGAGGGAGGGAGATGAAGTGTGGATTTACAACACGATGGTTTGGATGAGAGGAGGCTTTGAGAGCTGCTTTCTGTGGTGGTTAAGGCTTTATAGGGAGAGTGTAGTTGCGTTATCATTAAGGTTTTGGAAGTCACTCAACAAAGCAGTCGTGTGCATTCAATGCACCTATGTCATTTGCGCTGGCGCTTAACTTAAAGCACCATTTTCGCTATAATGAGTTGTGGGATGCCGAGGTGGCGGAATTTGGCAGACGCGCTGGCTTGAGGGGCCAGTGGTCCGAAAGGACCGTGCGGGTTCGACTCCCGCCCTCGGCACCAATTGAAATTTGAATGGCGCTTTATCAGGGCGCGTAGCTCAGGGGGAGAGCGCTTGCTTCACAAGCAAGAGGTCCGAGGTTCAAATCCTCGCGCGCCCACATGGTGAAAAGCAAAGGTGGTAGGTGTGGAGCGGCAGTAGCTCAGCGGAAGAGCGTCAGCTTCCCAAGCTGAAGGTCGCGGGTTCGAATCCCGTCTGCCGCTCCAAACATTGCATGCACTTTGATGAGGTTGCCTTGATGCAGCAGCTTGATGGAGATGCGCACAATCAGCTGTGTGAATGGTAAACCGAGGCGGCGTAGCCAAGTGGCTAAGGCGGCGGATTGCAAATCCGCTATTCCCGGGTTCGAATCCCGGCGTCGCCTCTTTGTGTTTTTGAGTGAACGGCATTGCAATCGCTTGCGGGCGTTAGTTGATGCGTGGTTTGGCAGGCGAGTTTGTCCACACATACAGAGTTTGGTCGCTAACTCACCTAAGCCCGGGTGGCGGAATTGGCAGACGCTGAGGACTTAAAATCCTCTGCCCGAATGGGCGTGCGGGTTCGAGTCCCGCCCCGGGCACTTGAAATTGATGAGCGCTCGTATCCTTCCGCGCATCGGTCACCGAGAGGTATATTTTGAAGCCGCGTGTTACAGCAATTGGGGATGGGAATGCGAATTACAGGCTGTGATTGAAGTCGGTTTTTACGGTTGTGGAATATGTCAGCTGCTTACCAAGCCCAAGTCTTTGACAGCTCGGCTTGCATTCTGCACAGCCGAGCGAAGAGACCATCCTTTTCCATCAACTCCTCTGGTGTGCCAATTTCAACGACTTGCCCCCTGTCAAGGACGACCAACTTCCTCGCGTTTTTCAGGGTTGAGAAGCGGTGAGCGATTGCGATTGTGGTTCGCCCCTCAATTAGCCGTTCAATTGCTTCCCGTATCTTCGCCTCCGTTTCGGTGTCCACATTTGAAGTTGCCTCATCAAGGATGAGTATTGCCGGGTCGCGAAGCAACGCCCTCGCTATTGCAATCCTCTGCTTTTCACCGCCTGATAAGTGCGAGCCATGTTCGCCTACGATTGTATCGTATGCATACGGTGCCTTGCGTATGAACTCATGCGCGTTAGCCAGATATGCTGCTGCGATTATCTCCTCATGCGATGCATCTGGCTTACCGTAGGAGATGTTCTCGGCGATTGTGCCATTGAAGAGGTAAGTGTCTTGAAGGACAACACCGATGTGCCTTCTCAATGACTCAGGGCGCACGCTGCGCAGGTCATGTCCGTCAACATAGATGCATCCTTCATCTGGGTCATAGAATCGGCATATGAGGTTTATGAGCGTGCTCTTTCCTGCGCCAGTCGGGCCTACAAGTCCGATCATCTCCCCGGGTAATATCTCAAACGAGACCCCGTTTAAGGCTCTATTCACGCCATCGTAGCTGAAGCTCACATTTTCAATGACGATGTGCCCTTTAACCTCATCAAGCTCAATTGCATTTTCTGGGACTTCCATATCCGACTCGGTGTCAAGCACTTCAAAGATGCGCTCAGCTGCAGTTGCCGCATGCTGCAGCCTGTGCGTTATCCTTGCGAGGTTTTGCACAGGTGCATAGAAGCGCCACAGGTAACCCAAGAACGCAACCATTGTCCCAACCGACATTGAACCCTTGATGACCCAGTATCCGCCAAAGCCCCAAATGCCCAAATAGCCGAGTGTCGTCACGAAGCCTATCGTCGGGAAGAAGATGGTCCAAAGGCGCGCCACACGGAGGCTCGCATTGAAGAGATCGTAGATGGTCTCGGTGAACCTTCGTATCTCGTTATGCTCCTGCACGAATGCCTTAATAACTCTCACTCCGGGCAGCTTGTCTGCAAGCAACGAAGTCACCTGCGCCCATCTTCGCCAAGTGCGGTGAAAGAGTGTCCTCACGCGCTTTCCAAATTGAATGGAGCTAATTGCCAGCAGCGGCATCGGTATTATCGTCACGATGGCGAGTTTGTAATCCAGCGTGAAGAGAATGATGCCGATGGCAATGCTAACAAGCGCATCCCTGGCTATGTCCTGCAACCCGCCGGTGAGAAAATCGTTGAGGCGATGTGTGTCATCGGTTATTCGTGAGATGATTCTGCCCGTGTCTCGCCTGTCAAAGAATGTAAGTGAGAGGCTGTGAATGTGCTCGTACAGTTTGCGGCGTATGTCAACGACGATTTTCTCACCGAGCCATGCCATGATGTAACCCCTGATTGCGCTGAGCAGAGCTGTGAGGGCATTGATGATCAAGATTGCGGCGGCGATCACGATGAGCAATCTTACATCGCGCTGCGGGATCACCCTGTCCAAGAAGAGCTTCGCAAAGAGCGGTTGTATCGTCTCAAAAGCTGAAAGGATGAGCATGAGGATAAATGTGAAGATGGCTATGTGCCAATATGGTCGGACGAACTCAAGCATGCGTATGAACGCTTTGCTTTTGCTCATGCACCTCGGGCATATGTCCCAACGCGGGTGTATTGGGTTGCCGCAGCGCGGGCACAGCCCCATGCGGCGCATTAAAAGCCTTCTTCGTTGCCTCGCTGCGCGTTCATCCAACACCTGGGCTTCTTTCAACTTCCCCTCTTTTAGCATGCGCAATGCCCTGACAAGGCTTTCAACCTCTCTTCTGTGGCTGTGGCTGAAGCGCGCGAATGTGAAGCGCTTCCCATTCATCGCCACATGCAACCTTATGTTGCCGATTAGCGCCTCAGTTGAGAGTCCATCAATCTCGTTCACCGGAAGCACATTGAGTTGTGGCTCTGAGGAATCCGCGCCACCTTCTCCCCGCATGGTGATAAGGGCGAGATGGTTCTTTGTGAGGACAAGCCACCCTTCCGAATATCTCCCATCAAGCGTCAGGTCGCATTGCGCCACCGCCACCTTTTCCTCATCGCCAATTGCCCTCTCCAAAGCGCTTTGTGCCCATTCTGGCAGTTGTAAATTGGCACCTTCATCGGCATTCATCACTACCACCACCAAACGCAACTTATTGCCCTCGTTATGGCATCATTATCTTAGACGCACCCGAATGGGCAGCCATGCAAATTGGCTGCTCATGTTCAGACTCGGCTTTAGCCGTTCAAGCATTGAGTATGCGACAAATGGTGTGGACAGGCTAATGCTCACGGGAGGGGGACACTCCACCATCAATGAAGAGGCTCGGGATAATGGGAGGGACATTTGACCCAATACATATGGCTCACCTCCTTGCAGCTGAGGAGGCGCGTTTCAGGTTCAACCTTGATAAGGTTGTGTTTGTGCCGTGCGGCGTGCCGGTGCACAAGAAGCCGTATGAGGTCACGCCAGCCGAACACAGGTATGCAATGGTGCTCCTCGCCACAACCGGGAACCCGCACTTTGAGGTCTCTCGGATTGAGATAGAAAGACAGGGTCCATCATATGCAATTGATACCGTGAGGGCGTTCAAGCGGCTTTATGGTAATGGCGTGACGCTTTTCTTCATCACTGGTGCTGATGCAGTTCTTGAAATACTGACATGGAGGGATGCTGACAAGCTCGTAGAGTTGTGCAGGTTCATTGCGGTGACTCGCCCGGGATATGACCTCTCAAAGCTTGAGGAGGTTCTTGGGGAGAGGTATGCAAGTGCAATTGATGTTTTGCACATACCAGAGATGGACATCTCCTCAACCAAGATAAGGGAAAGGGTGCGCAACGGTGAGCCAATACGATACATGGTTCCCGATGCGGTATATGATTACATCATGCGCCATGGGCTTTACAGGGATAAGCGATAACAGATGCACCGCCTGCTGGAGGTGAGATGGCTTCTCCGTGAATGAGCTTGTGTTGGACATCTGCAAGGTAGCCGATGAGAAACATGGAAGCGACATACTCGTCATGGAGATTGCCCACCTGCTGCCCATCACAAGTTACTTTGTGTTGGTCACATGTGAGAACCCCATACACATCGGTGCGTTGGCTGAAGAGCTTGAGGAACGGATGGAGGAGAAGTGGAAGATAAGGGTGATGAGGGAGGGTGAGCCTGAGTCACGGTGGGTCATACTTGACTTCGGCGATGTCATCGTGCACCTCTTTGATGGTGAGATGCGCCAATACTACGACCTTGAGGGGCTGTGGGCTGATGCGCCAATGATGAAGTGGGATGGAAAACTCGTTGAGTGGGGGCGCTTTAAACGCCCACCGAGAGAGGCGGGGCATGTGAAGGGAAGGCGAAGGAAGCGGGAGTAGACGGATGCAGCAATTGCGGCATCACTCAAAAGAGCATGGGGGTGATTTCTGTGCGAGGCGTGGAATTGGGTAGGCTGATAACAGCCATGATCACGCCGTTCAACGATGACATGAGCGTCAACTATGAGGAGGCGAAGAGGCTGGCATCACATGTGGTTGAGACCGGTTCGGATGGCGTTCTTGTGGCTGGCACGACTGGCGAATCACCAACGCTCACCGATGAGGAGAAGATAAACCTTTTTAGAGCTGTGAAGGAAGCCGTTGGTGATAGGGCTAAGGTGATAGCAGGAACGGGCAACTACTGCACGAGGGAGAGCATTGAGTTAACGAGGAGAGCCGAAGAAGTTGGTGTGGATGCCATCCTCCTCGTCTGTCCATATTACAATCGTCCGTCACAGGAGGGTTTGTATAGGCACTTTCGCTCGGTCGCCGAAGCAACATCGCTCCCAGTCATACTCTACAACATACCGAGCCGCACGGGGAGGAACATTGAACCCGAGACCGTGATAAGGCTGGCAAATGATGTCCCGAACATCGTTGGGATAAAGGAAGCAAGCGGGGATATGAAGCAGGTGGCGAGGATATATGCGGGTGTTCCGGAGAGGTTTGCCATATGGAGCGGCAACGATGAGGATACGATACACATACTCACTCTTGGTGGTGTCGGTGTCATTTCAGTGGCTTCGCACATTGTCGGCAGCGACCTCAAGCGCATGATTGAATCATTCCTGAGCGGCGATGTGGCGACGGCAAGGGAGATACACCTAAACCTGATGCCATTGATAAGGGCTCTCTTCCCGCCGACATCCTCAAATCCATCACCCATCAAGGCGGCTTTAAATATGCTCGGATTCAAAGCCGGACCACCAAGACTGCCTCTTGTTGAGGTGACAGAGAAGGAGGCAGAGGAAATAAAGCGGCAGCTTGTTCGCCTCGGCAAACTCCCATCTTGAAGCTTGGATAGCATTGAATGGCGTAGAGCTGTTGGGCATGGTTGGATATGCGTGCCTTTTCTGTGTGACGGATTATGTGCGGTCGGCTCCTACATCTCAACATTGGAGGGAGCGAGGATGAGGTTTGAGGTGGCGGCTGGTCCATACATGCGCGAGATTGTGCCGATCGAAATCCCTTTGCCGGATGATATCGCAAAGCGGGTTAGTGACGCATCGCAGCAATTTGGTGAGCCGTGTGAGGAGTTGGTTGATGGATTGAGGAAGATCGGCGTTGGGGAGTTTACCGGCACAGTCCCAGTGAGGATAGGTGAGGGCAGGGGGGAAAGCATCCTCCCAATGCAGGTTGAGAGAAGACCTGATGGCAGCGTTGGTATGCTCATCCTGCCGCGCGTTGAGCCAAACAGCACGGTGAGCATTGCTTTGGCAGAGGAGTGCATTGTTGCCCATCCAGTTTCGTTCAACTGCATTGATAGCGAATGCAGAGTTGAGGTGGCAATTGGCGGCAAGAGTTTTACGGCGTATCAGTATTCGGAAAAGTTCGTCCGACCGTTCCTATACCCTGTCGTCGGACCATTTGGGAAACACATGACGAGAGAACTTGAGGGCGATCCAGCCAAGGGGTTTGACCATGTGCATCATCGTTCGCTATACACGGCGTGGGGAGATGTCAACGGCATTGATGTGTGGAGTGAGCAGGGCGCGCACGGTTATGTGCGCCATCATTGCCTCATCGGATACTCATCGGGCGATGTCTGCAACAGGCTATGCGCTCATGCCACATGGACTGATAACTCTGGGACGCCGCTGATGGAACAGGTGACATGCTATCAATTCTATGGCACGCCGGATAGCCACAGGTTGGTTGATATTACAATCGCCTTTCACGCAAAGCATGGCGATGTGCGCTTCGGTGACACGAAGGAGGGCGGAATAATCTCGGTGAGGGTTTACCCAACGATGACAGTCCTCACGGGTGGCAGGCTTGAAAATTCATACGGGGCAGTTAACGAAGCGCATGTGTGGGGAAGAAGGGCGCACTGGTGCGATTATTCTGGACCGGTTGATGGAGTATGGGTTGGGATAGCCATATTTGATCATCCGAGGAATTTACGCCATCCAACATACTGGCATGCCCGTGACTATGGTTTGATGACGGCAAACCCGTTCGGGCTCTCGGCGTTCCTCGGGAGTGGATACGACGGCAGCTACGCGCTCTCAAGTGGTCAGTGGCTCATCTTCCGATACAGGGTTTACTTGCATGTTGGGGATGCGTCCGTTGGCAGAGTGAAAGAACACTACCTCAACTATGTTGCGCCGCCGGCTGTCAGGGTAGTTGAAGCGTGATTTGTGAGGGGTGACTTTTGAATGGCATCGTTGCTTGAGCGCATTCGCCAACCGCAGGACTTGAAAGGGTTGTCACAGGGCGAGCTTGAGAAGCTCGCTGCCGAGCTGCGTGAGGTCATAATCCGAACCGTCTCAAGGGTTGGGGGTCATCTTGCACCGGCGCTCGGTGCCGTTGAAATCGCAATAGCAGTGCACGCAACATTGAACAGTCCGAAGGACAAAATCATCTGGGACACTGGTCATCAGGCATACGCGCACAAACTCCTGACCGGGCGGTATGAGCGCTTTCATACGCTCAGGCAATATGGCGGTATCTCCGGCTTCCTGAGGAGGGATGAGAGTGAACATGATGTCTGGGGTGCTGGGCATGCCGGGACCGGTTTATCAGCAGCAATGGGTTTTGCGGTTGCGAATAAACTGCGCGGCGACGATGAGACGGTGCTCGTTATCGTCGGTGATGGCGCACTGCAGGAGGGGATGGCATGGGAGGCGCTCCACAACATAGGAGATAGCAAGCTCAGCATAATCGTCATCTTGAACGATAACGCAATGGCGATAGCACCATCGGTTGGCGCCCTTGAAAAGTATCTCCGCAAGCTGCGTTCGTCACCACCATACCTCAAGTTGAAGGAGATGCTTGAAAGCGCCCTGCTGAAGCTCCCCAAGGGGCAAGTGCTCGTTGATGTGATTGAGAGGTGGAAGGATTCAGTCAAGCACATGATCATTCCGCCGGGCATGATATTTGAGGAGTTGGGATTCACATACCTCGGTCCGATAAATGGGCACAGCATACCAACAGTGATGGAGGCGATAAGGGAAGCTAAGACCATCGGCGGTCCGGTCATAATACACGCGCTCACCAAAAAGGGGCGCGGATACGAGCCGGCAGAAAGGGATCCGTGTAAGTATCATTCGGTTCCGCCATTTGATGTGGGCACTGGTGAACCGACGGTATCAAGCCATAAGCGCACTTACACATCCATCTTCAGTGACACTTTGATAAGGCTCGCTGAAGCTGACAAGCGCATCGTTGCTATAACCGCAGCGATGCCTGACGGAACCGGCTTGCGAAAGTTCTCCGAGCGCTTCCCGGAGCGCTATTTTGATGTTGGGATGGCGGAGCAGCATGCGGTGACATTTGCAGCATCGCTTGCCCTCAGCGGCTTCAAGCCGGTTGTGGCAATCTATTCCACATTCCTTCAAAGAGCCTTTGACCAAATAATCCACGATGTGTGCCTGCAAAGGGCTCATGTCGTGTTCGCTATTGACAGGGCGGGTCTCGTCGGCGAGGATGGACAAACGCATCACGGCACATTTGATATGGCGTTCCTGCGCATGATGCCCAACATGGTGATCATGATGCCGAAGGATGAGAATGAACTCCAACACATGCTATTCACAGCCATCCTCCACGACGGTCCGATCGCCATACGCTACCCAAAGGGGGAAAGTGTCGGAGTTGAACTGGATGAGCAGCTCCACCCAATTGAGATAGGCAGGGGAGAAGTGATCACGGAGGGACGGGATGCAACCATCATCGCCATAGGCGACTTGGTATATCGCTCGCTTGAGGCGTCAAATATATTGCGCCAAAGGTTCGGATACGATGTCGGCGTGGTGAATGCTCGCTTCGTCAAGCCGCTTGATATGGAGCTGATAAGAAAGGCGGCTGAGGCAACCGGGCGGATAGTCACAGTTGAGGAACATTGCTTGGACGGCGGCTTTGGGAGTGCAGTCCTTGAGGCGTTGAACGAATGTCAGCTTGCACATGTCAAAATATTGCGCATCGGAATCCGAGATCAATTTGTTGAACACGGAGATGTGAAAGTGCTGCGGAGGGAACTTTCCCTTGATGCTGAGGGCATAGCTAACTCCATCGCCGAATGGCTCACATTGCAGAGAGCTGTTTCAAGACCGATGGCAGCATTGGGAGCAGAATGACTTCTTACACGGTGGGTTGGCAGCCTATGCGGATCACTTTCGCCATACACACACTTGGGTGTAAAGTCAACCAGTGTGATTCAGAGCGCTTGGCATCAGAGCTCTGTAAGCTCGGCTTTGAAAGGAGGCAATTTGGTGAGCCAGCCGATGTTTGCATAATCAACACATGCGCTGTCACGCATATTGCTGAGCAGAAGTCACGCAAGGCGGTATCAAGGGCGAGGAGAATGTATGAGGGTTCACTCGTGGTCGCGATTGGATGCGGGGTTGAATTGGACCGATTGAGGGGCAATTGCTCGTATGGTATCTGTGACGCATCGTTTGGCGTCCGTGAGCCGGGAGAGATAGCGAGGGAGATACTCCTTCGTGCCAGAAGCCGTATGCGCGAAAGCGAGTGCAGTCGCGTTGGGGAAGCGAATGCCTCTCAAGGCGAGCAAGTCGTGACGAAGTGTGGAGAGTTGGGCAGTGCCCGAAAGCGCGTCAGGAGCAATTTGAAGGTGCAGGATGGATGTGACCGCATGTGCGCATATTGCATTGTCCCATTCCTCAGGGGCAAGCCAAGGAGCCGCCCAATTGAAGAGGTGGTTGCTGAGGCGAAGGCGCTTATAAGCTGTGGGTGTAGGGAGGTTGTCCTAACTGGCGTTTGTTTGGGAAGCTATGGGAGCGACTTGAGCGATGGTGTGGACATCGTCAAGTTGATTGAACGCCTGTGCAAGCTTGATGGTTTGGTCAGGCTGCGCTTGAGTTCGCTTGACCCAAGGGATGTCAGTGAAGACCTAATACTGTTGGCTTCAAGCTGCGAGAAGGTCTGTCCGCACTTTCACATATCGCTTCAATCCGGTGATGATGAAGTGCTGAGGGCTATGAACCGTGGCTATACAACAGCGCAGTATGAGCGCATCGTCAACTCAATACGAGATGCTATCCCGGATGTCGCCATAACCACGGATGTGCTCGTCGGATTCCCTGTGGAGACCGAAAAGCATTTTGAAAGGACGCTTCAGTTTGTTGAGCGCATGGGGTTCGCAAGGGTTCATGTCTTCAAGTTCTCACCGCGCCCGTTTACGAAGGCTGCATCAATGCAGCCACTCATCCCGAGTGACGAACTCAATCGGAGAATGGAAGTGATGCTCTCTTTAGCTCGTGAGCTCTCTTTCAGGTTTAAGAGCCGTTTTATCGGACGGCAGCTTGATATTCTCGTTGAGGAAGCGGCGCAGGAAGGTGACATGGTCTATTCGCAGGGGTTAAGCGGGAATTACATTCGCGTGAGAGTTTACGGTGCAATTGAGCCGGGTAATGTCGTCAGGGCAAACTTGGAGACGATTGGTGACGGTGACTTTGTTTGGGCAAGTTGTAGCAAAGTGCAATAAACTTGATTGTGGCTGAACCACACCTGCTAAGCCTGCAGGACATGGAGGGGAATGGGTTCAAAGCAATTGACATGTAGTTGCAGGATGGTTGGTGTGGTGGAGTGGAAGCGGCGCAGGTGAGGAGGGATAGAAAGTGGCAGATTTGAACTTGGTAGTTGTGACGGGAGTTTCCACCAAGGATGCGACGCTGAGAAGGCGTCCTTCAGGTGTTGTGAAAGCGGAATTCAGTATAGAGGTGGAGCGACCATTCTCGCGCGCAAGCGGCGAGCCAATATCGGACCTATTCCTTGTGGATGTTTATGGTCCGTTGGCTGAGCAGTGTGCCCAGTATGTGCGGCGTGGAACGAGGGTGTTGGTATTGGGCACTTTGAATAAGGAGAGCTTTATCACACGCCTCGGAAGAAGAGAGCACCTCACAGTCATCAAGGCAAAATACATCAAGCTCATTGAACCAAGCCATGTTGACTTCGGAGATGTGACGCTTGATGAGCTGCGTCGTGATCAATGGGGAGACGCCACAGTTGCAGAATACACGAAGGCGATAAGCAGGGTGTTGGCTCACCTCAGGGGCGCAAAGCAGTGAGGTTGCAATCGCACCATAGTGGGATTACAAAGGTATCAAAAGGGATTGAAAGCTACAGGATGTAGCGAGCGAGGTCCCTCTTCTGGACTATGTTCTCAAGGCGCTTCCTCACATACTCGGCATCCACTATCACTGTCTCACCGGCTCTTTCTGGCGCTTCAAAGGATATGTCCTCAAGCACCCGCTCCATAACGGTGTATAGTCGTCTTGCGCCTATATCTTCCGTCTCCTCGTTCACAAGTTTTGCGAACCTCGCTATCTCCCTTATCCCATCCTCGGTGAATTCAAGCCTTACGCCCTCGGTCTCCAAGAGCGCCTGATATTGCTTGACGATTGCGTTCTCTGGCTCAACGAGTATGCGCCTGAAATCCTCCTCGGTGAGCGGATCAAGCTCAACCCTTATCGGGAGGCGACCCTGCAGCTCCGGTATCAAGTCGGATGGCTTTGAGACATGGAATGCGCCCGCACAGATGAACAAGATGTGATGCGTATTCACTGCGCCATAACGGGTCATCACTGTCGTGCCCTCAATTATCGGCAGCAGGTCTCGTTGCACGCCCTCCCTTGAGACATCCGGACCAAATCCCCTTTCCCTCCCCGCTATCTTGTCTATCTCGTCTATGAAAACGATGCCGCGCTGCTGAACACGCTCAATGGCTTCACGAACCACTTCATCTTGGTCAATGAGTTTTCTCGCCTCCTCTTGTATCAAGACCCTGCGAGCATCTTTAACCTTCATCAGGCGCCGCTTCTTGCGCCTGCCAAAAAGCGATTCAATCATCTCCTTTGGGTCAAAGCCGAGCTGTTCTGCGCCTTGCCCTCCAATGACATCAATGAAGATCGGCGGATGCCTCTCCTCAACCTCAATCTCAACTTCTTCATCTTCAAACTCACCGGCTTCAATCCTGCGAAGGTAATGCTCCTGCAATCGGCGTATGCGCTCATCAAACTCGGATGAAGTATGCTCGCCGGCGCCAGTGACCAACCTTGAGAATCCTCCCTCAACAGTTGAGCTCCTGCTGACTTGGGGAACAAGCCTAAGCGCTTCAAGGAGGCGCAAGTTAGCAATCCTTGTTGCCTTCCTTTCCACCTCCTTCACCTTTTCGCTCTCGACCATGCGAACTGCTATCTCCGTTAGGTCACGAATGATTGACTCAACATCCCTCCCAACATATCCAACCTCGGTATACTTTGTCGCCTCAACTTTGATGAAAGGCGCATTCACAAGCTTCGCTATTCGGCGGGCTATCTCCGTTTTACCCACGCCGGTCGGTCCAATCATGAGCATGTTTTTGGGCGCAACTTCATCGCGCAGATTTTCCGGCAGGAGCAGTCTTCTGTATCGGTTGCGGAGGGCTATAGCAACAGCGCGTTTTGCCCTCTCCTGTCCAACAATGTATTTGTCAAGTTCGGCAACTATGCGTGATGGCGTCAGTTCAGCTTCATAGGCTAAGTCCGGTGTCACCTTTCGCGTGAGAGGTAAAAGTTCGCTCATGCAGTTGTTCACCCCTTGCGCTTCGCTGCGGCAGTTAGCTCACATTTTACAACCCGCCATCGTGCCATTGTGACACAAATGCAGCCCAATGCCCCACCGAATGATAGGTCGCGCTGAGTGCTGTGAGCAAAGTGGCATGGGCATCTACACTAAAGCTCCCCTTGAGCTCAAAGCCGATGCAGCACATGGCTTAAACGCCGTCTGAGCATTGTGAGTGATAGCAGCATTGTTTGGGTGTATCATGTAACCTGAGCAAGCCGCACATCAGAGTGGGGATGCGTAATCGCCGGAGCAAGTGCCGTTTCCTTTCGCGCTCGCTTCAGATTGTGCGGGCGCATGACCGTTTGAGCGGCGGGCAGTATGTCCGGCGATGGAGGTTGAGTTGCATCATGGCAATATGACATGCGTTTGAGGTGCCGCAAGATGCCAAAGGGCATAGCCACACAGCTTGCAAGCGAGTTTGAATCGGTTGCAGTGGTTGCCAGCGCTGCCGCAAAGCTTCAGGCTATAGTTCGCGGCGTATCGGTGTCTCCAAAGAGGTTTCATACAGCGCTTCATCATGCCCTTGGTGCAATGATGGCACCGATCAATGCCATCTCAAACTTCAGGCGTTCATTCGGGTGTGGTTGTGAAAGGCTCTCGGTTCCGGTTGTAAGCGTTGGCAATTTGACTTATGGTGGCTCCGGTAAGAGTCCATTCTGCAGGTGGCTTGCAAGGCGATGTGTTGAGGAGGGTTTCAAAGTCGGGATAGTGCTTCCAAGTTATGGTGCGTTGGGCAAGCGATGCTCAACTCCGTTAACCGAGGATGAGCTTTTGGAGCACTTGCATTACTTGCCTCATTTGCAAATTGCAATGGGGCGGAGAAGGGAAGTGGCTGCAAGGCATTTGATTGAGAAGGGCTGTAACCTCATCTTGCTTGACGATGGTTTCCAGTATCGCTTGTTGTATAGGGACCTTGACATTGTGCTTGTTGATGCCCTTCACGAGCTGCACAGCTTTTGCCCGATGCTCCGTGAGCCGCCCGGGGCATTGAAACGAGCTGATATTGTTTGCCTGGCGAAAGCGAGCGCTGCAAGGATGCTCATCGGGGATTGGCATTTGGAGAGGCTTATGGAGCTCATCAAAAGCTCACTGAAGCTCGGCGAACTCGTCATGGTGGATTTCACGCCGGTTGACTTGGTTAGGATCACTACTTTGGAGACGCTGCAGCTTGGATCGTTAGCTGGTGCAAAGGTAGTTGGCGTTGTTGGCACTGCAGAACCATACAGTTTCT
>JAVHTD010000006.1:0-115453 GCA_032161105.2 Candidatus Thermosaccharophagus tengchongensis
CACAAAAGGCCATAAAGTCAAACCTCATTTGGAGGTGAATGAAAGGGAATCTTTGGCGGTGATTAGCCTTCCTTTCTCTGTCAACTGCTTTTTCCTTTCACATCACCCATCCCAATCCTCCTCATCTTCTCCATGTTCACTAATCATGCCAGCAATTCTACCGTCTCTTCATATCCCTTCCCCACCCACGACATCTCCCATCAAAAATCTCATTCCTCTTCATCGCCAGTATCTTGTGTTCCACCTTTACCCTTTCCCCTCCCACTTGACATGGTCTTGCGGCTATGTCATAATGATGGCAGCGTCAAAGTAGAAAGGCTATAGCGCAATAAGTTTCATGAAGTTTGAATGGTCATATTTGATGGAGGCGGTGGAAGATGACACACGCTGTGGCAATTGCAATCTCGTTTTTGATCAGCAGTGCCGCTCTCTGCCTCGCATCCGATTTCCCGCCGCTGAATGAGGCGGTCAAGTGGCTGGAATCTGAGAGGCTTCGCGGCACTCTGTTCCACGAACCGAGGTTTGAACCAATGTTTAAGAGGTTCATAAAGCCGAGCGGCATCACCACGAAGGAGCAACTCGCTGTGGAAGTTGTCGGTGAGACATACATCGCCATCATGCCAGATGACGGTAAAGTGAGCGTAAGCATAAAGGCGGTGCGCGGCGCGGATGTATTCCCCAATACCATTTATGCTCTGTTTGACGATGCTGGAAATGAGATAGCTACAGGGATTGTTAAGCTCGGCAAGAGCACCACTTTGCGTGTGAGCAGACAAAAGGGCGTATGCACATTGCTCATTAATAGCGGTCCTGCATCTCGCAATGTTGCCCGCATTAGCTCCAGCAACAGGTGTTGGGCAATAGATGCTCGTGAGCATTCGGCATATGACCGAACACCGATACATTTACATTTCCTCCGCGACTTGAAGCTTTGCGGGTTTAACTGCGTGATGGTTGACTTTGAGAGGCTGGAGGATGCCTTTGAAACCGACGATGGACTCGCGTCGTGGAGAAACAAGGTCAAGCAGTGGACTGATTATGCACGCAAAGTGAGACTCAGAATCATCCCGGCGATAAATCTTGGAGGCAGCCCCGCCGAAGTGAGGGCGTGGGGTGATGTGCGTCGCGGCTTATACATTGAGCACAAGGAGGGCTTGCCATTGGCGCCATGTCCATTGAGCAAAGAGTATTGGGAGCGAATTTACCTCCGCCGCGCCCGCGAGGTCGCCAAGCTGTCATTGGAAAATCCATTCATCGTCGGAATCGGATTGGACCCAGAAATGTATCAGTGCTGGATTTATGGTCACTACATGCTAAGCGGCACATGCTTTTGCGATAGCTGTCTTGGCGGCTTCCTAAGAGCGAAAGGGCTCTCAGAGGATGTGTTGGGCAAATTGCACACTGGGAAGGAACGCTACGATTGGCTCATGACCAACAAACTCTACAGCGACTACGAAGAATACCTTGAAGATGAGATGGCTAAGATAGCTCAGTGGTGTCGTGACGAGGTGCATTCAATCAATCCAAATTTGCTGCTCAACATGTTCGTGATAGAGATAGGCAACTGGTTTTGTCGTGGCATTGCTCGTGGCTTCGGCAAAGCTGGAGTGCCAGCGCTTAACTTTTGCGAACACACCTACTATGGCGTCGGCTACGACCCGAAATGGCTTGAGAGGATAATAAAGGCTTTCAAGGATTGGGGCGCGTATGTAGTTCAAGGGAGCGCAGTTTGGGGATTGTATTTCCCGCCAACGGACCAGCGCTTTTTAGCGGCGCATTGTTATAACCTTGCGGTTAGGGGACAAGGATACTGGTTTTGGCCGGGTGATGATTTGTATCGTGATTGGGGCTGCCGTTTCGCTTACCTCAATCGCCCGGCATACTGGGACGAGTATTGGACGGCGCTCGCATTGGCGAACAAAGAGATAGAGCAAACGATTGCGAACCCAAACCGAACTTCAATACTGGATGCATGGGAGCCAGTCCCATGGAGGGGCAAGCTGAACAGCAGGACTGGCAAATGGGATGTTGATGAGTCAATTGTGCGTCCGCAGCGCGAGAGGGCATACCCAGTGACCATTGTCTCGCCGACGAGGCTTTACTTCCACATGCCGAGGGAGGGTCAAATTGCGATTGCCGCAAAGGTGCGCAGTGATGGCGTTGCACAGTTGGCATTGGCTCCCAAAGGCGGTGAAACAATTGCAAGGACAATGGTCACATCAAAAGAGGAGGCGAAGATTGAGCTTGAAAACCTTAAGCCTGGGATATGGCAGCTGGCAATTGAGCAACCTATAAGCGGGCAGTTCGCAGAAGTTGGATTGGCGATGGGCGGCTTGATTGAAGATGCATACCTTGCCACATCGCCGCAAGCACTCCCGCTCTACATCACGAAGCCGAAGGGATTGATCGGGCATTGGTCATTTGATGAGGGCAAAGGAACGGTGGCACATGACAAAAGTGAGCCACCTCAATTTGACGGCACAGTAGTAGGTGCTCAATGGGTGGATGGAGTTTCTGGCAGCGCAATTAAGTTTGATGGCAGCTCAGGGAGCGTGGAGATACGGGTTAACTTTGAATTCCACTGCTTGAGCGAATTCACCATATCGGCATTCGTTCGCTTGGATGATCTTCCGACAAAGGGTAATGGCGCTACCATACTTAACAAAGGACCTGAGGCGCCAGTTCAGCATGTATGGTGGTGGATTGGGTATCCGCCAGATTACCCGCTCATACTTGAGTTGGGCAATGAGAAACATCGTTGGGGGACAAGCTTCTCAACAAAGCCTCTGAAATGGGATATTGGACGATGGTATCATGTGGCAGTCACATTCAAGCGGCGTGGCGACCAGTGCATTGTTCGTCATTACCGTGATGGCGAACTCGTTGGAGAAGTGACAAAAGTGGATGAGCTTCATTCGGGCACTTATAACTTGCGCATCGGCTCTTACGGCGGGTTGCACTGGATAAACGGGGCGATTGACGAGGTGAAATTTTACAATGTCGCACTTGGCGATGAAGAAATACGCAATGAAGCGGCGCTCATCAAGGGGCGTAAATGAAGAGCGGTCATGCGCCATTGAAGCACCGCAAGCAACCAACCTAACTCGTGAAGTTAACCCGCGCATTGATAAGGCGCATCCGATTTGGAAGCGGTTTCGCACGCGCCATTATTAGCTATCGCTGCGTAAGCCATGAGTTCGTTTGAGCCTTTTCCAGATGAGTGCAGCTGGGAGCAATGTCAGCAATCCCCCGAGGATGTTTGAAATAGCCATCGCCAACCACGCAGCAATGGCATCATGTCCCTCAACGATGCACAGCCAATAAGTTGCGGGTATGCGCACCACCCATATTGAGAAGATGGTGATGAGAGCTGGTGAGAGCATATCGCCAGCCCCTCTCAATGAAGCGCCGAGAATCATGCCCACAGCCGTGAATGGTTCTGCAACTGCGTTTATACGCAGATATGCGGAGACATAACGCATGGTCAACTTACCGTGCGCAAACATTTTAGCCCACATGTCCGCTGTGACAAAGAAGATACCACCGAGGACAGCCAGCATCGCAAACCCAAACACCGTCAGTTGGTAGCTGCAAGACCTTGCACGCTCAATCTGCCACGCACCCACATTCTGCCCAATCATCGTCTGAGCTGCGGAGGCAATGGCAAATGCAGGCATCAGCATGAGGGATTCAATTCTCCAACCGAGTGTAAGTGCGGCGAGTGCGTCTGTGCTGTTTGATACTCGCCCAATTATGCTGAAGAAGACAAAGGAGCAAAGCGCCCATTGAATGGATTGGAGGCACACAGGTAACGAGAGCTTTAGAAGCTGCATGTGAGACATGGAATGCCATCGCAATATGCGGTGTGGATTCAATTTGATTGGTGAGCGCCTGAGCAAAGTTCCGAGAAAAAGCAACCTCACAAGATACGATGAGACAGCGGCAATAGCAGCACCATCTATACCTAACCTCGGCACAAGCAAGGCATTCAAGCTTAACTGAGTTCCTACTCCCAATGCCGTTGCTATGAACGGCGTCACTACATCACCAAGACCGTGATAGAATGCCCCGAGCAAGAGCGCAAGCACAACTGGCACGACGAATGTGATGAAGATGAACAGATAGCGTGTCGCAAGAACTTCAACTTCCTCACTCAAGTTGAAGATGCGCCATATGACGCCCCTGAAGAACCACACCAATGCAATGAGCAAACTGAGCAAGAGGCACTGCTGGATAGCGGCAATTGCAACATCTCTTATTGCCTCACGGTTTCCTGCGCCCCAATTCTGCGCTACGAGAGTCACTGTGGCAGTTAGAAAAGCCATCACTACCGTAAACGGTATCCATGTGGCTTCATCTACAGCTCCAATAGCCGCAACTGCTGCATCGCCAAGCCGCTTGACGAAATACATTTCGCCAAGCCATGCTGTGGTCTGAAGGATTTGGGATGCCAATGATGGCAACGCAAGAAGCGATATAGCTTGGATGAATGTCCCACGAAGTATGATTGCTCTGCTTGTTTCATGCCGCCCCATACAGGCTCTCCCTGTGCCGCATGAGTCAACGCAAGCTTTGATGCAACGCCGTTAGCCAATGATGTGATTAAAGCGCTTCAAGGGCATCACGCAAAATTGTGACGCAAGATAACTTTCCTTAAATGGAGCGGCAAGGCGTCTCGGTCATCGCTGTTGGCGAGACCCCTGAACTTGCGGCAAGCCGAAACGAAGATAACGAACGGGTTCGGAAATTGGCGCAGCGGATTTTCACAGGCGAATCGTGGCTTCCCGTTGCTGACGGAAGGTTGATTCAGAGACTGAAGGAAAGGAATTGCGGCATTACAGTTGAACCGCAAAATCCTGACTTGTGAGTCGCCCGCTATCAGCGGGACAAATCGCAAATTTGCTTCATCGTCAACACGACAACCGAACCAATCACAGCGACAGTTAATTTGCCCAACTGGCAGCAAGCCTTTGGTTTCCCGACAATGGCGAAATTCAACTGGCAAAAGCGGTGCACGGTGGCAAAGGGCTTAAAGCTACGGTCACTGTCTCAGCTCTTGACAGTGTTTTCATTCTTAACCTCTAAACGCCAACTTAAACGCCATTGCAACGATTGCTCATCTTGCGTTACTCTAACCCCGACGAACCCGCCTTTGCTATCCCGACCCTATGGACAACCCCCTCAAGCCACCTGATGCGTTCAACCTACAGGTGGTCAAATTGCGACACATATGGACTTAATGCCAAGTGGTGGCATGCCGTCAAGGATGTCAACACCCTTAAGAGGTGACGCCATATCTCGTCCTATCCTTGATGGCACTTCGCCACGCGCCTAACTACGAACTGATTGGCTCGCTTTTGTCCTCACTGGCGATCTTTTTGTGTTCTCCTGCGCAGCATTTCCATTAGCTGCTTTGCCCTATCTACAGCCATCCGCTCTTCTTCAGATTCAGGTTGTCCCCAAGGCTGCGTTATGCGCCATGTTATTGTGCCACTTAACGGCGGCTCAGGAAATGCACCCGGGTCATAGAGCTTGTATCCTCTAAACTCAACTGGTTCCTCTTGATAGCAACACCACACTGCATGCCTAATGACCTCAGGGTCGCCCTCAAACTGCAAATCAATCAGTCGCAGCTGAGCCCTAAAGCGCTCAATGAACTCCATTGGCACATTGAACAAAAACGGGTGTGGCGCATCCGTTCCGATGATTCGCTTGCGTTCGTCAACGCCGTTGAGAAGTAATGCCTTTAATGCCTCGCCAGTTAAATGACCCTGCGATTCAGGTCCGGCAACGATAAGCCACCTTATGTTCGGGTTAGCCACAATGTTGCAGATGATCTTCTCCAAGCCGATATTCTCGGTTTGGACTGTGCCAGCGAGTGCAGCACCTGCCTCTATCGCCACACGAACGAGCCTTTCTATCTCCTTTGGTGTTTCCTCCGGCGGACAATTCAAAATTACTGCCACAGCCACCGGTGAGTAGTCATTGCCGCGAATGTATCTCCCCTCTTCGGGCGGGTAATTCGGATGCGGTGCGACTTTGTAATCCGGTCTTGGTGGCGGCTCAATCATTCGCTCCACCTCGCGTTTTTAAAACATCGGCTATCGCAGAGCATGCGAAGCTGAATCAGCTTGCATTGTCACATTGGCTTAACAGGCAACGGATGACCGCTCCCCATCGGTTCCATCAAAAAGAAGCAACGGCTCAAGCTTCGCCTTGGAGCATCGTCATTCTTTAACCACTGTAGCGTGGATTGGTGTGATCGTAAATAGCTTGCGCTATCCCTGTGCGCTATTGTTTGAATTCGCGCGATGTGATTGCCACATATTTGACCTACGGCAGCTTCGCCATAATGCCGTTGTCGGTTCATACACCTGTGAGCTATGGGGGGATTAAAAATGCGAGGTGTTGTTTTAGCCGGCGGGACTGGCTCAAGGCTCTACCCACTTACGAAGATAACCAACAAGCACTTGCTACCCATCTACAACAAGCCGATGATTTACTACCCAATTGAAGCGCTCGTAAAAGCCGGCATCCGTGAGATCATGCTCGTCACAGGTGGCGAATACGCAAGCGATTTTGCACGCTTACTCGGTGACGGTCGTGAAATGGGCGTCAAGACGCTTTATTACGCGTATCAGGAAAAGCCGCTCGGGATTGCACATGCGTTGAGCTTGGCTGAGGACTTCGTCAATGGCGGCAAGTGCGTCGTCTTCCTCGGTGACAATGTGATTGAAGGCAACATAATCCGACATGTTAAGCGCTTCTCCGAGCAGGAAAAGGGCGCAATGGTGCTGCTTAAGGAAGTGCCTAATCCGCAAGATTACGGTTGCCCAGTCTTTGATGGCGAGCGGATTGTGCGCATAATTGAGAAGCCAAAGGAGCCACCAAGCGAGTATGCCGTCATAGGCATTTACTTTTACGATGCCGAGGTGTTTGAAATCATCCGAGGGTTAAAACCGTCAGAGCGAGGTGAGCTTGAGATCACGGATGTCAATAACGCATACGCCGAAAGAGGGCTGCTCTCCTACGACTTCCTTGAAGGATGGTGGGGCGATTGTGGCGCATCAATTGATGCATGGCTTTACATAAACAATCTCGTGGCAAAGACGGGCGCTAACAAAGTTGAGCTTTGACATCACAGCATGGGATAATATGCACAGCCATGGGGCGCAGCATAAGGATGCCAGAACGAGTTGGTGTAAGGAGTGGGAACATGGTGCCCAAGTTGATGCGCGTGGTTATTCCGCAAAGGCAGCTATCGTGGCTCATTGAGTTGAATGAAACCAAGACGGCAACGATGGTGTATGAGGCGCTGCCAAAGGAGAGCAGCGTTGAAGTATGGGGCGAGGAAATTTACTTCCCTATCGGTGTTCCAAAAGGTGAGGGCGATACAACACATGAGTTTGTCGCTCCGGGTGATGTCGGATATTGGGAACCGGAACAATGCGTTTGCCTCTTCTTCGGTCCAACACCGGAAAGCCCGCCCGGGACAATTAAACCAGATGACCCCGTTGTCATCATCGGGCGAATAATAAGCCCCTTTGAAAGCTTCAGGGATGTCAAGGATGGCGATAAAGTGATTGCTGTAAGGGAATTGTGAGTTACCTCATCAGATGCTCACTATGAGCCCGTTAAAAAGCGCAACGCAAACCTGTTCCCTCACTTCCCGCCTTGAAGCGCCCTCTGAAACTCGGCAGCCGGTGATGCAGGCGTGCTCGTTGGTGAAGAAGATGGGCTGCCTTGAAGCGCCCTTTGAAATTCCATTTGCAACTGCTGTGTTGCTGTAGCCTCCTTCGGCTTTGGGCTGATGCGTTTCCACGACCATACAGCACTACATATTGCTGCAACAACTGCTATTGCAACCACAGCTATGATCCCAATCGTTTTGCCCCGCATTTTCAACCACCCCTTCACTGCTTCGGACCGGAGTAGACGCGCCAATACCAGTATGGATCCTGTGATGGATCAACAGCAATCGTCTTCTTCAGCCACTTAACATGCCCATCAACGAAAGCAACATTGAAGCCACCACTATGCCATGCAGAGCCACCATTGCCAGTCCCAATCACTGGCACAGGACCGCTGCCGCCGCCTACCTCACTCGCCTCAGGTATAGGCCAGTTACCGCCGGGACGGCGAGGTCCATATACAACGCACCATGAATCGCCAAAGGCAATTGTCTCACCGGGGTATTTAATTCTCGCCATGGATGTATAATTTCCGAGTTCGCCCCTATCACCCAGATCAGGACCATCGCTAAACCAGTTCATCCCGTAGCCTCCCCAAAAGCGTATGTAGCTGTCGGCAGCATTCGCACAGTTAGCATAGATGCCACCAACCACTGTCGGTCCAGCCCATGTTTCCTTACCTCTCCATCCATACGCAACTCCGGTTGGGCATGCAAACATTTGCACATTCTTCACATATGGCTGAACCAAACCCTGCCACCATATGCGCCCCGATTGACCCTGGAACCATGACTGTGTCCACATCGGGAGAAATGTTTCGTCATAGTCATTCGCATACATCAGCGCACCAAGGATTATCTGCTTCAAGTTGCTTTGGCATGATGCAGTCCTCGCCTTCTCCCTCGCCCTCGCAAACACAGGGAACAATATCGCTGCCAAGATGGCGATTATCGCTATCACCACCAGCAGCTCTATCAGCGTAAAACCTCTCCACCTCAACCTAAACATTCCAACTGCTCGCTTCATTTCGCATCCCTCCTTTGAGTTTAAAAACATCATGTGGAGATTGTAGGGCGGACGATAGTCCGCCTCACATCGTTCCTCAGTCGTGAACTCGGGCAGCTGCCCCTGCGAACTTTCACCCCATCACCTCCTTCGGTGTGAGATTGACCCCATTCAGAAAACCCAACTCCCACAACCCAACTTTGGCACGGCTTAATTTGATTGTAAAGTCTCACATTGCAATCTCATAAAACGACATCAATTGAGCAATGCATTGTTCGTAGTAAGCCACAAAGCGAAAGTGGCGTCCATCATGACAATGACATTATCAATTGAGCGAGGAATCAGGCCCTTGTGCTGCGCACAAGCAGCGCCATCCCGATAACCAAGGAGAGCAAATTTGGCAACCAACATCCGACGACGATCGGTATGCGTCCTTGCCTTGCGAGTATCGTGCCGTAATACCAAGCGAAGTAGTATGCGAGCACAATTATGATGCTCAATCCGAGTGCCAATCCCAAGCCAGCTTGCCTCGTTCGCAATCCGAGCGGCGCACCGAGCAATGCCATGAGGAAGCACGCCCAAGCAAACACAAACCTGTTGTGCAACTCAGTTGCATAGTGCATTTGTGAAAATTTATCGGCACCGTGCCGACGCATATGCGTGAGCTTGCTTCTCAACTCGCTTATTGTCATCTTATCGGGCTCAAGTTGAAGCGCCTCAATTCTCGCATCGCTTAAGCTCTTACGCAACGGTGGCTCTGGCAAGCTGCCCCAATCACTCGGATGCATCTCATCAAACTTCTGTGCGAGTGCCACCCTCTCTGTAGAGATTACCTGCCAAAAGCCATCCTTGAGGATCCAGCCACCGTTGCGCCATACTGCCTCCCTTGCCGAAATGAAAGCCATTGGCTCGCCATTGCCGTAAAGGACGATTTGGACACCATGCATGATGCCCTTTTCTGGCTCAAACCTTTCAACGAAAATGAGCTGCCTCAATTCGCCATAAGGTGGGTGACGAAGGATGACCGACTTTGCGATTGGCTTACCGCTAATGCGAGATAGTAGGCGCTCTGCCACTCTATCGCTCTGCGGCACAAGATAATTCCTCATACCAAACGCAATCACGGATGCCAACGCTCCAATGACAAGGAGAGAAAGGGACAGCCGCGCAAAGCTAATGCCGCTGCTGAATAGCGCAAGTATCTCGTTATCGTGGCTCAGTTGCCCGATGACGATAACGGAAGCAAGCAGGACAGCCATCGGAAGGCTCATCGTGACTATGTTCGGTAGCCTCAAGACAAAGAACTTAAGCGCCTCATGGATTGGCACACCATGTTCCATCACGAGCTCAAGGAAACGGCGCAACAGCTCGCCAACTATGAGGAAGCCAGAGAATATGCCAACGCCGACAAGGAAGGCAAATGTGCCAATGCGGAGCATGTAACGATCCCAAGTGGTCAACTTGAACAACACCTCTCATGAGCTGTCACTGCCATTGCTGCATCCGTGCACAAGGAGGTTTCAGACAATACTGCCTCTGCATTTGCCGTGTTGCTCGCCCTACATCCTGAAGCTTTCCCCCAAGTAGAATTGGCGTGCTATTGGGTCTTCGTAAAGCTGCGCAGCGGAGCCCTGTGTCAGTATCTTACCCTTATGAATGATGTAACCACGGTCAATGATGCGCAAAGTCTGATGGACATTATGGTCTGTGATAAGTATGCCAATGCCCTTCCCCTTCAACCTGAGTATGAGCGCTTGCAGTTCCTCAACTGCGATTGGGTCAACGCCAGTGAATGGCTCATCAAGCAGCAGGAACTTCGGTGAGAGTGCTACAGCCCTTGCAACTTCAACTCGCCTTTGTTCGCCTCCGGATAAGTCTTGCCCATGTTGATGCCTCAACTCTTTCAAGTTGAACTCCTCAAGCAGCTGCTCAACAATTTCCTTTCGCTCACGCCTGCCATAACCGCGAAGCTCAAGGACAGAGTGCAAGTTCTGCTCCACAGTTAGCCTGCGAAATATTGACGGCTCCTGTGGCAGGTAGCCGATGCCCAGGCGTGCCCGCATATACATCGGCATGTGAGTTATGTCTCGCCCGTTGAAGAAAACACGCCCACCATTCGGCTTGACAAACCCAACGAGCATGTAAAATGTCGTCGTCTTACCGGCACCGTTTGGACCAAGTAAACCAACAACCTCACCCGGCGTCACAGCAACATCAACGCCGTCAACGACAGTCCGCCTGCCATACCGCTTGACCAAACCTCGTCCCTCAAGGCGCTCGCCAAATTGTGAGCCACCATCACATGCAACGCCATATTGACAACTGCTTACGAACATGCCACACCATCCCTCAGCATGTCGGCTTACTTCAAGAGCCTTAACTCCCTCACTTCTTCATTGTCTTCTCCGGCGGCTTGCGCTCAATTTGCACATTGACCTCAGGTAAGAGCTGTTCATCTCCGGGCTCAAAGAGCAACTCGCCGCTCTCAAGGTTCATCGTTATCCTCCCGGCTTTTCCGAGAGCCTGCGACACCTCCGGCGATATACCGCTCACCTTTATCTGCGGTGAGCCCGTCATGATGAGCAGCGATTCCTTTGGGTCAATCTGGAGACGCTTACATGAGCCAACCACATGCGCCTTTCGCTCACCCTCAACATCCATCCTCATGTCAAGTGAGACATTGCCCATAGCCTCAGCGCTAACGACCGTCCCCAATACACCCTTGCCTTGAACGCCCTTTTGAATCAACCTCGCAATGACTGTGTCGCTCTGTATCCTGCCCTGCGACCATTCAATCACTGCACCGCCATATGCTATAACCTCAATTGGCTCCTTGCGGAGCATGAGTTTGATTGATGAGCCGCGCTGCCCAATGCAGTAAACCTTCACAAACTCAAATTGCCCTCCAGAAACCTCCTGAAGCGCAAGCGCGCTTCCCATGATGCTCATATGCCATATGAATGCCGCGCACAAAAGGCACGCTCCAAGTGAGACGAAGGGCAAGCTGCGCACAAAAGCGCGCATTGACATCATCTCCCCCTGCCGACTCAATCAATACTTGAGCCACTTTGAAATCCTCAATTGGAGTGACGGTCTGCCCGATAGCTCAACTTCGCCAAGAACTGTGTCAGCGCGTGCAGAATCAGCGCTGCCAATGAGCATCCCGCCAAGCGCAAATGATACACCGCCAATGGCGAGCACTTCACCATCGCTCCACCGCCAGCGCATCCTGCTTGATTTGAGAATGGCATTGTGCTTGTTTGACTTGAGCACCACGTCGCCAATGAACTCAAGCAGCTGCTTTTGCACACTTACGATGACGCTGCTCCCACTGAAGCTCGCCACAACTGCGCCTTCATCCATCACGCTGCAAACTGGCTTTCTGAGCTTTAGGACATTGCCGGAATACGAGAGCTCGTCAAAGCCAATTTCAAACTCCCTGCCGCTTGCCGCCTCCCTTCCGAGCAACTTTTCACCGCGAAGCTTCAGCCCGCCAACTTGCGCCATAAGCGCTTCCAAGCTGCTTCGCCTTGCAACATTGTGTTCGCTTTGAATGGCTGTCTCAACTTGCGCTCTCTCCTCCTGCTGCCACCAAAGCTTTGCAAGGAAGCCAACGGCTACGACCGATATGAGCAGCGCAAATCCGAAAAGCGATGCGAGCAGCCTCAAGATGCCCCTCACTGCATTATGCACCCCGCAGTAGGCAAGAAAGCATGGTGTATAGCGCCTTCAATCCATCCCACGGACGCAATTTCTTACCCTCAAAGAATGAGCGCGGCTTGTATGAGATGGGAAGCTCAAGTATCTCAACGCCGCTGAGCCTCAAGAGAGCCGGTATCTCAAAGTCAATTTCAAACCCGCTTGAGCGCAGTTTCAATCGCTTAGCAACATCGCTCCTCATGAGCTTGTAGCATGTCGCAACATCGGTGACATTCGCCCTGTAAAGCAGCCTGAAGAGGAGGCTCAGGAAACGCCTTCCAAGCTCATACGGATTAAGCCATGACTCGCCAATCATCCTCCTGCCGAGTATGCGCGAGCCAAACACGGCTACGGCACCAGTTCGCTCAGCATATTCAAGCAGGCGTATTATGTCGCTCGGGTTGTATTCCAAGTCGGCATCCTGCACGATTAAAAACTCACCCTCAGCCATCCCGATGCCAACCTTCACTGATGTCCCCTTCAACATGTTTCTCGGCTGGAAAACGGCGCGCAAACCGATGGTGAGCTCATCCGGATGCCAATTGTCAACAAACTCGTTGAGCAACTCCCTTGTCCCATCAATTGAGCAATTGTCCACAACGATGACTTCCTTAAGCACCGGAAGACTCATCACCCTGCCGAGCACGGTGAGCACCGTCTGACGCTCATTGTAGACCGGAACAATGACAGTCAACTTTGGGCGGCGATAAGCTGGCGCAAGTTTGCAACGCACAACCATTTCGCTCATGCCTTTGCGCTCCTCTGAGTTATGCCGAAGAAAGAGCGATACCAATCAATCGTCTTGAGCAATCCTTCCTCCAACTCATGTCTCGGATGCCACCCCAACAGCCTCTCAGCCTTCTCAACCGAGACATATTGGCGTTGGATTTCTTTGAGCGGCTTCCCATGACCCTCAATGATTGGCTCAATGTCGCTCCGACCACAAAGCTTGAGTATGAGCGTTGTTAGCTCAAGGACTGTGACAGGCTTGCCAGTGCCTATGTTAAACGCTTCACCGAAGAGCCCCCCATCGCATGCCCTCATTGCGGCGGCTATGTATGCGCTCACAACATCCTCAATGTAGACATAATCTCGCAGTGGCGTCCCATCGCTCCGTATGATGGGGCGTTCACCATGCAATGCAGACTTTATCGTGCCCGGTATGATGCGGGAGAAATTTAGGTCGCCGCCGCCATACACATTTGAGCACCTAAGAATGACGACAGGCATGCCATACGATGCAGCAAAGCATTGCGCAATGAGGTCAGAGCACGCCTTTGATGTCTCGTATGGGAATGCCGGGCGCAGGGGCATATCCTCGGTATACGGCAATGACGGCTGCTCACCATAGGCTTTGTCACTTGATGCCACAACGATGCTGTTGACCTTCCCAACGAGCCTGCAAGCTTCAAGGAGCGTCCAAGTCCCGCGCACATTCACATCAAATGCCACACTTGGCGCCCTCATAGCGGCTCCAACGAGTGAGTGCGCAGCAAGATGAAAGCAGATGGACACATCATAAGCGCTTATAATGCGCTGCAGCAAGTCGCCATCACGAATGTCACCAATGACCACTGTGGAACGCTCGCCCAATTGCCAGCGCTTGAAGAGCGACATCGGATTGACTTCCCTTACAAGCGCTATAACATTTGCGCCAAGCTCAACGAGTGCCCTCGTGAGCCACGAGCCAATGAAGCCACCGGCACCCGTGACAAGAACACTCATGCCGCGCCAAAAATCGGCATCGCCAATGCGCCACGCAAAGCACATTGCCATCATTCCTCCCAGACCTTCCAAGGCGCGTTGCCGCTCTCCCAAAGTTGGTTGAGTGTGAGCGTGTCCTTGTATGTGTCCATACATGCCCAAAATCCATCATGCTTGTATGCCATCAGCTGCCCATCATTTGCCAACCTGACGAGTGTCTCACGCTCAAGGTCGTCATTCTCGCCAAGGTAGTCAAACACTTCCCTTCTGAAGACGAAGAAGCCGGCATTTATCCACAGGTCAAGCCTCGGCTTCTCACGGAACTCAATCACTTGCCCATCATCGGCAAGCGTCAGTATGCCAAATGGAGATATCGGGCGGACTGTCGTGATTGTGGCAATGCGCCCGTGTGACATGTGAAATGAAAGCAGCTTGCGCAGGTCTATGTCCGAAAGCCCATCAGCGTAGGTGACGAAGAAATGTTCCGTCTCAACATACCGTTCAATGCGCTTTATCCGCCCACCCGTGTTCGTCTCTTCACCAGTGTATGCCAAAGTTACATCCCATGATTCGCTCTGCGTGAGCCATTTTAGCTCCGCAAGTGGCGGGCGAAGCAAAATGCGCACATCGCCAACCTGCCAAAGATAGCTCTCAGCAAAGAACTCCCTTATCTTGTGACCGAGATGCCCAAGGCACAGTATAAACCGCTTGAAGCCATGATGAGCGTATATCTTCATCACATGCCAGAGTATCGGTCGCCCGCCAATCTCAACAAGAGCCTTTGGAAGGGATGCAGTCCTCTCCTGAAGGCGCATACCCTTACCACCGCAAAGTATCACAACCGGCAAGTTGGACAGCTCACAAGGCTCACCGAATGGGTTTGTCATTATCATCACACCCTCACTGGAGCGCGCGTTTGGGCGCTGCTTTTATGACAACTTCGGCTGTTGGAGCAGTCCATTAACGAATGAGCTTCAAAATATCATCATAGCAGTTGCACCGGCGCATAGCAGCAATGTTGGGGAATTACAGCCATAAGCTTGCGACGGTGATACTATGGGCTGCCCAACTCATGCAAAAGATATTGTGAAGCGACTGCGGGCAATAGATAAGCTGCTCGCAAAGCGCTACGGGAAAAAGGTTTGGAGCAAGCGCAGCAACGCAATTGATGTGCTGATACGGACGATATTGTCTCAACAGACAAACGACGAGGCTTGCAACGCAGCATACTCAAACTTAACCCGACGCTTCAAATCCCATAATGAAATCGTGAGTGCGCCACTTGGGGAGATTGAGGACGCCATCAAGGCAGCGGGCTTGAGCAAGCAAAAGGCACGCTACATAAAGGGGTGCCTTGAGCGGATACTGAGCGACTTTGGAGAGCTGTCAATTGATGAGCTTGCGAAGATGGACACCGAAAGCGCAATGTCATATCTCACTTCACTCCCCGGCGTCGGATTAAAGACGGCAGCATGCGTTCTCCTGTTCGCCTTCGGCAAGCCCGTATTCCCTGTGGACACGCACATCCATAGGATTGCGAAGCGAATGAATTTAATCAAGGGTGATGCGAGCGCAGCTGAAGCGCAAGTTTACCTTGACAGCGTCATCCCGGACGAAATCAAGCATCAGCTCCATCTCAATTTGATTGAGCACGGAAGGAGAGTGTGCACATCACGAAAGCCGTTGTGCGAGAGCTGCTCCATAAAGCGGCATTGCAAGCGAAACATTTAAAGCGCGCTCTAAAGAGGGATATCACTTGAGCACGCTTGCATGCAGCTGACTGTGTGAGCCTCAAACCGACTACAATGCAACTTCCATCAAACATCCCTCATGCAGCTTTTAAGCTCGTCGCCCTCCCAATACACACCCATCGCCCTGAACTTCTCATAGCGTTGCCTGCGCAATTCCTCCGCACTAAGGTGTGAGAGTTCACCCAATGCCCTAAGAAGCGCTTCCTTGAGGTTGCTTGCGGCGCCATCAGGATCACGGTGTGCGCCACCAAGCGGCTCTGGTATAATCTCGTCAATGACGCCGAGCTTGAGCGCCTCAGGTGCGGTCAGCCAGAGCGCCTCCGCAGCTTCTGGAGCCCTGCTTTCATCACGCCAGATTATTGCTGCACAGCTCTCCGGCTGGATGACGGAATACATTGCGTATTCCATCATGAGCACCTTATTCCCGACGCCAATTGCTATAGCGCCACCACTGCCACCTTCACCGATGATCACGGCTATCGTTGGCACGGTGAGCATAGCCATGACCATTTGCGATTCGGCTATAGCCCAACATATCCCACGAGCCTCAGCTTCGTCCAAGCAGGCTGCGCCGGAAGTATCAATGAGCGTTATCACAGGTCGGTTGAGTTTGTCCGCCAGCTTCATGATCCGGATTGCCTTCCTGTATCCCTCCGGGTGAGCCATGCCGAAGTTGCGTTCCTGCCTCTCTTTAGCGTCGCGTCCTTTTTGCTGCCCAATTACAGCCACTGGACGACCATCAAGCCATGCCAAGCCAGCAACGATTGCTTTATCGTCGCCAAAGCATCTATCGCCATGCAGCTCAATGAAGTCATCAAAGATGGCATTGATGTAGTCAAGCGCATAGGGTCTATCCGGATGGCGGGCAAGCAACACCCTATCATAATCGCTCAACCCATTTAGCAACTCAACCATGCGCCTCTCAAGCTCGGCGATGGCACGGTCTCGCTCCTCGGAAGGCGGCTGCGCACGAAGTGAACGAAGGCGCTCCTCAATGGAATCCAACTCACGCTCAAATGCCAACTTGTAAGCGCCACCCATCAGCATCACCTTTGGCTGCCCATGAAACCGCAGTGCATGCTTCCCTTTCAAAATGACGCAGGTGAGGTAACCAAAATAATTGTGCCACTGGCTTAGGCGGGATACGACGAGGGCATCTCGCACTGACTGCGATGAAGGTGGTGACATGCTTGTCCGGCTTTAACGAGGCACACCAAATGCGTGAACGGTGTAGCGCCATATGCAAATCTTCTGCGAGGCGCCTGCTTGAAGCCTGTATCATCGCCATCGTCGCTGCCGGCGCTGACATGGTGACAGCATTGTGTGCGGCGCAACCAGTTGGGAGCACATTTGAGGCGCTGTTGGCTCGCTTCGGCTCAAGATACTCAATCAATGTGCGCCCACAGGAGCGCGCTTGGTATCAATCACCGTGTGGGCGCTTTTACGATGAGCATGTTGAAACTTTGGTGGGCTTGGATGTGGGCGGGAAAATGTATGCCCTGCCATTCTGCAGGTTGAAAGTAAACGAGTTTGATAGCGTCCACCAGATTATGAGCCCGTGCAAATTGACTTGGCGCGCAAGTATACCGTCACAGCAGCTCGTGCTGACCGTGACCTTAACATCCCCATTCTACCCGAAGGATGAGATGCTCACGCTCATGCCGGCATTCATTGCCGACTTCACTATTGAGAATTTGTCCGAGACAGAAACAGCCAATGGCAAGCTCATTTACAGCAGGCGCTTGAACCCGAAGCAACTTGCCACACTGCGCATTAGCGATGGGACAGCAATTTTTGAGACGCCGGGTGCATTCCATGCACTTGAAGGGATAAAGGGAGATGGCTGGAAGATGGAGACAAGGCGTATTGATGGCGAAGAAACGCACATCGCCTGCACAAGGGAATTCTCGCTCAATCCGAAGTCAAGGGAGACCTTTACTCTCATATTGGCATGCCACTCAAAGGAAGCCTTCTTTGTGGCAATGGGTTACCCATACAGGTTCAAATATGCAAATCTGTTTGGCGACATCGGTGATGTGTTTAGCTACGCCAAGGGCAACTTGGAGAGGTTGCGCAAGAGGACAGAGTTGTTTGAGAGGGCGCTCACCGCATCACTTCTTAATGACGGCATGAAAGAGCTCCTCTCGCTCGCCTTTCAAAGCTACGCCTCAAATGCCCTCTGGCTAATCCCGGCTGAGGATACCGCAAAGTCAAATGGCATAAGGCGCAAGCCGCCATTTGAGGAATGGTTCTCAGTCCTTGAAGGTGGCGGTGGGCTGTTCAACTCAACGGTTGATGTGGAATACAATATCTCACCGTTCTACCTGCTCTTTTGGAGCGAACCGCTGCATATGCTCCTGAGGGAATGGAGTGCCTACCGAAGGGGCGGCGTGATAAGGCACGATATGGGCATGGGATTTATAGCCAACGGCATGGGCTATTACTATGACATGCCGGTTGAGGAGAACACGAATTTCATATTGATGCTGTTCTCACTGTGGGCGAGCACGGCAGATCACAACTTGCTCAAGGAGCATTGGAACGCTGTTAAAGAGCTTGTGGCATACCTCATCTCAACCGACACAGATGGAAACGGCTTCCCAAACCTCGGCACAAGCAACACGATTGACCAAGGTGTATATGCAATTCAACATGCCCCGGAGCAAACTTACCTCGCAATGAAAATGGCGGCGGCTTACCAAGCCGTTGAGCGTATGGCGCGCTTCATCGGTGATAGCGAACTCGCCAACCTGTGCCAAATGGAGCGCCGTAAGATTACCACGACATTGAATAGCGCTTGGCTCGGGGACCATTACGCAGTTTGCCTTAACAGGGCTGTGCATGGTTGGGATGCCTATTCAATCTACACCGCCAATGGATGGCTCCTTCCATTCATGGTCGGAATGATGCCCGATGTGGATTTGCAGCGCTTGCGCATTGACACAGTCAACTCAACGAGAAGGACTTGGAAAGGCTTTGGGTCAACTCACACAAGCATTGATGCGGTGATGTGGATAAGCCAAAACATCTGGCGAGATTGCACAGCAGCGTATCTTGGAGTTAACCTGCTTGAGCATGCACGCTCATATTGGAACTTGCTATACATGCTCAACAGAACGAGCGGTGGTGCATTCGTTGACTCGTATAACTATGAGCACGGTTATGGCAGCCTGCGCTACTACCCGCGCGGTATGGCTGCAGTGGCATATCTTCAGGCGCAAGCTGCACTCTCATTCAACCGCTTGGAACGCAAGATCATGTTCAGGGTGATGCACAGCGCAGTTTCAATACCACTGCCGCAAGTTGCCGACTGGGCTTCTGAGAAGATACCATCAATTGATGTGCGCATCATCAATGGCAAGCCGACGATGAATGTGCTCCACAGCGAGCTGCTTGATGGTTGGAAGATTGAGCTTGTCCAGTGAAGAGCCCAAGTTTACTCCCACAGCTTGAGAACGACCTTGGCTGTCTTGCCCGAAATGAATTCATCAAATGCCGTTTGGGCTTCACCGATTGCGAACTCGTGCGAGACAAGCCTGCGCACATCCAAGCCACGGCGATACAATTCCACCATCTCCCAATACTCGCCCCTGTGATAATACCAACTGCCAAACATGGTGATGTCATTACGGATCAAATTTCCTATGTTCACTGTGACCTCCCTATTCTCACCCACACAAGCCAACTTGCCTCCCTTGCCCACAAGCTGCATTGCCAGCGCAAAGCCCTCCGGGCGACCGGAGGCTTCAACGACGCCATCCGACATCGCCCCATTTGAGATCTCCCTAACAACACCGACAGCATCCACTGAAGATGGGTTAATGGTGAATTCAGCGCCGAGCGCCTTAGCATAATTGAGCCTTTCGTCACGCACATCCAGCGCTATAACCTTTGCGCCGGCGTGCGCAAGATATAGCACGCATCCAAGCCCAACAGGTCCACACCCCACAACGGAGACAAAATCACCGGCTTTTATCCCCATGCGCTTGCACGCATGATATGGTGTTCCAAAGCCATCACCGCTGAGCAAAACACCGGCGATGAAGTCCACATCGTCCGGCAACGGCAATGGGATGTGTTCCGGGACACAAGCATATTGCGCCTGCAAACCACCACATCCCCTTCTCTCATCGCAAAATGTGTAGATGCCACGCTGACACCAAGCGCACTTGCCGCATCCCCAAACGGCATAGATGCCGACTCTTTCCCCGCCCTCCCATATGCGCGACTTTGATGCATCAACTATGATGCCGACTGCCTCGTGACCGGTATTTGACTCCAACACGCTGTCAGACAATAGCGCGTGGAGGTCGCTGCCGCAAATTGCAGCCACCTCAATCCTGACAAGCACTTCGCCATCCTTTGGAACTGGGTCTGGATACTCGCGCACAGCCACTCTTCCGCGCCCAAGATATTGCAAGCCGAGCATGCCGCCCACCTCCGAAGCGATGCTGTCATACGACTTTGATATGTCGCCAACTAACCATCCACCAGTAGCAACTGGACAGCCAAATGTGCCAACTGCCCGCTTCAAATAGCGCTCGGGCATGCGCTTCAGCTATCATTGTGCTAACATCTGTCGGTGTTCAAGCCAACACGAAGCGTAAAAATTGCAGCGATGAGGTGATACGCAGATGGATGACAAAGGGCGCTCACACAGATACGAGTTCATGCGTCCCGGAGAGATTGAAAGGGAAAAGGAACACGCTCCCATCGCATACATCCCGTGGGGATCGCTTGAATGGCATGGATTGCACAATGCCATCGGTTTGGACGCTTTGAAGGCGCACGCAATCGCGCTCGATGCAGCCAATGAGACCGGCGGCGTCGTCCTACCGCCGATCTTTGCCGGCTATGGCACGATGAAACCTTACAAGGGCTTTAAGCACACAATTGAGGTGAGCTCCGAAACGATCAAAGCCCTCCTGAGGGAGCTGCTTGAGCAGCTCAAGGACGAGGGGTTCAAAGTGCTTGTGCTCATCATGGGGCATTACGGAAAGCAGCATGTTGATGCGCTCACGAGCGTCTGCGATGAGTTTCAGTCAATGCACAGAGAGATCGCCATGCTCGCTTTCCCTGAGTATCAAGTGGCGATTGACGATGGCATTCGCGGAGATCACGCAGGTGCATACGAAACATCACTCATGATGCATTACTATCCGGAGACAGTTGATCTGACGCTGCTCCCGCACGAGCGTCCGCTGAGCATGGATGAAGACGGCATAGGCGGTGAAAACCCAAGAGAGCACGCAAGCGCCGAGAGAGGGCGCAAGATAGCGCAACTGATAGTCAGGCGCATCGTTGAGAGAGTCCAATTAGCGCTTGAGAGGGTGAAGGGGGCTCAGTGAGAGCCATGTTGAACCGCAAGCTGTGGGAGAGAGTAACTTTGCCATGAGCTTGCGCCATGAGGAACTCGCAGCAATGCTGCACCAGATGGCGGCTGCATTCCAATCCGGAATGACGGCGCATGAAGCATTGAAGATGCTTGAGGAGAGCTCCTCAAGCAAGCGCAGGCGCTCCATTTATCACGAACTGGCTGCAAGATGCGCATCAGGGATGAGCCTATCCGAAGCTATGGCAGCGATGCCGAGGGCATTTCCGAGATGGCTCATCGGCATCGTCAGAGCCGGTGAACGCACCGGAAGGCTTGCAAACATGCTCAGGTTCGCAGCTGAACAATGCGATTCAGAAGCAGCTTGGCAGAGGAGATGGCGATGGAGCAGGCTTTACCTGAGCATCTGCATCATCCTCCTCCCATTCGTCATGCCTCTTCCGAGAATGCTGCTCAACGGCTTTCAGTGGTATGCCTCTTTGGTGTTAAAGTGCATCTTGCCAGCATTGTTGCTCGCCTATGGTGCTGTGCTTGCATGGCGGGCAATTGTGAGGCATCGTGCGATTGACGAGCTCATCAGGCAACTCCTCTCAGTGATGCCAATGTTTGGCGGCACGATCACACATAGCTGCATCGCAAACTTTTTGCTCTCCACCGCACAGGCTATTGATGCCGGAATGAGCGCTGCAGATGCAATTGAAGTTGGCTTTGAAGCAATGGATGTGGTGAAGTTGAGGGCGAAAGCCGCGGGTGCAAAGAGGGCAGTGAGCGAGGGCACAACCATTTCGGATGCGTTATCAAATTCCGGCTTGCTCAACCGTTCGGAAGCCTCAATCATACAAGTTGGCGAGAGGACTGGAACGATAGTGCAAGCTCTAATGCGGGTCGCCGAAGAAAGGCGAAGGCGCGTTGCGTCACTTCGCTGGGCATCGCTCATACTCAAATTCGCAATCGTTTACCTCGCCATGGCGATTGCGATCGTGTTTTGCATCTACTCACTTTATCAGGCTTTGTTTGAATGGGTGGAAAGGGAATTTGAAGCCCAATGAGCTCACAAGCGCACCGAGGTGATGAGCATGATCATTGACTTCCATTGCCATGTTGGCACGGGTGAGGAGTTGCAAGCGCCATGGACAACGAGGGCGAGCCTGGAATTATACCTTGAGCGTGCCGAGCATGCCGGGATTGACATGACAGTTGTGTTTGCCATAACGAGCGATGACTATGAGCGTGCAAACGCTGAGGTGGCTGAGGTTGTGGCGAACCATCCGGGCAAGTTGATCGGGTTTGCAAGGGTGCACTCAAAAAGGGATGCAAGCAAGATTGAACGCATGCTCAGGCGCGCAGTTGAAGATTACGGTTTCAAGGGCATAAAGGTGCACGGCGCTGAAGCCATGCCAACAAGGGAGCTTTGCAGAGCTGCAGAGGATATGCACCTTCCAATACTTGTGGACTTGGTCGGGAGGATTGAGGTGCTGCCTTTGCTCGCAACCGAGTTCAAGGATGTCACATTTGTTGTGGCTCACTTGGGCAGCTTCTCTGATGATTGGCGCGTCATGCAGTTCATGCCGCACTTGCTCTCAACCTACCCCAACATTTACGCCGATACATCTGGGGTGCGCTTCTTTGACTACATTTGCGCGGCTGTGAAACAGGCTGGTCCAACAAAACTGCTGTTTGGCTCTGATGGTCCGCTGCTTCACCCGGGCGTTGAATTGCACAAGGTTAAGCTGCTGCATCTCCCGCCAGAGGATGAAGCGCTCATACTCGGTGGAAACGCCTATAGGCTGCTCTTTAAATCCAACAGCTCAAAAGGTGGTCATGGTGTGGCTGCGCCTTGAGCAGCGCGTCTCTCCTGCCATTGCTTAATAGCATAGATGACGATGTTGATGTTAAAGCGGATGGCGAGCTCCTTAACCTGCTGCGGTATCGGCGGGGCTATTTTGCCCGGATGATGATCGCAGATGACATCGCTATAGTCGTTGCGAGAGTAAATGACGGCATGTCTTCCATCCACTCGGAGCGCCAAAATCGGGTATGTCTCACCGAGGTCGCCCGGCGGGACAGCGCTTATCCTGTAAAAGGCATTGAAGATGGGGTGCGAGAGCGGCAGCTCCTCCCAATCGGACATGCGCTTATTAAATGTCTTGCACATCTCACGCATGAACGAAACATCAAACGGACCGTGTGAGTTGTCGCCAAAGATTGTCCCGCCAAGACGCACATACTCACGCAGCACCTGTCTCTCCTCATCCGTGAGCTCAAAAGAATCCTCACCGTAGAAGAAAAGTATCGGCACATCCTTTACCGCTTCAAGCGTGAGAGCAACTTTGCGCTCACCCTCAGGCGTGCGAATCTTCGTGCGCCTGTTAAGTTCGCGGAGAACATTATGAACCCTGTTGATGTGCACATCCCAGTTGGATTTGTCCACAATGGCTATGACTGGATGGCGTGCAAACTCACCACTGATGTCGGTGAACAATCCGCCCTCGGTTGACTCCGGCACAGTCACAAACTTGACTGGACGACCGACATCCTCTCGCCTAACTGGTGCACCATATGTGCCGCCACCAGTTCCGGCAGCGCCAGCGCGAGCCGTTCCACCAACGGCGCCAGTAATACCCGGGCGTTCACCAACACCACCCGTTGAAGTCCCACCACTCGGGCGCACCAAGACGCCGCTTGGCGACTCCCCACGCGGCGGTTCTCCAAGACCGCTACCGGTGCCAGATTTGACACCCTTTCGGTAACCCGATACATCCCCACCAAAGCCAATAGCCGGTGCCCCGGGACGAGCTTTCATTCCGCCGCCACCACCGCGCCCAACTGAACCAGCACCACCACCGCCAGCAATTGGACCAGCACCAGACACATAACCGGTTCCACTGCCATACCCGCCTCCGGATGTGCCCGCACCTGAACCAACACCACCGCCTGGAGATGGCGACCCTACAACTTGTGGTGCACCAATCCCTTCGCCACCCACACCTGTGCCAGCACCGCGCTGCGGTGAACGCGGCAAGCCAAACGCACCAATGCCAGCACCAGCACCGGTGCCAATACCGGCACCCTCGCCTATGGCTGCACCTCCACCTCCAATGCCACCGAAGCCACCAACTGTAGGTTTGCCACGCCCGTGCAACAACTCGCCAAAATCCGCCACCTTGCCGGGACGCAGCTTATCGCCACCCCTGCCACCAACGCCTTCGCCTACACCGGAAATTTCATCCGTTGGACGAAGTGCACCCCTGAGCAAATCAAGGAATGCACTTCCGATGCGCCCGCCACCCTCTTTTGCAGTTCCGGCTCCGTATGCCTCAGGACGCGGCTGTGACAAACCTATGCCGCTCTCTTTCGGTCTGCCAATCAACACCCCCTGAGGACCGTGAGCGCCAGAACCACCGCCAACATCAAGCTGACCGACTTGACTCGCTCCACCTTTGCCCGGTGGAAGGACTCCGATAGCTATCGGCGCCTGCATTGGCTGTGGCATCCCTTTCGTCATTGCGCCACGCCTTCCTGATGGAGCTTCTGGCAAGCGCGTCACTTCGTCCTCTTGTGGCGCCGGCGATGCAACTCCCGGACGCCTCTCAACACCAACCCCGGCAACATTTGGGAGCACTATCGGGGATGAAACTGTTGCCTCGCTTGGCGCATGCCTTTTCGTCAAGGAGCGCGCCACCTCAATAACCTGTGATGTCGTCCTCTCCGAGGAAGGCAATTCAGCCTGTGAGGGTATAACCTCTCGGCGCATCGTCTCCTCTCTCTGCCCAAATGTTGGCAAAAGCTTAGCCGTTGAGATTTCACGCTGCCCATGTGAAACCTTCATTTCCGGCGGCTCAATAACCTGTGTTGGCTGCTTTGCAAGCTCAACGCTCGGCTGCTCATATAGCCTCTGCTCAGCAGTTGGGCGAACTGCCACCCGTTGCGGTTCATGACTGACTTCTCCCTTCTCGGGAGCACTTACCCTCCTCACAATCTCATGTGCGACGGATGGTTGGCGCATAGGCATGCGTTGAACTTTTACCTCTTCCATGCGGCGCTCAACATGCCGACGGGAGTGCACAACTCGCTTTGCAGCAACCTGCGGGATGGGCGTGGTCCTTTGAGGGCTTTGAGCGAGAACTCTTTGTGGCTTAACTGGCTCAGCTTTCGGCGTCACTGGCTCGGTTTCAACCCGCTCAATCTCAACTCGTATCACCTGCTCACGGCTAACAAATCGCTTTGCGGGAATGTTAATTGCTCCGAGCGGCAGAAGAAGGATGTGAACAACGAGTGACATCACAAAGCACTTCAAAAGGCGCGCATCGGCTTGCCGCACAAGTGCAGTGCGGTATCTCGCCAACCCATTTGCGAATCTCAAGGTCTCCATCGGTTCATCACCGCGCTTCAAGGGCGCTCAACGCATAAGAGGCATCCACAAAAGTGAAGGTTGCAACTGCGCCTCCGGCGCTAACTTTGATGAGTAACTTCAAGGCGAGCGCCCAACACATGCAACCCATCATTGAACCTTCTCCCAGCGATCCCACTCAATCTTTGGCACCGGCTCGGCTGCCAATGCTGCAGCCCTTGCCCCAACGCGCTTGACGGCGTCCATCACGGCGACGGCAACCCAGTATGGTATCTCAGCATCACCGCGTATCACGACTTCCTTCGTTCCCACTTCCTGAATGCGCTTGCGCAATGCAAGTTCAAGCTGCGATGGCGAGACACGCACATCATCAACCAAGATTTGCCTGTCCGCAGTTATGCGTATGGTTATCTCGTGCTGCCTTATCGGTTGCGGTGACATAGCCCCGGGCAGCTTCAACTTCAATCCGGTGTCACGAGAGAAAGTGGTTGTGAGCAGGAAGAAGATGATGAGCAGGAAAGCTATGTCCGCCATCGTCACCATCGGTATGGTCGGGACAAGCCTCCTATTACTGCGCTGCATGTCCGCCACCTGCCTCAACTGCCGCCACTTGCTCGCGGTGCTCAATTAGCTCCCTCGCAGCTGCTTCCATCTCCATCACAAATGCATCCGACCTGCTGATGAAGTAGTTGTATGCGATGTTCGCCGGTATGGCTATGACAAGACCTGTGACAGTCGTTATGAGCGCCTCTGCGACACCGGCTGCAAACTTCGTCGGGTCACCGAGCCCGTAGACGGTCACTTCAAGGAAGGCTTTGTATAGCCCAGAGACAGTCCCGAGGAAGCCAAGCAGCGGAGCTATAGTCGCAATTGTTGAAAGCCATACAAGATGCCTCTCAACGAATGACTGCATTGATGCGATCGCAAACGACACAGCGCTTTGCACATCTTCAGCGTTGGATTGCCACTTGCGCAACCCGGCGGATAGAACAGCGCCAACGGTGCTCACGGTCGTTTCACAGCACCTCAATGCATCATTTATGGCGCCGCGCTTCAGCGCCTCTGCAACCTCACGCATGACGATCTTGTTGTTTCGTGAAATCACATGGTATGTCCAGAGGCGCTCAAAAAAGAGCGCGACCATAACAATTGAGCAAAATATAAGCACGATCTCAAACGGTCCGCCACGCAGTATGAATTCAAGCACCCCTCCCATTTCGCTTCACCCCCATTGGGCTTACAACTGCGACTGCTATAACTTGCCCATCGCTTTCAATCTCTCCCTCGCCCTCTCAGCCCACTTCGTTTGCGAATACTTTTCAAGCACCACTCTGTATGCCTTTTCAGCGCGCTCACCCTCGCCAAGACGCTCATAACAAAGCCCAGCATAGAATTGAGAGGCACTCGCCCACTCGTGGACATCCTCGTATAGCAATGCCACGCGCAAGAACTCACGCAACGCCTCCTTCACATCGCCCTTCAACAGGAGGCATTCGCCCACCCTAAATTGCGCCTCAACTGCTAACTCGCCACCATCTCCTGCTGCAACCGCTTTGTAAAGCTCAATGGCTGCATCAAATTGCTTACGGTTTTGCTTCGCCCATGCAAGCTCAAACTGCGCCCTTATGGTGAGCTCGTCCTTCGGGTAGCTGTTTATGAACTGCTGCAACACAGCTTCTGCATCGGCGAACTTCTCAAGCTCGTTCAGACACTTGCCCCTGTATAGCTGAGCATGCTTTGCGAGCGGCGAATTCGGATGCTCCTTAATCAGGCGCTCAAAGGTCACCAAAGCCTGAGCATATCTATGCCCATTAAACTGCAGGTAGCCGAGTTGAAGCAATGCATCTGGCTTAATCTCCTCGGGGAGCCGCTTGCTCAACGCCCCCTCAAACGCATTCATGGCATCAGAATCGCGCTTCAATATGAGCAAAGTCCACCCAAGCCTGTAGAGGGCTTTCCCGCAGAGCTCCTCATCCTTTCCGGATGAGAGCTTAACCGAGCGTTCGTAATGCGTGAGCGCCTCCTCAAACCGCTTTTGCATGAACAGGAGCTCGCCGATGATGAAATGCCCTTCTGGGACATATTGGCTCTGTCCATATTCGTTCACCAAGTGTTCAAATGCTTTGAGCGCATCCTCATGCCTCCCAGCATCTATGTAAGTCCAACCGAGTTGATACAGCGCCTTGTCACACAACTCCGACTTGGGATGTTCTTTTAGCAGGCGCCAAAAGGCTTTGGCAGCCTCGTCAAAGCGTTTCAACTCATACAGGCAAAGCCCATCCCTGTAAAGTGCCGTTGCCAACTTAGCCTCATCCTTTGAGCCCGAATTGATGAATGCGGCAAACTCATCGTGTGCCTCATTGAAGCGCTTGAGCATCCATAGCGAGTTGGCGCGCCAGTAGTGAGCCTCAGACACAAGCTTGTCATTTGGAAAGCGCTTGATGAGTTCGCCATATGTGCTTGCAGCATCCTCATATCGCTCACGGACAAAATGCACAGCGCCGAGCGCAAATAGCGTTGCGGGCATAACAGCAGTCTGCGGGAAACGGGCGAGGATGAACTTGTAGACCCTCTCGGCTGCGTCGTATTGCTTCTTCTCATATGCAGCCTTGCCGCTATCAAGCAACGCCAAAGCAATATCTTCAGCTGCCTCATTCGGCAAATCCAGTTCGCCGACTATTTGCTGAATGCTTTCAAACTCGCCGAGACGAATTAGCCCCAAAATGAGCGATGTCATTGCGCTGCGTATGCGCTCATCCTTCGCAGCCCACCCCTTTAGCTCCTTCAACTCGTTCACCGCCACACCGATGTTGCCCCTCTTTAGGGAGCACTCAGCCAACATCACCTTCACGAGGGCTGCTTCCCTGCCATCCTTCGCATGTTCAAGCGCTGCCTCAAGCGACTTTGCAGCCTCATCGTATCGTTCCATCGCCATGTATGCCTCTCCGAGTGCGATGTATGCTCTGGCAACATACGGTGATTTGGGCATCGTTCTGATGAGCAAGAGGAATTGCGTCGCTGCAGCCTGTGGTTGCTTCATCCGAAGGAGACATTGCCCACTCCAGTAGATTGCATGGTCTGCGAATGGGTGCGCTCTATCTTCAGCCACCTTTCTGTATATCTCCAACGCTTGCTCGTATCGCTTCATGTTGAAATGGCAATCGGCTTCACGAACGATTGCCTCCATTGCCGCTTGCGTCTTCGGATAGCGCTCTGCCACTTCGCCAAACAGCTTTGCCGCCTCCTCATAGCGACCTTGCTCAAACTCCACCCACGCAAGACCAAGCAATGCATCGGCGACCTCGTTGCTTTTCGGATAGCGTTTGATGACCCTCTCATAAGCCGCACGAGCCTCATCGTATCGTTTCAAATCAAACAGGCATTCACCAATCAACCACTGACATTGCGGCGCAACATCGCTCTCCGGGAACTCAGCTATGCAGCGCTCAAAATATTTCAAAGCCTCCTCGTGCCTCTTCAAATCGCGCGCAATCAAACCGAGTGAATAGAGCGCATAAGGAGCTTCCGCACTCTTGGGGAATTTGCGCAGCACGAGCTCATACCACTTGATGGCTTCCTCGTAAAGCTGCATTTGATAGTGAGCTTCGGCGGTCCAATATGTTGCCCTCGCTTCAATTTCTGTTTTCCCCCTTAAACCGGCTTCAACTGCAGCCCTCTCAAAAGCCCTCGCAGCCTGCTCATAGCGCTTCAACCTGAAGTTGCAATCGCCGAGGACGAACAGCGCTTCCGGAATGCGTTCGTCCTTTGAATGCTGCTTTGTGAACCTCTCAAGCTCATCAGCGGCAAGCGCAAATTCCTCCTTCTGATAAAGCCGCATTGCAAATGCAAAGTCCTCATCAGCAGTTCCGGCTGACGCATAGGACGCGCAAAATGGGAGTGTGCAAATCAAGCATATGCCGGTTTTGATTAGCGTGAGCAATATAGCGCGCTGTAAACTGCACAGCATTTTGCATGCCTCCTTTGACCGTTTGTGAGTCGCCAACCAAATTGTGATGATTGCCACAATGACACAGTTGCATTAGCACTGACCAAACGAACACAGCTATTGCCCCTCACGCGCATCCGAAACCCTTCCCGAAAGCCTTATGACCAACGGCTCCTGCTTGCCCTTCACAAATCCCATCGTCCGACACACCTCACCAGCAAATGCCCAGTCAGCTCTTGAAAAGCCATGTCCAACCCAAGGACGATATGCATGCAGCGCGTATATTCCGGGCACAGAGCCATCCACTCTAAAGACTCCGTGTTCATCGGTTGAGCACGGCGATGTGCGCGAATCCTGCACCCAAACCATCGCATCGGGGACGACATTACCGCGCTCATCAACAACTGCGCCCTCATGCGACATGCGCTGCATATACGGCTCCGACGGTATCACGGGAAAGATGTTGAACCTGCTCCCATTACCCCTGAACAGGTTTTCATCGGTTATATCTGGAGAGCTTATGCCCCACCAAATTCGGCGCGCAATTACCTCATGACCGCCAACTGAATCGCTTATGAGCACCCGTGATATCACCCTGTTGCAATCGCCGCGAGTGTTTATCCGCACAACATTCTCACTCGCCTTTGCCCTCCCGAGGATGTGTATGGCGCCCCAACCATGCTCCTCGCCCATGTCGGTTATACTCACATCCTCAATCATGATGTTCGGGAAGATGCCGTCATCATTCGGCAACGCTGCAAATGTGCCGCACTTGCTGATGAGGCAGCAGAAGAGATTGAATGACCTCCCAATTGATGAGAGGGCAAAGCGCTTGAAGTTGCGTATGGTGCAATGCTCAAGAAACGCCTCACCACCCACAGCATCCATATCACCATCCTCAATCAGGCAATACCTTGCAACTGCATCCTCTCCGAGCATCAACGCGCCGTTGCCACACCTTCGCATTCGCGAGTATTCAATTGCGCCAGCACGGAGTGTCACTGCAAACTTGAGCGCACCGCTGAATCCCACATCCTCAAACCAACAATAACCCACATAAGTTGGCGCCTCAGAGCTTAACGGGCTTTGAAGGTGCTTAAACACGCAATGCTTGAAGCAAGTTCCTTTGGTGCCCTTCTCATCAGACGGGTTCGCCGATTTGGCAACGGTTATCCCGATGACGAGACCTTTGCGCCATTGCTCCTCGTTGCCACCTTTAAACAAAATTGGTTTTGTTGGGCTGCCTATGGCACGCAGTTCGCCAAAGACGGATATACATGCTGGCGACTTGATGCTGCCAAAAAACTCAACGACGACTCCCGGCTCTATGGTCACACTTACACCTTTAGGTATGCGCAGCTCGCCATCAATGCGCACAGGGCTATCCTGTTGGCGCCAAACTTCGCTGCGCTGTAAAGCCCCCGAGCGAACTGTCGCGCAGATACAGATGCTGCGCGAGAATGCTAAAAGCAACACAAGTTGCATCGCAAGCGACACCGTGCGCATCCGACAGAAACACCTCGCCACATGCATGGTGATCTGGCAGCTCATTTAACTTGAAAAGCAACTTGCATTGAGGTTGCCAAGGCAAACTCTGCGTGTGCGGCGCACCAATTTGATGGCGCTGATGTCCGCGTGGTTGCCAATGCGAAGGCATCGGCGACCATGCTCACAGTTAAGTGCCGCAGGCGCACAGAATCGGACGGACCTCGCGGTGTCGCCGCATGTCCCTTTGGCATGCTGAAAAGATTGACTTGATGACTTTGTCAGACCACTCCTCTGGCATGGGCAGCGAGAGCGCAAATGCAGCTGTTGGAGCTACATTGCAGATTGATATGGCTTCCCTCAATTCACCGCGCCGCTTCACAGCGCCGCCGGCGAAAATTAGTGGTATGAGTAAATCCCTTTCGTCATTCCCAAAGTGCGCTCTATTATGCCCACCGTGATCGGCTGTGATGACGAGCAATGTCCCCTCCCAGATGGCGCATTCCTTCAGCACCCTTACAATTGATCCGATGTGACTGTCACACTTTGCCACCTTGCTGAGTTGCGCCTTACTCCCCCAACCATGCTCATGCCCTGCTAAATCCACATCCGGAAAGTGGATGAAAAGCACTTGCGGCTTCATCCGCATGATGCAATCTAACGCTGCATTCAAAACCTTTGATGCATTCGCCCTCTTGATCTCCGGAGCATAGTCAACCCACTTCGGGTTGGCGAGGTGAAACAGCTTCTTCTTGCCCACAACCATAGCGGTGGTCATGCCCCTTGCCTTGGCGAGGGCGAATAAAGTCTTGCGCTGCACATAGCCCCTCTCCGGGATGTAGGAATCAAAGTCAAAGCCGTGAACGGATGGTGGCACAGCGGTGAAAAGGGAGACATGCGCTGGCAATGTTGAAGGTGGCTTTACCGTCCTTGCGATAAGTGTATAACACCCATCGCTCATCAGCTGACGGATATTTGGTGCGTCAGCCAACTTCAGCACCCACGATGCAAGTCCGTCAACGGTGATTATGAGCGCACGCTCTGCCAATGGCTCGCTTGCGCCTGCCGAACGCTCACATGAATAAGCCAGCCACAACGCTGAGACAAACAGAAGGATGAGCAATTCAAGTGCACCCTTTATTCGCCTTCCCATCATCTCATCCCTCACATCTGTGCCTTTCCGAGTCGCACCGTGAACTTCATCCTCTGACCACCACGCACGACTTCAATTGTGGCATCGGAGTATGGCTCGGCAATCCAAACTTCCCTGAGCAAGCTTATGCCCGAATGTATTGGCTTACCATTGAAGCGTGTGATCACATCGCCAGCTTGCAAACCAGCATTTGCAGCCGGGCTATTCTCATGAACGCGCAATATCAAAGCGCCTTCCATCGGCTTTATCCCGTAGCGAGTCACCCTTTGGTTGCTGGCATCCTCAACAATGACGCCAAGATAAGCATGTTCAACGACGCCGCCCTTCATTAACCTGCCAAGTAACGCCTTAACCGTGTTTATCGGTATGGCAAACCCGATGCCTATTCCGACCCTCTCGCCCGACGGATTGTAGATGAATGTATTGACGCCGATCACTTCGCCGTTCAAGTTGAGCAACGGTCCACCGCTGTTGCCCGGGTTTATGAGGGCGCTCGTCTGCAGGTATGAGTGGACACTCCTTCTTCCCTCAACGGATTCAAATTCCCTCTCCTTTGCGTTTATGAACCCGATGGTCACAGTCTGCCCGAGCCCAAACGGATTCCCAATGGCTATAGCCCAATCACCAACTTCAACCTTGTCGGAGTCGCCAAGCTTTAGCGTCGGCAGCGGCTTCTGCGCATCCACCTTTATGACTGCCAAGTCAAACCATGGGTCAATGCCAACAACCTTGGCTGTAAACTCGCTCTTATCGTGCAGCTCAACGCGAATCCTCCTTGCACCCTCAATCACATGCGAGTTTGTGAGTATGTAACCGTCGCTCCGAATGATGAAACCAGAGCCGATGCCCTCAGAGCGCGGCAACGGCTCACCAAAGAACTCGTGCAGCAGCTGTTCAAATGGGTCAGCAACTATCCTCACCGTTCGTATGTGCACGACGGCAGGCTCGGCTTCCCTTGCAATCCTCGCAAATGCCTTTTGCCAGTCCGACTGAACTGCCCTTGATTGCCCACCTGACGGCGCCTCACCGGATGTCGCAATGTGAGTTGAAGCGCTTGTCCGCTCGCCTGAGCTGTTCCACTCGCCAACCCTGTATCCGAAAGCGAAACCGAGCAGCAATGGGATGAGCATGCCTATCAATGCCTTGCATGCCATCCGCATTTCACCGTCACCCCCTGTCAAATCCGAGGGCGGTTTGATGTGGCGAACGAGCATTGGCTTTGTGCATTCTCATTTCACTTTGACTTGTAGGACGAGAGGCTTTGCTCCGTGCTCCTCAAACCAAATCTTGCCCGCTCGCACCATGTCCAACTTGAGATTGTAAGCACCACCCTTCTTTGGGGCTTTCAGAGAGGCATCAAGTTCCACAGTTTCATCCATCTGTATGTCCTTCGGCAGGTTGGAAACGATGCCGGATTCAACTACCACCCCTTTCTCATCAATCCAGCGGCATCCGAGTTGAACGATGTCATCACCGGTCGCATTCCATGTTAAAGCGCCCCTATTCCTTAAGCGCAATTTGACTTTGTAAGTTTGACCCGCAATCAACTCCACAGGTATGTCGTGCGATATGACCTCGTAGTCGTGCTCGGCTATGACCCTAACAAGCACATTGAGCGATGGTGAACCACGCTCACTGAACCAACCTACACCCTCCATGTGCAAGTCCCAGCGCAGCGTGAATAAGCCGACACGCTTTGGAGAGCGCACCCTCGCCTTAACTGCCACGCTCTCGTTAAACCCCACATCCCTTGGGAGCGGTGTCCTGAGCTGGACGATGTCTTTGATCTCGTTTCCGCTCTCATCCAGCCACTGATAGCTGAGCATAATGGGATGCTCACCAGCAGCCATCCAAGTCATCGTCCCACGATTTGCCAGCGTCATCTCAACTTCATACTCATGTCCGACAACCATTACGGTGGGATGTTTGACCGGATGGAATTCAGCAACGCATGTTGAGCGCTGAACCGTCACTTCAACCTTGAGCGCTGCAGAGCCCATCCGTGAAAACGGCAAATTGCCGGCACGAAGCAAATCCCAATGCAAGGTGTAGTCGCCGCTTGCTGATGGAGCTTGCACCCTTGCTTCAACTTCAACCACCTCTCCGGGCATGACATCATACGGCATCGGCGTCTCTATCGTGGGCATAGCGAATTCCTTCCCATCGGGGGCAACCCATCGGTATATCACTCGGACGCTTCTGAGCCCCTTGCTCTCCCATGTCAAAGCACCGATGTTCTTCAGGCGCAGGTTGACGAGGTAGATTTGACCGGGATACATTGCCTTCGGGGTGTTGTGCCACAAGTATGCGACTGCATATGGCATTTTGACGCTGACCGGATGCACTTCAAAATTGCTCCCCAGTTCCGACAGCCAAGATTGCTTTCCACCGCGCTCCTGCAGCGCTAAGTCCCAAAGCAGGCTGTATTCACCGGGAACTGATGGTGAGCGTATCCTCACACTCACTTCAACCGTCTCGCCCGGTTTGACGCCTTCATCCAACGGTGTCAGGATCGGCTGCTCATCAAGCTTTGCACCATGTTGATCAAGCCAGTGATAACCAACCAACACCTTGGCTGGTGCGTCTTTCGCATTCCACGGCATCGCACCGATATTGCGCAACCTCAACCTCACGGTGTAAATCTGGCTTGGAGCCATCTCCCTCGGGGCATTGTGCCAAATGACCTGCGCCGCATAGCGCCTCACAACCCTCACAGGTATGCTCAGCGTCTCGCAACCTTCCTCCGAGAACCAAATTGCACCGCCGTAGCATAAGTCCCACTCAAGCGTGTAACTCCCGGGATTGTCAGGCGCAATAACCCTCGCCGTCAATTCCACTTCCTCCGATTCGTTGACATCTTTTGGGAGGCTGAATTTCTCGCCGCGCATCACGATGGCTCCGCTTTCATCCTTCCAACGATACGATAAAGTCACCGCATACCTTCCGGCGGCAAGCCATGTTAACTTGCCCGTGTTGCGCAACTTAATCACAACCTGAACAGCATCCGATGAGAGCATCTCCTCTGGGATGGTGTGCTCAACATATGAGACGCCATAAATCCTCTCAGCAATCACCGTCACACTGTCCTCGCTCAAATCACCCTCTTCGTCATAGGCGCGAAGGCGCAATGTGAGCACGCCGCTTAGCTGGCTTACATCCCAAGTTGCTATCACCTCATCCTCAACCTGCCTTATCCCATCACGCAGCTCAATCACCGCCCATGAAGTTGGCACAGCACCGCGACCATACTCAAGCGTCAAGTGCTTTAGTTCACCATATGGGACTTTGACTGTTGCCCTGATTGGCACAGTCCCTTCAACCCTTGCTCCCTGCTTTGGGTGTGTTATCTGCACATGCGGCAATTGCCTCTCAAGCTCCAAAACGAATATCTCCCTGTTGCCGTCAACCACCGCATCGTATGCAATCATGTTGCCCGTCGGTGACCAGCTCGGTGAGGATGGGTTTTCTCCGGGTGCTTCAACCTTCTTAAGCGAGCTGCCGTCAGCGCTGATTATGACAACTTCGCAGCGACCATCAATTCGCCTCACCGCACAAATCCATTTTCCATCCGGCGACCACGATGGCGAATATCCCCCCGGCAAAATCAACCTCTCAGTGCGCTCAATCAAATTCATCACATAAAGACCGCTCTTACCATCTCCCTTAGCCACAAAAGCCAATTGCTTTCCATCCGGTGACCATGCAGGCTCCCAAGCGCCCTGACGCAATTTCCTCGGCTTGCCAGTGCCATCCAAATCAACCAACCAAATTGAATCAACTCCATCCCTATCGGAAACGAAGGCAACACACTTCCCGTCGGGAGATATGGCTGGCATCCAGTCAATTCCAGGTGAGTCAGTTATCTGGCGCAGCTTGCCCGTTGAGAGTTCAAGCAACCAAACATCAATATTGCCGGAGCGGTTGCTCACAAACGCCAGCAAGTCGGCATGGCGCGCTAACGATGGGCTGCTTGCAAATTCACCCTCGGACTCGGACCTCACGAGTTTCTGGATGCTGCCTGTGAGCGTATCAAGCACCCATATTTCGTTTGCTCCGTCCCTTCCCGAAACGAATGCGAGCCTTTTGCCATCACCAAACCATGACGGCTGAGCTTCAACCGCCGGTGAACTCGCCACACGCTTTGCCGAACGAACCCTTATGGCAGCCTCGCATGCGGTGTAAGCGACGAACACTGTGATGGCAAATAAAGCCACCACAACATTTGAGAGCCTCATCAACAAGTTCACCCCCACAACACACGGATCAAACTTGCATCTTGCTTGACATCACATGCGCTTGCCAGATTACCGAGATGGCTTAACAGCCCTGCATATGAGCGATATGCCGAATGGAAGTTCAATGTGCTTTATCAACCGTGCTTCAAGCCCGAGCATGCCAATCAAGAGCTCGTTCAAAAGCCTCGGAAGCCTTATGAACGCAGTGTGCTTGCGAGCGCCAATTTGGGCAATCAACTGCAGCTTGCGAAACAAAAACACAAATGGCAACAACGGACATATGGCGAAGGATAACTTTTCAATCTCAAACCCGACGGCAACCAGCTTTCGCTCAATCTCAGCTCTGGCATATCGCCTGAAATGCCTGAGTGCTATGTCATGCCCGCTCCAAAGCCATTTGAAAGCTGGCACAGTGAGCACCAATACTCCGCCCCCGATTAGGACACGCCAGAACTCCCTCAGGGCATTAACATCGTCCTCAATATGCTCAAGCACATCAAGTGCCGCTACAAGCTTAGCTGCGCAATCGCGCAACGGCAACCTCAGCGCATCAGCACATACAAGCAAACCGTTCCAGTGCTCCCTGCACAGGGAGAGAGCAAACTGTGAAATGTCCATCCCAACACATGTGCCGTAGGATGAGAGCAATTCCAAGTTTCCACCCGTGCCACAGCCGACATCAACCACCAACCTCTCATCGGCTTTAGAGATGGCAGCAGCATCAAGCAATGCCGCAACAATTCTGCGCCGCCCGATAAACCACCAGTATGAGCGCTCAAGTTCAAACTGCTCAATGTATTGCTGCTCCTCCAGCTTACTTTCCCCCTTCACCATCGGCAATCAGCAACATGAGCGTCAAACCACATGTAAGCTAACGCCAATGGCGAATTGATTTCACTTGCATCAGCATGTTTACATCCGCTTGATGGAATGAAGCTCAAATTCGCGATGCAGTGAATCACAGCAGTGGTTGATGGAGTGCTGTGACAGGTCAAGAACGCCCCTCTGCAACCCCTTCGCTGCCAAATCGCATGATGAACTTGAGCACATGGCTCAACCTGAAGCGCCTTTGATTGCCCGAAGTCCTGTAGTGCTCAAGTAAGCCAGAGTTTGTGTATCTTCGTATGGTTGTCTCACAGACATCAAGCAGCAACGCCACATCCCTGATTGACATGTCTGGGTCAAGCAACTTGCTCAAGAGCTTCCATCTCGGGCTCTCGTCAGCGCGCCTGTTTATTTCCGTTTGCAGGCGAGCCACCTGAATCAGTATTTGCTTGAGCAACTCATCAAGCCTATTGTGGCTTCTCGGGTTCTTGATTCCAACCCAAAATGAACGCCCTTGAGCAACACGCGATGATGCGTGAGTGGCAGCCTCAACCGGTTTATTTGTTTCAACCGGCTGCTGTGCTTGGCGCACTTGTTGAGGCTGTGGCAAATGAGTCCGATGCACCGTCGGCAGCGCATGCTGCCTCGCCATGCCCCTCCATGGCGGTCTTGGGTGGAGTGTTGATTGAGGTGGGGCATGATGCTCAGCAGGTTGACCCCCCTCGGTTCTCTTAGCAGCTTCACCGCGAGCAGCTTTCTCCTGTTCCTCCAAGTAGCGCATCCATTCCCTAAGTGACATGCCCTTTCGCTGTTCACTCACAGCCCTCACCTCTCAACCGAAGCGCAAAGCGCTACGCTGCAATGTGCGCAATGCCTATTGCTATTATGCATCCCCATCCGAAAGGCTAATAGGCTATGCGAGTGGTTTGGCGTTTGCGCTAAAATGGCAAATGGCGCTAATTGAGTTGCCCCGCATGGGCAGCACCCGGAGGTGACAGGTTAATGCCAAAACGCCAAAAGGAAGAGGAACAGCAAGACCTCTTGGGAGGCAAGGATATAGAGGATGAATTGGCGCCAAGCACGCAGGTGAGCGAGGAGAAGTTAAAAGCGCTTGAGAGCGCAATTAGCCATATTGAGAAGAGGTTTGGAAAGGGAAGCATAATGCGCCTCAGCGACCAGCCAGCAAAGCTGAAGGTTGATGTTATACCGACTGGGTCAATAGCGCTTGACATAGCAACTGGGATTGGCGGCATACCGAGGGGACGAATAACAGAGATATTCGGTCCTGAGGGTTCCGGCAAGACGACCTTGGCTTACCACATCATTGCAGAGGCTCAAAAGATGGGCGGCATAGCTGCGTTCATAGACGCCGAACATGCTATGGACAGGAACTATGTCATGGCACTCGGGATTGACCTTGATAGGCTGTATATCTCGCAGCCGGACTCCGGAGAGCAGGCGCTTGAGATTGCGGATGAACTTGTGCGCAGCGGTGCTGTTGATGTGCTCGTGATTGACTCAGTTGCGGCGCTCGTTCCAAGAGCCGAACTTGAGGGCGAAATGGGCGACCAACACATGGGCTTGCAAGCGAGGCTTATGTCACAGGCACTGCGCAAGCTTGCCGGCTCAATAAATCGCTCACGGACTGCAGCCGTGCTAACGAATCAGGTCCGTGAGAAGCTCGGGATAATGTTTGGCAGCCCTGAGGTGACGCCCGGCGGCAGGGCGTTAAAGTTCTGGGCATCGCTGAGACTGAGGATAAGCAGGGAGGATTCAATTCGCTCTGGGAACGAAATTATCGGGCACATCTGCAATGTGAAAGTCGTCAAGAATAAGCTCGCACCGCCATTCCGAGATGCCAGCTTTGAAATACTCTTTGGAAGGGGCATTTGCCGATACAGCAACATCTTGGACATGGCGGTGCACTGCGAGATAATCGCGAAGGTGGGCACTTGGTATAGCTACAATGATGAGCGCCTCGGGCAAGGGCGTGAGAATGCGTGGCGTTACCTTGAGCAACATCCGGAGTTGGCAGCCGAAATTGAGCTGCAGATACGGAAGAAATTCAACCTGCCAATTCCGGCGTGGCTCGAGGAGCTCGCTCACAGGCGCAGTGAAGTGGCACCTGCGGTCAGTGCTGCTGAAAGTTAGCGGGTATGGCTTTGATGCATTCATGTCGGCAATTCAATTAAACGCCCTTGCTCAATGGGCGCAAAGGATATTGGTGAATAGCCGATGCGCAAGTTGAGGGCAGTTAAATCAAAGGGGGATGCAAACAAAAGGGCGATTGATTATTGCATGCGTTTGCTTTGCCATAGGCAATATAGCGAGGGCGAGCTAAGGCGTAAGTTAATGGAGCGCGGCTATAGCGATGACGAGATAGCAAGTGCCATCAACAGGCTGAATGAGCTTGGTCTGATTGATGACGAGGAATTGAGCAAGTGGCTCGTTCAGTCAGCCATTGAGAGGCAAAGCTATGGGAGACACGCTCTCATAGCTCGCATGAGGAACCTCATGCTTTCGGAGGATTGCATCCAATGTGCCATCAAGATGTTTGATTTGGAGACGGAAGCTGACATTGCTGTAAAGCTGCTGCGTAAGTGGCTTCCTGAAGAGCGCCGTGGTGATGGTGGTGTGCCGCTAAATGGTGCGGAGGTAAGACGCCTTATCTCGCGCCTTTTAAGGCGCGGCTTCAGCAGCGAAGCCATCGCAAAAGCTTTGAGGCGCATCGGATGCAAGCCATTTGATGTCGGCGAGTTCGGTGAGGCGTTGCCTCAGCAAAGCATTGAAGAGGCTCTTGATTAACCCCAAAGCCTCAGGCTGCCCTCAAACGAGTGCATCGGCTGTTCCCCCAAAGGGGGTGAGCATTTATGACCGCAGTCACACTTGTAATGCCATTGGTTGGTTTACTTCTTGGCGCACTCATCGGGTATGCAATTTCACTTGTGCAGCGCCGAAAGGGAGAAAGGGAACTGAAGCAGATGGAGCAACGCCTGAGGGAGACGGAGCAGGCGAGAATGAATGAGCTGCTGCGAGCGCATGAGGAATTGCAGCGCCAGAGAGGTGAGTTTGAGCAGGAGGTGCGAGAGAGACGAAGGGAGCTGCAGCGCCTTGAAGAACGGCTGATGGAGAAAGAGAGCTTGCTCATCAGGAAGGAGCAAGCGCTTGACAGCCGAGAGACGGAGCTGAGGAGGCTTGAACAGTGCATCCGTGAGCAGCAGAAGGAAGTTGAATGTTTGCAGGCGGATTATAGGCACAGGCTTGAAGAAGTGGCAGGGATGTCAACTGCCGAGGCAAAGAGGCTTTTGCTCATAGCGGTTGAAGAGGAGCTAAGCGATGAATTGGCGAGGCGCATCGCCGAAGCCGAGGAGAGAGCAAGGGAGGAAGCTGAAAGGCGCGCACAGGAGATCATCATATCGGCAATGCAGAGATGCGCTGTGCAAGTCGCCACAGCTGCAACTATCTCCGTCGTCACGCTGCCAAGTGAGGAGATGAAAGGGCGAATCATAGGCCGCGAGGGGCGCAACATAAGGGCATTTGAAATGCTCAGCGGCGTTGATGTGATAATTGATGACACGCCGGAAACGATCGTGCTCTCCTCGTTTGACCCGGTCAGGCGTGAGATAGCCAGGTTGGCGATGGAGATGCTCATAGCCGATGGGCGAATCCATCCGGCAAGCATTGAGGAGGCGATTGAGAAGGCAAGACAGGATGTTGAGGCTCAGATGCTCAAGGCTGCCGAAGCCGCTGTGGTGGAAGCAGGTGTTGACAGGCTGCCACAGGGTCTGATGAAGTTGCTCGGCAGACTTGCCTTCAGGATGAGTTATGGTCAGAGTGTGCTCTGGCACTCGGTTGAAGTTGCGGTGTTGGCTGGATTGATGGCTGGCGAATTGGGCGCTGATGTTGAAGTTGCGAGGAGGGCTGGCTTACTGCATGACATCGGGAAAGCGGTTGACCATCAAGTTGACGGTGGGCATGTCCAAATAGGCGCAGAGATATTGCGCAGGTATGGTGAAAGCGAAGCCGTGATTAAAGCCATGTTGGCTCACCACGAGGATGTGGAGCCGCAGAGTGTTGAAGCGGTGCTTGTTACGCTCGCCGACGCCATCTCAGCTTCCCGTCCCGGAGCGCGCAGGGAGAGCCTTGAAGCATACATACGCAGGCTTGAAGCTATGGAGCAAATCGCGCATTCATTTGAAGGGGTGCAAAAGGCATATGCGATAAAGGCGGGGAGGGAGATACGGGTCATAGTCAATCCCGATAAGGTGAGCGATTTGCAGCTCGCAAAGCTGGCAAGGGATATAGCAAAAACGATTGAGCAGCAAATTCAATACCCGGGGCAGGTCAAGGTCGTCGTCATAAGGGAAAAGCGCCATGTGGAATATGCACGCTGACAATTCCCATCTGGGCAAATGAGCGGAAGGAAACAGGAGTTGGTGCACAATGAATGCCACAAGACTGGGGTGAACAACTGTGCGCATACTCTGCATTGGCGATGTGGTTGGACAAGTTGGAAGGAGGACATTGAAGAAGCTCCTTCCGGAGCTAATACGGGAACACGATATTGAATTCGTCATTGCCAACGGCGAGAATGCAGCCGGTGGGCTTGGCATAACGCCACAAGTTGCCGATGAGTTGTTTGCTTCGGGCGTGGATTGCATCACTACTGGAAATCATGTGTGGCGTCACAAGGAGATAATTGAGCGCATGGCAAAGGATGAGAGGCTCCTTCGCCCGGCAAATTATCCCCCTGAGACGGTCGGATACGGCTGGACGGTGCTGCGCCCGAGAAGACACAGCAAGAGTGAGGGGGCTGTTTGCGTCGTTTGCTTGCTCGGACTTGTATTCATGGAGCCGCTTGATTGCCCATTCAGAGCGGTTGACAGGATACTGGAGGAGGTCGGAGAGCTGACGAAGGTCATCGTAGTTGACTTCCATGCGGAGGCAACATCGGAGAAGCAGGCATTTGCACGATATGTGGATGGGAGGGTGAGTTTGGTCTTTGGAACTCATACGCATGTCATGACAGCCGATGAGTGCATCCTGCCAAATGGCACAGCTTATATCACCGATGTCGGCATGACCGGTCCGATAGATAGCGTAATTGGAATGAAGGCGGATGCGATTATCCATAGGCTTGTAACCAAGCTGCCCATAAAGTTTGAACCGGCTTCTGGGAGGGGGATGCTTTCAGCGGTGCTCGTTGATGTGGATGAAGCGACCGGGAGGGCAAAGTCAATAGAGCGTATCCTGCTCAAGGAGCCCGAAGCAAAAAACGCAATGGGTGAGGTCGTGTAGCACACTTGCGCATGCTGCATGTGCAAGTTAAATTGTGTGGTGGCACAATCTAAGATACAAACGATGCAGTCACAGCCAGAAACGGAGAGAGGTATGAAATAGTGCGAATGGAACGGCGAGATGAGCAAAACGCTGTGCGCTTCAGCAGAAAAACAACAAGGCACAGGGGCGGATCGGGGATGAACCAGAGGGAGCGCCAAAGGCAAGGTCACACAGAAGTGTTGCGTGTCTCATCAAAGTCAAAGCCAAACACAGTTGCGGGTGCCGTCGCCGGCGTCATCCGTGAGAAGGGACGAGTTGAGATACAAACGATAGGTGCGGGCGCGCTCAATCAAGCCATAAAGGCAATAGCGATAGCAAGGGGCTTCCTTGCACCCTCAGGGATTGACATTGTCTGCACACCGTCCTTTTGCGATGTCATCATAGACGGGCAAGAGAGGACTGCGATAAGGCTCGTCGTTGAGGCGCGTGATAGAGGTTAATGAGAAAAGCCTTCTCAGGGTTGATTTCGGCGATGGCTCTCGCATATCGTCGGATAAGTCGCTTCAGGCATCCCCGTCTGCGATTCAATTTACGCTGTGGATGATGAAACGATGCGCCTCCTTCTAATCGTTAACCCTGTTGTAGCTCAAACTCACACGGCACAGGTAAAGCAGGCTTTGGAGCTGCTCAGCAGCTCGTGCACAGGCATAGAAACGGTATGGACTACAAAGGAGGTGGAGGTTCAAAAAGCCATTTCGGTTGTAGAGCAGTTTGACCGCGTGGTGGTTGTCGGCGGCGATGGGACGATAAATGAGGTCGCAAACATGCTTGTAGGTTGCACCACACCGATCGCCGTTATACCCCTTGGGACTGGAAACACCTTCGCCACGAACTTCGGCATACCAACGGATGTCAAGAAAGCGTGCCAAATAGCACTTTGCGGGAAAATCACAAGCATTGACATTGGACGGCTAAACAACCGCTACTTTGTGTGTGTTGCCGGCGTCGGATTTGATGCGCATGTCATTCATCAGCTTCAACCATCACTCAAGCGCACGCTTGGCAAGTGGGCATACGCAATTGCCTCAATCTGCCACCTCATGCGATATAGGCGGTCAGAAGTGCATGTGAGGATGGGCGATGATGAATTTAAAGGCGACGCATGGCTGACTGTGGCAAGCAATGTCCCAATATATGCCCTCAACTTCAAGTTCACGCCGCAAGCCAAACCAAATGATGGCAACCTTGACCTGTGCGTATTTCTTGAGCGCTCAAAATTTGAAAGGCTGATGCAAGCTGCGCTGTCGCTTTTCGGATACCACATCCGATTGGGCAGCGTCATATACCGGAAGGTGGAGCGAATTGAAGTGGATAGCCAACCGCCGGTGTGGGCGCATGTTGATGGCGATCCCGTGTGCATGACACCCATCACAATCGGCATACTACCGAGGGCATTAAATGTGGTTGTGCCACAGAGCCTCAGGCTGCGGTAAACTCTGCGTGGATGGAAAATTGGGAAACCCATGCTCGGAGCGGACAGAGGCGACATGAATGCGAATCAAAAAACTCACATCCAGTGGGGTGGTGCGAAATGGAGCGAGTGCGTGTGGCGATTATAGGGGCTGGTGGCATATTTCGCGGCGCACACCTTCCGGCGTATTCGCAGATACCGGAGGCGAAGCTCGTTGCGCTGTGCGACATAAGTGAGGCGAGTTTGAACGAATCGCTCAGAGCCACAAAAAGGCTGTTTGAAAGGGAGGCGGAGAAGCTCAAGGAGGCGGGAAGAGATGAGCTGGCAGAGCAGCTGCTCAGGGATGTTGAGGAGCTAAAACTTTACCGTGACTACAATCAGATGCTGAGCGAGGTCAAACCCGACCTTGTGGACATATGCACGATGCCGGATACGCATGCCGCAGCCGCAATTGCCGCATTGAAAGCTGGAGCACATGTGATGTGCGAGAAGCCGATGGCGAGGACATGGCTTGAGTGCATTGAAGTTGTTGAAGCGGTTGAAGAGAGCGGGCGATTTTATCAACACAACGAGAACTGGATTTATGACCCGCTATATCACACGCTGCGCAGGTTGGTCCAAAGCGGCGCCTTCGGTGAACTGCAGTTTATCTTCCTGAGCTGCTCCCATCAAGGTCCGGAAAACAGGGGCGCATTTTGGGACCCGATGGTCAACGGCGGCGGAACGCTGGTTGACATGGCTGTGCACGCATTCACCACAGCATGGTTTCTTGCCGGTTTCAACATGAAACCGATTTGGGTGAAGGCTGCTGAGCCATATGGCATACGCATCAAGATAAGGGAGCGAATTATTGCCAATGCACCGAGCGAAATTGAGGTTGATGATGACGCCCACATACTTGTGCACTTTGAGGAGCCGAAGAGCGGCAGATGGACAAACGCGCATGTTGAAGGCTCGTGGAGCGGCAGGGATGCAATTGACGGTCTCTTCATAGGCACACAGGCAATTGCCCGCCATAAGTTCGCTGATGGCAAACCGCAGATTGAGCTTACGGATTCGCTTGGCAACCAACAAACCGTTGATGTGATAGGTCCAAACTGGACCCACTGGCCGTCAAGCTTCTACGGCGAGATAAGGACGATGATTGAGTGCGTGCTGCGCAACAGAAAGCCACCCTGTGACCACACCATTGGAGCCGAGACACAAGCTGCCATGGGCGCTGCATACCTGTCACAGCTTGAGGGCATGAGGAAGGTGACACTTGAGGAATACAAGGAGTGGGCTTTGAGCATCAAGAGGAAAGCCAAGAAGAATGCAAATGAGGTGCTCATCCGTGAGCAGCTGAAGGCGCTAAAGGGCGGGCGGTGAGCACCGTATGAGGGGTGGCTTGAAAGAGGCGGTCATACTTTGTGCCGGGCGCTCAACGAGAACATACCCGATGACCCTGCGCAAGCCAAAGCCAATGCTTAAGGTGGCTAACACGAGGATACTTGAGCACCTGCTTCGCCAACTCCAAGGGCTAATTGAGCGTGCCGTGATAGTCATCGGATTTGAGGGCGAGCAATTGGTCAGGGCTTTTGGCGAGCGCTTTGGCGATGTGAGAATCACCTATGTTGAGCAATCGGAGCAGCGCGGCACAGGCGATGCCCTCCTCACCGCAGAGAGCCACCTTGGTGAAAGTTTCCTCATGCTCAACGGCGATGACCTGCTTAAGCGTGAAGCAATTGAAATGCTCACTTATCATGAGCTGTGCGTGCTCGCTGCACCCCATCCACAGCCATGGCGATTTGGCGTGCTCATTACGGAGGGCGAATTCGTGAAAGCCATATGCGAGAAGCCAAAAGGCGCGCCGCCAAATAGCCTCGTAAGCACCGGAGCATACGCCCTCACAAGAGCCGTCTTTGAGATGCTAAAGCGCATACAGCCAGCCGAGGGGAAGGAGCTCATGTTCACCGATGTCATACCGATGCTTTCAAGCTTGGGATTGCGATACGAGGTCACAGAAGACGGTTGGATGCCGGTCACATACCCGTGGGATATACTGCTGTGCACTGATTGGCTCATGAAGGGCTTAAATGTGCGCAGTATAAGTGGCTACATTGGGAGCGGCGCAAAGCTCATCGGTCCGATTGAGATGGGCGAAGGTTGCCATGTGGGCGATGATGTGATAATTCACGGTCCGTGCAAGTTGGGCGACGATGTAAGAATTGGCGAGCGAACGGTCATTCGCTCCTGCGCCATCGGGGATGGCGTAAGCATCGGGCAGGATTGCGACCTTGATGGATGCGTCATTTATGATGGCGTTCGCATCGGCAACGGTGTCCGCCTGAGGAGGTCGGTGGTTGGCGATTTTGTGACAATCTGTGATGGTGTCTCAACAAGGACGGAGCCAAGGGATGGAAGGACGGTCATCTCTGTCGTCAAGGGTGAGAGCATTGACACGGGCTTGAGCGATGTCGGCGCCTTCATCGGCGACGGCGCCCTCATCGGTGAAGGATGCACATTGATGGCTGGCGTGAAAGTCTGGGCAGGCGCACGCATACCGCCGAGATGCACGGTTGAAGCCGATGTGATTGAGGGATGATTGACACGCACGCGCACCTAAACCATCCAGTGTTCCATGATGACTTTCGTGAAGTCATCAAGCGCTCAATTGATTGTGGTGTGAGAGCTGTCATCAATGTCGGCTACGATTTGCACTCAAGCGAGTTAGCCGTCAAACAGGCAGCTGAATTTGATGGCTTGCTATGGGCGAGTGTCGGCATCCACCCACATTATGCAAGCTCGCTCACGAATGAGATGAGCAAGAGATTGCGCGAGCTCGCCATGCATGAGCTTGTGGTTGCAATTGGGGAGACCGGTTTGGACTTCTACCGCAACCTATCCCCAAAGGATGTGCAGCTAAAAGCTTTTGAGGCACAAATTGAGATCGCATGCGAGCTTGAGAAGCCGCTGATAATGCACATGCGTGATTCCGCCGAAGATGCGGTGCGCATCCTGAGCCAATGCGCGAAATGCCTCATCGGAGTTGTGGCACATTGCTTCAGCGGGGACGAACAACTTGCGATGAGGTTGATTGAGCTCGGCTGCCACATAGGTATCGCCGGAAACATCACATACAGAAGTGCCAATAGCCTCCGTGATGCCCTCCGATCAATGCCGATTGATAGGCTGTTGCTTGAAACTGACTCACCGTATCTTGCTCCGACTCCGCACAGGGGGAAAAGGAACGAGCCATCCAACTTGAAACACATTGCTGAGCACATTGCAACCATGCACAGCATATCTCTGGATGAGCTGGTGATGGCGACAACTCAAAACGCCATCAGGGTTTTCAACCTGCCAATCAGTGCAGCAGCTTCTGCATGCTGAGGGTTGGCTTGCTGATGGATGACATCTTCCGGCCGGGATCAAACCACCGGCAAGTTTCGCCCTCTCCTTGGCGGTGTTAAGCCCGTGCTCTTGAGCATCTCAATAGTGGCTTCGGTCAGGTGAAAGCCTCTCTCCTGAAGGGCTTTCACCGGGTCTCTGAGCAGCTTCGCCCTGAAGATTGGGTCTTCTGCGGTGAGCATGAAAACTTGCTCAAGTTGAATTTCGTCAAGCTGCTGTATAGCTGCTTTTGCTGACTCGGCAAAGATGCCATTTGGCTCCATCGCCAAGACATGCTGATACTCTCGCATCGCATTCGCGTAAGCGCCCTTCTGATGGTAAAGCGTTGCAAGCCTGAACCTCGTGAATGTATCCGTTGGAGCAATGTGCACAAGCCGAGCGAGAATTTGTATCGCCTCATCCAAGTTGCCCAGTTGAAGGTGAGCAAATGCGAGTATGTCAAGCAGCAACGGCTCATCAGGAATGCGGCTCAAGGCTTTTCTGCAATACTCAATCACCTTCGCGTAGTTGCCCAGTTCCATATGCAGCTCGGCGAGCGCAATGGTTATGCTGTCGTCATCTGACTCAGCTGCGGCGCTTTCAAGCATGTCCACAGCTTTCTTCAACTCGCCAAGTTCGTGATACAACTCGGCAGCCCTGGCTTTCAATTGGACATCCGTTAAGCCCTTTGATAAAGCGCTGATGATGGTGTTGAGAGCTTCATCCACATTCCCGATGCGCCTCAAACTCTCGGAAAGCAAAAGGTATGCCTCAACCAAGCCATCATTGCGCGCCAAAGCGCCTCTGCAGCATTCTGCCGCAAGGCTATACTCGCCCGCCTCAAAGGCAATCCTTGCGAGCCTCAACATAGCCCCAGAATCTTCCCCACAGCCTTTCATGGCGCGCTTCACATCCCTCAAAGCCTCCTTGTAGCGTTTCAGTGAGGCGAGCACCTGAGCTCGGAGCAAATTGCACAATGAGCTGCGCCGAAAGCTCGCGCAGGCAATATCGGTATATGTGAGTGCCTCATCATACCGATGCAATGCGCTGAGGGAGTGCACCAAGCCGATCAGAATGCTCAACCAGAGCCGCCTTTTGCGCCCGCGAAGACGCTGCGCTTGAGGAAGTTCCCTCATCGCCTCGTAGGCGTCACGGAGCTCAGCAAGTGCCATCTCATACTCGCCCTTTGACATGAGGCGAGCAGCATTGCTCACGCACTCCTCTACACGCTTTATCAGCTCGCTCCTTTTACGCCCATGCATAAGTTCTGACCCCCGCACGAAAGCCATCAGCTGCGGCGAAAAGCTCCATCGCCTTAAGCATCCTGAGCGGCTGCCTTCACAGGTTGCCATCCAGGGCGCATTTCCATAATGATTTGATCAATCTCATCGCCAGTGATGCTCTCCTTCTCCATCAGCCGCTCAACAATTCGCTCAAGTATGTCACGGTTAGCCTCAACCAACCTCTTCGCTCGCTCGTAGCAGTTGTTTATGATCGCTTTGACCTCCTTGTCAATCTCGTTAGCCATTGCCTCGCTATAGTTCCTGTCCTCAACCAAATCCCTCCCGAGGAATATAGGTCCAGTCCTCCTGCCGAGCGTCATCGGTCCGAGGCTTGACATACCAAATTCGCAAACCATCCTCCTCGCCATCTCAGTGGCATGCTCAAGGTCATTCTGAGCACCAGTTGTTACCTCCCCGAACATTATTTCCTCGGCAACCCTTCCAGCGAGCAAGCTGGTTATTTGATCCAGCAATTCACTCTTCGTCCACAGGTGCTTGTCCTCCCAAGGGAATTGGAGCGTGTATCCCAATGCGAGCCCGCGAGGTATAACGGTCACTTTCCGAACCTGTTGACCATGCGGCAATAGCTTTGAGACGAGTGCATGCCCAGCCTCATGATATGCCAATGTTCGCTTTTCCTTCTCGCTCAATCTCCTGCTTCGTCTCTCAGGTCCTGCTGCTACCTTCTCAAGAGCCTCCTCAAACTCAGCCATGCTTATTTTGTCCTTGCCCTTCCTTGCGGCAAGTATGGCAGCCTCATTCACCATGTTCGCCAAATCTGCCCCGGAAAAGCCCGGGGTCAATTTGGCGAGCACCTCAAGGTCAACATCACTGTCAAGCGGCTTGCCGCGAACATGGACTTGAAGAATTTGCTTCCTCGCGTTCGCGTCCGGATAGTCAATGACGATGCGCCTGTCAAATCTCCCCGGACGAAGCAAAGCCGGATCAAGAACATCGGGTCTGTTTGTGGCAGCCATAAGCACTATGCCGGTATTCGGGTCAAAGCCGTCCATCTCAACGAGCAGCTGGTTGAGTGTTTGCTCACGCTCATCATGCCCACCACCCAACCCGGCAAACCTGAGTCTCCCAACGGCGTCAAGCTCGTCAATGAAGATGATGCAGGGCTTCAACGCCTTAGCCTGTTCAAACAGGTCTCTCACCCTTGCAGCTCCAACGCCGACAAACATCTCAACGAATTCAGACCCGCTTGCGTGTATGAACGGGACATCCGCCTCACCAGCGACTGCCCTTGCAAGGAGCGTCTTGCCGCACCCGGGCGGTCCAAGGAGCAATATCCCCTTCGGCATATTGGCGCCGAGCGCTTGAAACCTCTGTGGGTTCTTGAGAAACTCAATCACCTCACGCAGCTCTTCCTTTGCCTCATCACATCCGGCGACATCTTCAAATGTGACTCGCTGCTGCCCCTTTATGTATCGCCTTGCCCTGCTGCGCCCGAATGAGAGCGCTTGGCTGCTTGTATAGGTCATCTGACGGAACAGCAACCACACTATCCCGAACATGAACAACATCATCACGATGAACATGAGCACATTCCCGGCGCTCTCCCAAGACGGGCGCGGCTTAAAGCGCACCCTCACATTGTGCCTCTCAAGGAATCTCAAAAGGTCACTTAGAGCTTGCTCCGGTGGGAGCTGCACCTTGAACCTGCGCCCAGACTTAAACATTCCAGCCGCTTGATCCCCTGAGATGGTAACTTCGGCAACATCGCCCGAGCCCACAGCAGCGCGGAAGTCGGAGTAAGATAGCTCAACTGCCTGAAAGCCGGGCAAGCGACCCATCTGCGCAAGGAAGCTCAATCCAAACGCTATGAGGATTAGCAGCAAAAGCAGCCTGAACATTCGTCCCATAATTGCTTTACCTCACATGCTTAAAAGCCATCCGCTTGCCCACCACAAAGTTGCGCCTCAAATTGTTCGCCACACCATTTGTCAATTGAACGCCCACGCTCCACAATCCAAGTATGCCACTTAAGTCATCGCATCACCCTATCCGCTTTTAGATGCCCTTCACCGCCTGTCAGTTTGAACATCTTCACTAAGTCGCCCTCAATCAGCAGCGTGCATTTTGATGGCATCGTTAGCATGGCTCTGTCGCCGCGCCGCTTTATCAAATCCACAGCCTTATCAATGTGCTCCATCGTGAGGACAAAGTTTTCCCCCTGCAACTTCTGCCACATTGCCCTTATCATGCGCCTTTGTATGGCAAGCGGCTGCGAGAGGAAGCGCCTGCGAGAAATGCAAACATGCGAATCGCCCGCATCAATAAGCGCATCACCCAATGCAGCTTGTGTCATTGATTCAAGCAGCTCATTATCGGCACGCAGCAGCTCAACCATGCGAAGAACAGCAACATCGGCATCCTGATATAGCCTCTCCCTCAACAGCGGCAATAGCTGTAGCCGAATAAAGTTGCGCCTTATCGTCGGATCAAAGTTTGTGACATCAACCCTCGTCGGGAGACGGTGGACTCTGCAATAGGCTTGCGTTTCAGAACGCCTGCAAAACATCATCGGGCGTATGAATAAGCCATCGCTGACGGGCGGAATGCCAAGCAGACCGTGCAAACCAGTCCCGCGAAAAATGTTGAGCAAGACCGTCTCAACGATATCATCGGCTGTATGCCCGAGAGCAACCTTATCAAAGCTGAGTTCGTCACACAACGACCGAAGGAACTCATACCTGACTGCCCTGCCAGCTTGTTCAATTGACATGCCCCTCTCCCTTGCCACCTCACGCACATCAGCGACATGTATGGTGCAAGGCAGCGAGAAGGATTTTGAGAGCTCGCTAACGAACTGCGCGTCAGCGTCCGACTCCTCCCCACGCAACTTGTGATTGACATGCGCAACATGCAGCCTATAGCCATGCGATTGTGAGAGCCTCAGCATCACATGCATCATTGCGACAGAATCTGCGCCGCCGGAAACCGCAAGCACAACGCCATCGCCATCGTTTAACATGTTAAATCGCCTTATGGCGAGCAACGCCTTCGCAACCACCGCCATTGGAGCTGGAATGTAATCCCATTCATTCAACCCCTCAACAACGGCGTTGGGCATATCACGAACGCTCAAAGGCTCTTTCAACATTCCCTTCATGCAGCCGCTCATATGCCTTCACCTGCCATTGCCGATTCCGTCTCAAGACCAAGTGAAGCATTTATGGGAGCGGACATAAAGCCATCAGGGCACAGCTTAGCACCGCCGGATTCGCAAGTGGCTTGATAGGTGTCCATGCATTCAACGGCGCGATTGAGCTTGCGGGAATAACCTGCTATGGCGCTCCCTCAATTCAAGCACATGCGCATAGGGCACAGTGATGCCACCGAGCTTGACCAATGCGCTCCCCTCATCGTGGAAGTCGCTCCCGCCAGTTATAACCAAACCAGCTTCCCTTGCCATCCTGACGAGCCGCTCACTTTCCGCCTTTGAAATGCGCGGGTGAAATGCTTCAACCCCATCAACACCGCATTTTACGACTTCCCACACCAACTCCAAATTGCCAAAGTCACATGGATGAGCCACAACCGCCAGACCGTTTGCACGGTGAATTAGCTCCACAGCATCGGCGCAACTGACCCTCTCCCTCGGAACATAAGCTGGAGCACCTTCCCTCAAATACCGCCTAAAGGCGTCAATGTAATCTTCGGCGTAGCCCAATTGGGCGAGCGCCCTCGCAACATGCCGGCGACAAACTGTCTCACTGCGGGCTTGTGAGAGGACATCCTCAACCGTTATTCTGATGCCAAGCTGATTGAGCTTTGCCACTATCTTGAACAATCGTTTCATGCGCTGCCTGCGCATCTCAACCAGAGCCTCAGTCAAGTCATTTGAAGTGTGGTCAATCAAATAGCCAAGCACATGCACCTCAATGCCATCATACTCGGATGTGATTTCAACACCGGGAATGACCTCCACATCATACCTGCCGCTGGATGAAAGCTCAAGCGCTTCTGGGATGCCATCAACTGAGTCATGGTCGGTTACGGCTATCGCCCTTAACTTGCGCTCATGAGCCATCCGAAACAGCGCTTCAATGCTGTGTGAGCCATCGGAGTGAAATGAGTGAATGTGCAAATCCGCGCGCTCATCTTCGCCAATCATGTTCGTGCTCCCAGTCCTCAGATAAGTGGGTTATGCCTCCGTGAGCAATATGCGAGCGTCAAGGACTGTTGCTCCCTCTCCCCTCTGAAAGACCATAAGCGGGTTGACATCAAGTTCCTCAATCTCATCACAATCAAGCGCCAGCTGCGAAAGCCTGCAAATGCACTCAACTATTGCATCTATGTCCGATGGCGGTTGACCCCTGTAGCCTTCAAGTATCGCTGCTGAACGGACACTTCTTATCATCCTGAGCGCATCCAACTCCATCACTGGGGCAATCCTGAATGTCACATCCTTGAGCACCTCAACATAAACACCGCCGAGACCGAACATGAGCAGCGGTCCAAAGAGAGGGTCTCTCTTCATGCCGATGATCGTCTCAACACCCCTTTTCGCCATCCTTTGTATCAACACGCCATCAATGCGCGCCTCGGGGCACCTCTCACTAACTTGCTGCATCATCCTTTCAAACGCCTCAGCTACTGAGCTCTCGTCGCTCAGGTTTAAGATGACTCCGCCAACATCAAACTTGTGCACGATGTCGGCGGAGAGTATTTTCATCGCCACAGGGAAACCGATATCGCAAGCCACTTTGGCAGCTTCCTCTGGTGCGCTCGCAACGCCCCAGCGCATCACGGGAAAACCATACGCCTCAAGTATGCTCAGAGCCTCATCCTCTCGCACAAACCTTCTTCCGGCACCTCTAACGGCTCGTATTATTTCCCTGACACGCCCAATATCAACATCGGTGAATGGCTTCGCCTCTGCCCTCGGGCGCGTGATCCACTTGACGAATTTATACATTGCGCTGAGCGCCCTTATGGCTTGCTCCGGAAAGCTGTAATGCGGTATCCCATTCTCATTGAGCACTTTTACACCGGGCGAAACATCATACCAACCCATGAATGTCGCCACAATTGGCTTTCCATCCGACTTTGAAATGCGAACTATCGCCTTAGCCACCTCTTCAACATCCGTCATCGCCTGCGGCGTTAGCAGGACGGAAATCATGTCCACATTTGGATCCCTCATCACCATGCTCAGAGCAAATTCGTAGCGGTCGTGTTGCGCATCCCCGATCAGGTCAATCGGGTTGCGAACAGAAGCTGCCGGCGGAAGATATTCCTTAAGCCTTTTTCTCGTTGTCTCCGTCAGGTTGGCAAGCTCAAGCCCATAGCGCATGCATGCATCTGCAGCCATTATAGCCGGACCGCCGGCATTCGTAACTATTGCCAGCCTCGGTCCGTTCGGGAGCGGCTGGTTGACGAACGCTTCAGCATAGTCAAATAGCTCCTCGACTGAATCAACCCTCAGAACGCCAGCCTGAGCGAGTATAGCCTCGTAGACCTCGTCACTCCCAGATAAAGCGCCAGTGTGGGATGTTGCAGCTCTTGCACCAGCTGGTGTCCTGCCAGCTTTAATTGCCAGTATCGGCTTCGGCTGCGGCAGCTCACTTGTTATTGTGCTCGCAACTTCAATGAACCTACGCCCACTCGTGAGCTCTTCAAGATACATCAGGATGACACCCGTCTGCGGGTCTTCGGCGAGCGCCACAAGTATATCGGACTCATCAACATCAGCTTTGTTGCCCATGCTCACCACCTTTGAGAAGCCGATGCCCTGCCCACGAGCATAGTCAAGCACGGCTGTGCAAAGAGCACCACTTTGAGAGACGAATGCGATGCGCCCAGCTTGAGGCATCCTGCTGGCGAAGCTCGCATTCATTGATACGGCTGGGTCGGTATTTATCACGCCCAAGCAGTTTGGCCCGACAAGTGCAATGCCGTAATGGTCGGCAATCTCTTTAAGCCGCTTCTCGCGCTCAATTCCCTCGCCACCTATCTCCTTGAAGCCCGCCGAGATTACGATGGCGCCCTTAACTCCCTTTCGCCCACACTCATCCAACACCTGCGGGACTATTGGCGCTGGCACAACTATGACAGCCAAGTCAACATCACCCGGCACTTCCGTGATGCTCGGGTAAGCCTTCACGCTGAGTATGGAGTCAGCCCTCGGGTTAACCGGGTAAAGCACGCCGCGATATCCACCCATCAGGATGTTCCGAAAGACAGATTGACCAACGCTGCTTGGATCTCTTGAAGCGCCTATGACAGCAATTGAGCGAGGACAAAATATCGCCCTCAAATCCTTCCTCGGCTTAAGAGCGCCAATCATTCAGGTTACACCTCCGCCTATGCATTTCGGCACACATGGCAATCACTATGCCGATTTGAAAGTTAAGTCCACAACGCACATGTTGAAGCGCATCGTGTTGACGAACCGTTAACAACGGTCGCATTAAATTGGAGAGCGCTGTCGCATGCGCCAGCGTATTGTATCCAACCCAACTGCGAGGAGTATCAAAGCACCCTCAATTGCGTTCTCCCAATATGACGAGACATGCAAAAACACAAGTGCGCTTGCGATCGTTCCGAGCAGGACAATGGCTAACGCGCTCCCGATGACGCTTCCGCTGCCACCAAAAATATTTGTGCCACCAATGACGGCGCTCGCAATGGCAAACAGCTCAAGCCCAATGCCGGCATTTGATTGTATCGCTGTAAACCTCGTCGCGTAGAAGAATGCCCCAAAGCCAGTTAGCGCGCCGCAGATGATGAAGCTCATACACCTTACAAGTGAGACATTGATGCCAGCGAGCCTTGAACCCTCAGCGTTACTCCCGACTGCATAGATTGCCCTCCCAAAGGGAGTGTGAGAGAGCGCAATTGACCCTAAGGCTACAGATAGTAAGGCGACATAAACCGGGATGGGCAAGTGAAGTAGCCTCACCTGATAGGGTGAATTAAACCATGCCGGCAAATCAAGCACCCAATAACCCCCGGTTGCCCAAAGCAAGCCGCCACGAATTATGCTCATCATTCCGAGTGTGACTATAACTGGCGGTATTGACAGACCAACGCTTAAAGCCCCGTTAATGAGCCCGCAGAGGGCGCCCACAACCGTTGAAATGAGAAGTGTGATGCAAAGACCGACGCCGGCTTTTGAGAGCAGCCCACATATGATGGCACACAGGGCAAGCAATGCGCCGACTGACAAATCAATGCCGCCAGAGATGATCACAAAAGTCATTCCAATGGCTACAAGCATGCTGTATGCATAGTTGGTCAAGATGTCGCTCATGTTTGATGGCGAAAGGAAATCCGGGCGCTTGATTGCGGTCGCAACAGAAACGGCTATAAGGAAGAGCAGGAGCATTTGCTCCCTTTTGCCGAGTGACGATAGGCGCAATAACAGGCTCGCAATCGTGCGCCACAGGCTTGCCCCAATGCGGATTGGAGCGCTCAACGCACCGATGTCGCTGTGAGCCATACTACCGCCCGCCGCGCCGGATGCGGCATGCTGCGATGTGACTTCACCGCCGGTGGCGACTCCGACGGCGAATGAAAGCACCCTCTCCTGAGTTGCCTCATTGTGCTTCAGCTCCGCTACAAGCTCACCGTCACGCATCACAAGGACTCTATCGCTCATGGCGAGCAGCTCGGGCATGTCCGACGAAATGAGCAGTATGCCCATCCCGGATTTGGCGAGTTCACCAATGAGCCTGTGTATCTCCGCCTTCGCCCCAACATCAATGCCCCTTGTCGGCTCATCCAGTATGAGCAACTTCGGGCGACACAAAAGCCACTTTCCGAGCACCACCTTCTGTTGATTGCCACCGGAAAGGAATTTGACTTTCCTACCAATGTCTGGTGGGTGGATGCGGAGCTTGCTCACCATCTCTTGTGAGAGCTCATGCTCAACACGCGCCCTCGCCACGCCCATGCTCGCAATCTGGCGCAGAATGGCGAGGGTCATATTTTCACGCACGCTCATCTGCGTGACCAAGCCCTGCTTGAACCTATCCTCGGGAACATAAACAATCCCAAGCTCCATAGCATGAGCTGGACCACGCACACGCACCCTTTTGCCGCACCAAATTACCTCCCCATCGTCAATCGGCAATATTCCAAACAGAGCCTGCGCAAGCGAACTTCTACCCGAACCCACCAAACCGGCTACACCAACGACCTCCCCCGAACGCACCTCAAATGAGACACCATGAAATCGCCCCTTTGACTTTAGCCCCTTCACTTCAAGGAGCGTCTCGCCAATCTTGCCCGATGCCTTCTCGTAGTATTGGTCAACTGGACGCCCAACCATGAGCTGAATGAGCTTCTCCCTCGTCACATCGGCTGCGTTGAATGTCCCCACTCGCTTGCCATCACGGAGGACTGTGACTCTGTCGGCAAGCTTGAAGACCTCATCAATGCGATGCGAGATGTATATGATGCCGACACCCATTCCCCTCAATCTCATGACGACATCAAACAAGCGCTCTATCTCGGCTTCCGAGAGGGATGATGTCGGCTCGTCCATGATTAGCAACCTTGCGCTCCTTGAAAGGGCTTTAACTATCTCAACCAGTTGGCGCTGCGCTTGCGACAGCTCCGATACGGGTGCATCAAGCGGCAATGAGATGCCCAACTCCAACAGGAGCTGTTGAACCCTTCTTCTCGCTTCTCTCCAAGAGATGAAAAGCAACCTTCGCGGGAGCTTCCCGAGGAGGATGTTTTCAATTGCGCTCAAGTCACCGCACAACATCGGCTCCTGATAAATCACGGCTATGCCGAGCGAGATGGCATCACCGGGGCTGCGCAAGTGCACGCTTTTCCCTTCCCATGTGATAGTGCCGCCATCAGGTTGATACACCCCGGCAACGATTTTTATGAGTGTGCTCTTTCCGGCACCATTCTCGCCAACTATTGCGTGAACCTCACCCGTGTAGACATCCAAACTCACGCCATCAAGGGCTACGACGCCGGGGAACTCCTTGCGAATTTCGCGGAGCGAAAGGAGTGGCTCTCTTCCGTTGCCCAAAATGGCACCACTTGTAACACCTTGCATTTGCATCACCGGTTAAAGTGGCGTTAAAGCGAGATCAGTTTGCGGCAGGGTTGCCCGAAGGTAAGATCGCCATGCATGTTAACTCATTAACTCAACGACTCTGCCAGTCATAGCGCTCTCGTAAACTGCCTCGGCAATGCGCAACGACCAATAGCCATCCCAAAGGTCCGGACCGCCGTGAGCCTCCCCGAGGCAACGCTTGACAAAATGCTCAACCTCTTTGAGGTATCCGAATGCTCTCCTGCTATCACCGATGCCAGTCCATGTCGGTGAGAAGGAGTAAAGGTATCTTCCGGCATGCGGCGCCGCATCGGTGAAATCGTCACGCCTCTGCCAATACAGCCTGAGCATGTCCTCACAGATAAGGTGAGTCTCATATCCGATGAGTTCAAGCACCTCACAGATGTCCCTAAAGCCCTGCCTGCAATCCAAGCTGCTGAGATAAAGCTGTCCCAAAGCACCGGAGGCAAACTCAAGGTTGACAAGAAAGGCAAACTGAGTTTCGGTCACTTCACGATACAGCGCATGCACCCATTTAACTTCGCCGCCAAAGTAGCGCACCAAATCAAAGATGTGGCACAGCTGCCCAATGAGCATCGCTTTACACGGCGGCTCAATACCCCAAATGCTTGGGTAAGGACCTTGAGAGAATTTGCACCTTATGATGTGCAGCTGCCCGAACTCATCCCGGCTCACGATCTCCTTAGCCATCATGTAGACATCGGCGAAGCGTTTCATGAAGCCAATCTGACCAAATGTGCCGTGAGCATCCGCAAGCTCAGCTAACTCCTTTGCCTGCTGTGCTGTAACCGCCGATGGCTTCTCAACATACACTGGAATGCCCTTGCTCAATGCCTTCGGAGCAAGCTCATAATGCATCGGTGCCGGTCCGATGATGAAGACGCCGTCAAGCTCCTCGCTGTCAAGCATCTCATCCATGTTCACATAGTGGCGTTTTGCGCCGAACTTGCGTGCGGCATTCATCGCCCTCTCAACAGCGATGTCGCATACCGCCACCAAATCGGCGCTCGGAATGAAGGCGAAGTTTGGAAGTATAGAGCGAGATGAAAAGTTCCCACACCCAACAACAGCTACCCTCGCTCGCCTCACCGAATCACTCATCACGCTTCACCCCCAAGATGCCCCTTGCAACGAGCATCTCACAGACGTGATCAAGCAGGCGGTGAGCCACTTCAAGCTTGCTCATCATCGGCAAGTCCTCACGCTTGCCATCTGCCCTGATTATGGTGACGATGTTCGTGTCAACTCCAAAGCCCGCCCCTTGCCTCGTTATGTCATTCGCCACGATCATATCCAAGCCCTTGCGGTGCATCTTCTCAATCGCCCCGGAAATCGGCTCACCGTATTCGGCAGCGAAGCCGACAAGGAGCAAATCCTTATAGCGCTCTCTAATTGCCGCCATTATGTCGGGCGTTGGCTCAAGCTCTATCACCAACCTATCGTGCTCAATTCGCCTGAGCTTGCCTTCGGCAGCTTTGACCGGTCTGAAGTCGCAAGGTGCTCCGGCACCGATGACGACATCGCAGCGTTCTCTTGAAAGCTCTTCAAGCATGGCTTCAAGCATGCGCTCAGTTGTGTCAACGCTTATGACCTTAGCGCCGCTTGGCGGATTGACATCAATGTGACCGCACACAAGCACAACTTCAGCGCCACGCTCAATCGCAGCACTGGCTATGGCACAGCCCATCTTGCCAGTTGATGGGTTGGATAGGAATCTGACCGCATCAATCGGCTCCCTCGTCGCACCAGCAGTGACAATCATCCTCACACCATCAAGGTCTCTCTTGGGCGGCTTGATGGCTCTCTCAATCGCCTCAATGATGCGCTCAATGGGTGCCAACCTGCCCCTCCCAAGCCTTCCGGAGGCAAGCCAACCGACATCTGGCTCCACAATGATGACGCCCCTGCTTCTCAAAATGCTCAAGTTGGCTTGCGTTGCCTGATGCTCATACATGTCCGCATCCATTGCCGGCGCCACAACGATTGGGCAGCGAACGGCAAGCAATGTCGTGCTGAGCAAATCATCGGCGATGCCGTGTGCCATCTTGGCGATGATGTTGGCTGTAGCCGGTGCGACAACTGCCACATCGGCGCCCTTGGCGAGCTCAATGTGAGCCAATGGCGGCTCACTCGGGTTCTCAAACGGGTCAATGAAGACGGGGTTCCCAGAGAGAGTCGCAAATGTGAGCGGCGTTACAAGCGCTGCACCATGCCTTGTCATAACGACATGAACTGAAGCGCCACGCTGGCGCAGGTGCGAGACGAGCTGTGCAGCCTTAAAGGCTGCAATGCTGCCCGTGACTCCGACAAGTATTCGCCTCCCATTGAGCACATCGCTCAAGATCCATCGCCTCCAAATTCAACATCACACAGGGTTCACTTTTCTCCTTTCACATACGGATAACGAAACACGGCTGAGTTTCCGGCAGCATCAAACACGCGCACTTCAAGCACGCCCTCACCGGAGGGCAACCTATCAACCGGCACTATGAGTTCCTCATCGCGTGAGTCAAAGCTGCCGTCAGCGCTCATCAGCGGATACCACCTATCGCCGAGTTTGAATTCCGCCCTTGCCACCCATGTGGTTTCATCGCGGACGAATATGCGATGCAGCAGTGAAACTGCTACAGTGCTTCCTTCCGGCTTCGGCGAAATGGCAATTGGCGGCGTATTGTCAACGATGAAGCTCGGCGAGATGGTCTCCGTGAGAATCGGGTTGAGCGGATTGCTCAGTGCATCCGAGGCGACAATTTTTAGGATGTATTTCCCATCGGGGAATTGCGTTGTGTCCCATTCAAACTTCTCCTGCTGCCAACTTTGCTCCGGCGCAGCACCCTCGGATGTAACCTGCTCGACCAACTCCTCGGAGATTTCCGGCATCGGTGGCGTTTCAACAGTTATGCCAGTCTCACCCTTCTGCGGTGCTGGCTGCCCCTTGTCCTTCTGAGTTGCCGTTTCATTGGCACCTTTGCCATCCGGTTTCTTTTCCTCCTTAGGCTTGACCTCTTTGATGCGCCGCCAAGTCTTGCCGCCATCATTTGAGCAGTAAAGCTCAAACTCAAGCTCATCCTGATTGGCATCGTATGCCTTCCACTCAACCGTCACAGTTTTTGAGAGCACAGCACCGGGAGACGGCGCAACGAATTGAACGGTTGGGGCGACATTAACCGGCGTGAACGAGACCATAGCCCCATAAAGCCTTGGCGGGTTGTTCGTGGCATTGCCATCGCATTTGATCCTAATGCGCCATTGCAGCGCCCTTGCAGAGGGCGACCTGATTACAAAGCCATCGCCAGACAAGTCGGCATTCTCCCAATCACTCCATGTTTCATCCGGTGCCTCACTGTTGCCCGAGCGCGTTTCAACCGTTACCTCAGCATTGCCTGCGATGTCCGCAGTGCACTTGAGCAAACGCCAGTCGGCAACGCATGGGAGCATGAACACAGGTGAAGTGTATTCGCCAATGCTTGCCTTAGCCAACTCAACAATCCTGCCGCTGATTGACATGACGCCGATCAAGCCGTTGGCTCCCTTGACAAGCCGGGTTACAAACTCATTGCTCAACTTGAGCGCCTGTCCATATACGCCGTCAGCGTCAATCAAGTAAATGGCATGCGGCATAATGCCGCTCACAATGAGAGCGCCATCCGATGAGAGGATGATGTCGGCAATGTGCCTTGACGGCGTATCATATAGCAGCTTGCTTTCCCCATCGTCGGAGAGGCGAAATACCTCCCCATGTGGCGTTGTGCCAATGTAAACACGACCATCCGAAGATGCGCAGAGAGCCGATATTGCGCCCCTCTTCGTTTCCCAGACAAGTCTGTAACTACCATCGGGCGATATGCGCCATAACCTGCCCATCGGGTATGTGCCAGCGTATATTGAGCCATCGCCGCAAACTACAAGCGCCATCACATGCTCATCAAGCGCCTCAGTGAGGGGTTTTAAGCGACCATCTTTTGCAACCCGAAACACGCGCCCCGGTAGACCGGTTGCAATTAGCACATCGCCAGATGGCAGGGAATGCATTTTCCAAATGTGCTTGCAGTTGAGCTTCAGCCAAACCTTCGGCAAAGCCATATCACCGTCGGTGACCTTTACGGAGTAAATTTCGCCATTCGGCGATGTGCCAATGAGCAGCTCGTCCACAAGCGGGAGCAAAGCTGTAGGTATGCAATTCAAGTTGCCATCTTTGCAGAGGCTGCAAACTCGCTTTGCAGAGCCATTTGAGATGGCGTAAACAGCACCGCTTTGCCATGAGCACACATACAGAGTCCCGCCCTCCGAAACGGCAGCTTGCCATATGCCACCGTCACCTAAGTCGGCAATGTCAACCGCCTTCAAGCCGATGCGCACAGAGCCATCGCTTGCCACAAATGCGCCATCGCACCTGCCCCTCATCAAATCCTTCTGCGACTTAATTTCAATCCTGCGAGCCTTCAGGGCATCTTTGGGCAAGCGCTGGAAAGTGCCATCATCGCGCCTTCCTTGAGCCCCTTCGCCTTGAGCCCCCTTTGCAGCCCCCTGTTCACTCTCATCCGCCTCAGGTTCACTTGTCTGCTCACCATCACCCTCATCCTGAAGCGAGAGTCTGCTCGGCTTTCGCATGCGGAGCAACTCAAACGGCATACCGCTTGAACTGGCTTCACCATCGCCCCACATACCGAACAACCTCCCAACCTGCTCAATGAGTTCCAGTCCCCCTTCAACCTGGCGCACGCGAGCCCTCTCAAGTTCGGGCGATGGCTGTGGCACTTCCTTTGGGTAATCCGGTTCAATCTTGATGCTTAGCACCTTCATCCCACGCACTACACACCCAACATCAACATGCTCAGAGAGCTCGCCATAGCCGACACGAAGCATGTCGTCGCCGGCTGCGCTCATCACTTCAAGGATGTTAAACGGCATGTTGTTTGCGACCGTTCCGTTGACACAAGCATCCATGTTGGGCAATTGGAGGCACACGAATAGCTGGTCATTTCTCTCCCTGCTCACCAGCTCCTCAATGAGTTGCGCAAGTGAATTTGGGCGGCGCTGCAGTATCCCGAGGCGATTGCGCAAGCGCTGTGCATCTGCGCCGCCACAAACGCCTATGCGCACAGTGCACGCATGCTTAACATCCGGCAGGCGAACTTTGACCTCCTTTTGCTCCCAGCCGGATTGAGCATGTCGCATGTGTATTGTGAGCTTTAGCTCCTCGCCCGGGCGCGCCACACGCTTATCACACAAAACGCGCTCAATGAATGCCTCACGCACTCTGCTCGTGTTCTCAAGTCTTACAATGACGCTCTTAACATTTGCCCTCTCAAACCTGTTCTCCTCAAGCAAAAGCAGCGTTTGAATCAGCTCCGAGGTTGATGGCATTGAGTAGCCCAAAAGCCTCTCAAACAAGCTCATCTTGCCCTCAACGAATGCGTTTTGTCGCCTCATCTTGGGCAAGCCATCGGCGCTTATCTCGTAGGAGACAAATGTGGTCCCGCAGGGCGCCTCACTGGTCACATTTGTGAATGCGAGCGCGATGAGCAAGTCAACCAATGGCACGGTCAATTCGCGATGCCTGAAGACGGACACATTGAAGGTCCGCTCAATACCTCTATCCCTATCGCCAACCGAGATGCGCAGTTGAAGCATTTTTGAGCGCAACCCGACAACGCCAGCCATCGCAAATGCCCTATCCTGAGTGAATGTGCCAACTGCTTTAATCGGCGAAGCGAGTTTGATGGACATGTATTGGCTCGGCAATACACCGTGCACATAGGCAGTTGTAAGGGGCATGCTCGTCTCGCCGGAGAGGAGCAACGGATGCCCGAATGCTATAACGATGTCGCCTTTGCGGTATGTGAGCGTCCCTATTGCCGTTATCTCAATGTCCCCACATGTGAGCTGTGCGCCAATTGGCGCACCCGGCTCAAGCATTGCTTTGAGCGCTGAGGCATTAGCCGGTCTGCCGGGTGAGAGAACAGGGATGAGCGCATACGGCTGAAGGAGTTTTTTCAAGCGCTCAAGCGATGCCTTCGGCATACCGTAAACCATCAAAGGCGTCGCAACCGGAATGAGCAACATTTCGTCTTGGGGAACTTTCGTCCCGTCCACATCCAATGGGCATGTGCTCAGCTTCACCGAGCTTATGCGTTTGCCTGAGAGAATGATGCTGCCATTCACCGGCTTCAAATTTATGGTCTTTGGCACAGCCGCGGCGGCAGCCATCTTTTGCGGCATGGTTGATTCAACCATGCTCCTTATCGGCGTCACGCCAGCTATGGGCGCTTTTGAGAAAGGATACGCATATGCAACCGCCCCAACAAGCTTGCCGGCAATGTAGACCGGAGAGCCGCTCATGCCGGAGACAACACCCCAACCGTTTGAAACGATCGGACCACCATCAATCCGAATGAGTATCAGGTCCATTCCGAAGTCAACTCCCCTGAGCACGCCTATGACCGTCACTGGGAATGTGCTCACCTTTGTGCCGTTGAATGTGCTCTTGCAATAACCGCGCATGCCCGGGGATATGCGTTCTACGGGGATGTATTCATCGGGCGAGAGCAGTTTATGTGCTTCTTCACACAAAGCCATCGGAACGAAAGCTGCGCCGAGGCAAATCGCTAAGATGAGAACGAGCCGTGTGTGACAAAGGCTTTTGATCTCGCTCATGCAACGATGCCTCCCCGCTTGAGCAAATAAAGCCGAAGGGCGAAATTGAAGACGGAATTGGCGAATGATGTGCCTTAAACATGACCATGACTGCGCAAAGGTATGTCCACCTTCGCTCTTTCTTGCTATCATTGTAGCTCAAAAGTAAGCTACCAAGCCGTGTCGGATGGCAACATCTATATGGGTGGATGTGAGTTGGTCCAACTTTGCGGGCAGCATAACAGCTGCCCTGCGTTCGGCCACATAACTCAACATTAAGGACATGGGGGTTGCTTCAACGATGTATTGCATGGCTTTAACAGCATGTTGCTTCTGTCTCTTCGGCTCAAAGGCGCCACATCGTGAGCGAGAGGATTTGGGCAAGGGCGAAAAGAAGCTGCCCGTCGTTTGCATCCCAATAGGTGTTGATGAATCAATTGTTAGGGTGGCTTTGGGTGAAGTTGAAATAAGCCTCCCCGAAACAAGATGCGTTATAGGGAGCTTGGAATGCCAGATAGACCTCTCAAAGGCATTTGTCAAGCGGCGAAATCAGTATCTCGCCGATGCCATACTTGACAGCATTCCGCTTCCGGAGGACGAAAGCCGCGTCGTCGGAATTGTTGATGTGGACATCTATACCAGCACATTGAACTTCGTCTTTGGCATAGCCGAGTTGCCGGGGAGGAGGGCACTCATCTCTACATACAGGTTGAGGATGGGCGATGTGTCAAACGAGCTTTTGATTGAACGCTTAGCTAAGGAAATAGTCCATGAGCTTGGGCACACATTCGGATTGCGACACTGCAGTGACAAAAGATGCGTCATGCATTTCAGCAATTCAATTGCGGATACGGATTACAAGTCGGTAAGGCTTTGCGAAAGGTGCTTTGAAGCCTATCGCAAGGCTAAGTTGTGGTTCTTCTGATGCCATCGCTGTTTCAATGTTTCAATGTGTGGGCTCCGTTGGGATGCCAAGATAAGCCTTAACAACGATCTCAACACTCTTTGGGTCAATGAACCTGCCCGCCAGCGGCTCCGCATCCAACCTAATCACGGTGCTTTTTTCTCCGACCTTCACTATGTGCTTATAGCTGCCGTTAACGAGTGCGCATGGACCGCGAATGCGCCCTTCCTTGAGCGCCCTTGTCGCCTCATCGCTCATCATGTCAACCACTCTGACAGAGAGCTTTTCACCATATTGCTCCTTTAGCCTTTCAACTTGCTTGATGGCTTCCGGGAAGTTTATTGCTCCCGGAGTATCCTTTGGCGGCATGTAAAACACAACTTCAACTTTGCCGCCCGGCTTTGCCACAGGGATGGCTTCGTGTTCCACCTCTTCAGCTTTCGGCGCAAAAATCTTTCTGACAAACTCATTAGCCTCCTGCACCGTCATCTTAGCCCACTTCTGCTTAAGCTGTTCGGCAACCTCGCCATTCATCCCGCTCCCATATGCTGCCTTGAGCGCCTCATCAATCTTTCCAATCAACCCACCGACATCAACCTGCGGACCTGACAAGACAACCTCGCCGTTCACGAGTATTGAAGCACAGTGCACACCGCGCTTTTCCATAGCCTTTGAACCCTCGGGGGAATGCATGTTGTAAATTCCGAGCCGTATGCGCTTCCCCTCAACCTTCGCCACCTCGGTTAACAGCCCAATGTTAATTGCGTGACACTCCACATCAAATGGGAGGAAGGCTTCAATGCTCACTTTTGCGTTCGTTGGACCGACAACATATTGCGCTGGGATGTCCATTCGTGAAACGGGTTGTTGCACAGTCTTTGGCGGGGCACTCCTTAGGGCTTGCTCAACGCGCTGCATGTAAACCGAGGAGAAAAGCACGGCTATGACAAACCCCGCTACAAAGATGCATGCGAGTATTTCCGTCGGACGAATCTTCCTAATGACCACAAAACATCACCGCCCTCAAAGTTCGTGGACGCTCACATCAAGCCTTTCCAAATCAAGCAAAGCCGCAGTTGAACGCCCTGTGAGCCACCCACAAGCCTCCCCCGGATTGACGACAAGGCATTGATTTCGCTCAACGGAGACTTTATGGGTGTGCCCATAAACGATGACATCAAACATGCGACTCCTCTTCATCGCCTCAAGCGGTTCTGGTTCGTGCATGACAGCGATGCGCTTGCCCTCAACCTCAAGTGTAGCCATCCTTGCATGCAGTTCTCCAAAGCCCTCCATCGCTTTGAGCAAGCCAATTCGCTCACCATCGTTATTCCCAAACACAGCCACAAGCCTGCAACTGAGCCGTGAAAACGGCTTCACCGAGAACGGTGCCACAAAGTCACCAGCGTGAATGACCAGTTCAACACCGTGAGATTCAAACAGCTTGATTGCCGCCTCTATCTTGGGCATGTTATCGTGTGTATCAGCGATCAAGCCTATCTTCATGACTCATCCCTCCAACGCACAGCTCACTACTAACATTGTAGTCACTCAACCGATTAGCCACCCGCAAAACGCCGTGTGGAGTGACTTGAGGTTTTGGTCCTGCAGCAGCATGGTATAAACATCATGGCACTGCCATGTGTCCAAAGAAGTTGGCGGCATCCTTGATGCCACCGTTTACCAACCCCACAACCACCGCAGCCCCCAAGGATGCCGCCCGTGTCTCTTCCGACCTCAAGCAGCTCCGGTTGAGCAGCGCCGTGATTGAATACACTCAACGAGCTCCGCTGCAAATTCGGAGCAAGTCAACACTTGCACATCACCGTCAATGTGCCTCGCTAAGTCCTGCGTCACCTTCCGTGATTTGATTGTGAAGCTGAGCGCATCGTAAATCAAGTCGGCTGCCTCACCCCATCCGATGTAGCGCAACATCATTGCCCCGCAGAGGATCATTGAGCTCGGATTGGCTATATCCTTTCCCGCATATTTTGGTGCGCTCCCATGAGTCGGCTCAAACAGCGCATGGTAATCGCCCAAGTTCGCCCCAGGAGCAATGCCAATGCCGCCAACCTGTGCTGCACATGCATCGCTCAGGTAATCTCCATTCAGGTTTGGAAGCACTATGACATCGTAATCTTCGGGACGCGTGAGCACCTGCTGGAACATGTTATCGGCAAGCACATCTTTGATTATGAGCTTCCCAGTGATGTTTTGCTCGGGAGCTCTTGAGACATCGCGCTGCGTTACGACATGCTCACCAAACTCGTCCAGAGCAACCTCATAAGCCCATTGCGCAAATGCCCCTTCGGTGAACTTCATGATGTTTCCCTTGTGGACTATGGTGATGCTCCTTCTCCCGTTCTCAAGCGCATACTTGATTGCCTTTCGCATCAGCCTTTTCGTTGCGCGCTCACTTATCGGCTTAATTCCGATGCCAGCATCCTCGGGCAGGATTATACCGAACTCCTCCCTCAAGAACTGAATGACACGCCTTGCACCATCGCTGCCCATCTCCCACTCAATTCCCGCATACACATCCTCTGTGGCTTCACGGAATATGACCACATCAAGCCTCTCTGGATGTTTGACCGGTGATGGGACGCCTTCAATCCACTTGATCGGGCGAACGCAGGCATACAGATCAAGTTCCTGCCTCAAAGTCACATTGAGGGAACGATGCCCACCAAATGGCGGCGTCGTTAACGGACCCTTTATTGCCACGATGAACTGCTCAATCGCCCTTAGCGTATCCTGAGGGAGTAACTCACCGTAGAGGTTGAGCGCCTTCTCGCCAGCGAAAACTTCGCACCATGCGATTCTCCTCTCGCCATCGTAGGCAACTTTAACTGCGGCATCAATCACAAGGCGTGCAGCACGCCACACATCCGAACCGATGCCATCGCCCTCAATGAATGGGATTATAGGTATATCAGGGACGCACAGCTTCCCATCAACAACTTTTATTGCCTCACCCTCATCGGGCAACCTGATCTTTTGAAAGCCGTGCACCCCTCACACCACCCTTTGAACCCATCACATCATCAGGGCTTACTCAAGCGGCATTTTAGGGCGCAATGCAAAGCGCAAATTTATTGGCAGCTTATCAGCTGCCAACTGCATTTTGTCTGCTCACCATAAAATGTTTTGGAGCTGGCGGCGGGATTTGAACCCGCGACCTGGGGATTACAAATCCCCCGCTCTGCCGCTGAGCTACACCAGCTCCGCTTCGCATTTTCATTATGCCAACATGAAGCAATCGCGTATGCAGCACATCAACGCGAGGAAGGAATTGCTACGGGCATTATGAAAGGTAGCGCACAAGCTGATGAACTGCGCTCAAGCTCCCGAGCAATCCGAATGCGAGCCCGACAATTGTCATGCTGGCAAAGAAATACCAGTTCGGGACAGCCACATGGAACAGCATCAGCAGCACCTTATTCGTCTCAACGAGCCTAAGAAGAGAGGCATGCGCTGCATAAACCATCAAAGACGCAACCGCGCCACCAACCAACCCGTAAATCAATCCCTCAAGCATAAGCGGCGCCCTTATGAACCAAATCGTAGCCCCGACAAGCTGCATGATTCTTATGGCTTCCCTGCGCGCATAAATTGTCAACCTGATTGCGTTGGCGATTAGCGTCAATGTGGCGAAAGCAGTGACGATGACCAGAGCAAGCCCGCACAGCCTGACGAGCCTCATGATGTGCGATAGCTGTTTCACCACATCAGCCATACACACCACACTTTCAACCTCAGGGAGGCGCTCAAGCCTCTTTGCGCACTCAATTGCGTCCTCAAAGTTTACGGCGACCACATCAAGCCTGTGCGGCAATGGGTTACCGCCAGCCAAGCTGCGCAACGAAACATGATTCCCCATGGAGGCTTCCATCTCCCTCAAGCCCTCATCCTTGTGAACGAACTTGACGCTTTTGACGAGCACCCAACGCTGAATCCTCCTTTGCAATTCCCTTGCCTGCTGCTCCGTCACGCCGCTATGGAGATAAACACGCATGCAATTGACCTTTTCAGACTCACGAAGCACAGCTGAGCGCACATAAAGCACGATGAGGACGAGGAGACCAAAAACGGCTACGGACAATGCGGCACTCACTGTCGCAGCCATGCTCATCAGCCAGTGCCTTCGCATGCTCGTAAGCGCTTCAGAGATGCAATGCTCAACGAACCGTAATAGCACCGCGATACACCCCTTCCGGCTCGTCCCTGACGATGCTTCCGCCACGCAGTTCAATGACTCGCTTCTTCAGGTAGTCAACGATGTATTTGTCGTGCGTCGCCACAACTACAGTTGTGCCACGCTGGTTCACACGGTCAAGTAGCGAGGCTATCTCTATGGATGAGTCTGGGTCAAGGTTGCCAGTTGGCTCATCGGCAAGCAATATCAGCGGGTTGTTCACGATTGCTCTCGCCATGCACACCTTTTGCTGCTCACCGCCGGATAGCTGCCTCGGATATGCATCCCACTTCTCTATCAACCCGACGAGCTGCAGCGCACTGCACACCGCATCACGAAGCTCAGACCGAGGCGCTCCAATGACCTTTAACGCGAATGCCACATTCTCCCAGACTGTCTTGTCCTGAAGGAGGAGGAAGTCCTGAAACACAACTCCAATTGAGCGGCGAAGGAATGGGACCTGTGAAGGGCGCAATGATGCGACATTGATCCCGTTAACGATGACCTTGCCCTGCGTTGGAATGAGCTCTCGGTTGATGAGCTTCAATATTGTTGACTTGCCAGAGCCAGTCGGTCCAACGATGAAGACAAATTCGCCCTTGTTTATCGTGCATGAAACATTGTTCAAAGCAACGATGCCGCCCTTGAACTTCACGGTCACATTGTGCAACTGTATCATGAAACCTCACTCACCTTCATTTCGGAGTCGTGTCTCACTCAACCGCCTCAGGGTAAGAGCCGAGCACCTTTAGGAATAGGCACTCCCTTCTCATCTCCTCAAGCGCTTTCTTAACGGGCTCATCTTCAATGTGCCCTTGGAAGTCAACGAAGAAAAGATACTCCCACGGAGTGTGCCTTGCCGGTCTTGATGCTATCATGGTCATGTTTATGTTGAAGCGCTGCAAAGCTCCGAGAGCCCTGTAAAGCGCACCCGGACGATGCGCCACCGAGAACAGAATTGATGTTTTGTCCTGACCAGTTGGAGGTGGTATTTCATCCCCGATGATGAGGAAGCGAGTTTTATTCCCGGGCATGTCCTCAATGTTTGATGCAAGCACGCTAAGTCCATAATGCTCCGCAGCCAGTCTGTGCCCAATAGCTGCTGCGTTTGGTTCACTTGCAGCTCTCATTGCGCCCTCCGCTGTGCTGCTAACTGGGCATAGCCTTGCGTTTGGCAAATGAGTTGAGAGCCAACCCTTGCATTGAGCCAGCGCACTGTCTCGGGAATAAACCACCTTGATCTCGTCAAGCGAACATTTAGCCATTAAGCAGTGGTGAATTGGCAGGAGCGTCTCCGCGCATATCTTTGAGTTTGAGCGTATGAACATATCAAGCGTATCATTGACTTCACCCTCAGCCGTGTTCTCAACTGGCACGACGCCGTAATCGGCATTGCCGCGCTCAACCTCAAAGAACACATCCTGAATTGTCGGCACAGGGTATAACTCCACACCGTGACCGAAGTATTGCCTGCTCGCCAAATCCGTGTATGAGAATTCAGGTCCGAGGTAGACGACCTTTATAAGCCCTTCAAGCCTCCTGCAAGCGCTCAATATCTCTCGGTAGATGACTTTCAAGGAGTCTACAGGCAGAGGACCATGGCTCAGTTTCAAAAGCCTATTAAGTATTTGAGCCTCCCTTGATGGCGAGTGCGGTGAGAGATTCAGCATGCGTTTAAGCGCGCCAACTGACATGGCAACCTCGGCACGCCTATTCAGCAGGTTCAGTATCTCTTCATCAATCCTGTCTATCTCTCGGCGCAACTCCTCAAGTCGGCTTTGCCAATCATCATTGCACTCCATTTGCTTTAGTCACCCCGCCCAATGCGTTAGAATAGCCGTTGAGAGTGACTCAGACAACGCCTGTTGTTGCTTTGGTGAGGCATTGGGAATAAACATCAAAACATCATGATAGCATTTGTATCGGCATTTGACACTCTCAGCAATTACTCCGCACTTGCATGGAATGAGGAACTTGCCCGAATGCTGCTCCCAAACACAACTTTGCCGATGACCAAGATGATGTGCATTGTGCACGAGGTGAATCTTTGGGCAAAGTGACGCAGGCAACAAAGCGCCAGCAAACTTTGTGGTGAAGGGCGCAGGCGACCATCTAAGGGGCACAAAAGCGATGACCTTTCTTTTGCTTGCGGGCGGTGATGAGGGATGAGCAAAGCAGGGGTAATTGCGATGAGCGAGGCTGGTGAGAACCTTTGGGTTAAGTGTGAGAGGTGCAGCGCCCTAACATATCGCAAAGAATACGAGCGCGAGCTGAAAGTGTGCCCGCAGTGCGGATACCACGAGCGCCTCAGCGCATGGGAGCGTTTGAAGATAACCGTTGACGAAGGAACATTTGAGGAATGGGACGAAAACCTATCACCAGCAGATCCGCTGAACTTTCCCGAATACAAGGAGAAGCTCCTAAAAAGCCAGATGGCAACAAACTTGAAGGATGCCGCCCTGACAGGCATGGCTAAAATTGAGGGTATACCTGTGGCGATAGGCATAACCGACTTCAAATTTATGGGTGGGAGCATGGGCAGCGTCCTCGGGGAAAAGATAACAAGGCTCTTTGAGAGGGCTATAGAACTTCACTTGCCGGTGTTCGTCATTTCCGGCTCAGGCGGTGGCGCGAGGATGCAAGAGGGTTTGCTGTCACTGATGCAGATGCCGAAGACATGTGCAGCTTGTGCAAGGCTTCATCAAGCACGACTGCCCTACATAATTCTGCTCACGGACTCAATGGCTGGCGTTCAAGCGAGCTTTGGCGCACTCGCCGATGTCATCCTCGCCGAACCTGGTGCGATGGTTGGCTTTACCGGCCCAAGGGTGATTGAGCTGTCGTTGAAGATCAAAGTCCCGATTGAGCATCGCATGGCTGAGTTTCAGTTTGAACATGGCATGATAGATTTGATCGTCCCAAGGAAGCTTGTTCGTCCAACTGTGGCAAAGCTGCTCCAATGGATGTGCAAATGAGGGCATCGGAAATGAGCGGTCGCCACAACTTCAACAAGCTCTCCATCATCGTTCCAGTGTTCAATGAGGAGGGCAACCTGCGCAAGCTTCATGAGGAGCTCGTTAGCGTCGTTGATGAACTTGGTATTGACTACGAACTCCTTTTCGTTGACGATGGCAGCACTGATGGGAGTTACAAAGTGCTCAAGGAAATTGCGCTATCACACACCCGCACGATCGTCATCAAGTTGAGGCGCAACTTTGGTCAAACGCTTGCCATGCAAGCTGGCGTGGACTACTCAAGCGGCGATGTAATCGTGTTCATTGATGCCGACTTGCAAAATGACCCGAGAGACATCCCACGCCTGATTGAGAAATTGAACGAAGGCTATGACATCGTGAGCGGTTGGAGGAGGCATCGCAAGGACAAACTGCTGACGCGCAGGATACCCTCAGTTATCGCCAACTGGCTTGTTTCAAAGGTTAGTGGCATCAACTTGCGCGATCACGGATGCACTCTCAAAGCATATAGGCGAAACGCAATTACTTCACTCAGGCTGTATGGCGAGATGCACCGCGTGATAGCGGCATACCTTGGGCAACTCAAATTTAGGGTCGCAGAAATTGAGGTCAATCATCGTCCGAGGGTTTGGGGACGCTCAAAATACGGGCTTGAGAGGACATTCAAAGTTTTGCTCGACCTGCTCATGGTCAGGATGTTGCACAAACTTTTGAGCAAGCCAATTTACGCTATCGGCACATGGGCACTTGCGTTTCTGCTTTTCGGCATGCTGACATTGTGTGCCGCTCTCATTTGCTTTGGGATGGGAACGCACATCAATTTCTGCGCGGCTTCAGCGCTGCTATGCGTTAGTGCAGTAGCCATTGTTGGTGGGATGCAATTTCTAATGCTCGGTTTAATTGCAGAGGTGCTCATGCGCATTTACCATCAAGCTCAAGGGATCAACCCATACGAGGTTGAGGAGATTATCCCAGCAAGCAGAATGCTGAAGAGGAGCACTCTCAAAAGCGATTGAGGAAAGGAGCAGGGTGAATTGAAGAGATGCAACCGAAGTTAGCCCAAGGAGCAGGCATTGACATGCGTGTTGACCGTCATGGCCGTGCTCGCCTACTACTTCATGTGGTATTACGGCGCGATACTCGCAAGGCAGTGTCGGATACCAATCCTCATCGGATGTTGGTTGCCAAATCTGCTCTCCTTGGTTATCGGAATAGCACTGCTTGTGCGCAGCACAAGGGTCTGATTCCTCGCTCAATTGATGATGTCATTGTCATGAAGGACGCCACTCCGCTATCGCTTCGTGGCTTACTACGAACGATGTCATGACGAACGATGTCATGACGAACGCCACTTCGCTAATGCTTCGTGGCTTGCTACGAACGGGCGTTTGACAAGATTGCGATGTAAGAATTTACAAACAAATTGTGCTGTGCTAAAGTCGGGTTGTGGGAGTGAAGTCAATCCCATACGGAAGGAGGGTGATGTAATTAGAGTTCGCATCAGTGGCGGCTTTAAGTTGCCTGAAGGAATGATTTGTGGTTGATTGCTGCTTGCCACTAATCTCCATATGATGGCTTTGTGAGGCGTTGAAGATGGTGTGTTCAAAATCAAAGGAGGAATGTGAAATGAAGCGAACAGTTGGAAGGCGTAGGGTGAGCTCAACTGGCTTTACGCTGATAGAGCTGCTCGTGGTGATTGCTATCATCGCCATCTTGGCGGCGATTCTGTTCCCCGTGTTTGCAAAGGCAAGGGAAAAGGCGAGGACTATAAGCTGCACAAACAACTTGCGTCAGCTTGGCATGGGAGCGCTCATGTATGCTCAGGATTACGATGAGACATTGCCTATCGGATACAGAGGACCATCATGGTGTGCCGACTTTGCTTCGTGGAAGCAGCTCATCTTACCGTATGTGAAGAACACGCAGCTTTATATATGCCCATCAACTGGTGAAAGGTATCCATGTCCTGCTGGGAGCCAACTGCCATATACTGCAACTTACGGCACAAATGCATATTGGAGCGAGAGCGGAATTTACGCCCTTGCCCGCTTTGATCAACCTTCAAGGACATTCTTAATCGGGGAGAATGGTGATGGTGATTGGGTAGTGGAACCACCACAGGGTCAATGCACTGGAGCTAATTGGCCACAACCTGGCTGGGTAGCTTTCCCGCACCTTGAAGGAAGCGTCTGGGCATATGCTGACGGGCATGCAAAGTGGCTTCCAAAGGAAAGGGCATTTGAGAACGATTGCTATGAGTGGCGTGTAACCAAGCCATAAGGTTTACACGATTGAATCAGCGCGGCATCATAGATAGAGGAGTGCGCGGGTGAGAACTTTAGGTGGGGAAGGATAAAAGCGCATGCGTGTAGTGGCGCATGCGCTTTTATGTTTGCGATGGGACTTGACTTTGAAATGGATGATGCAGCATCATAACAAACGGTGGTTTCCGTTAGTCCCTCAATGAAGCGTGCAAGCAAGTAGGAGCGAGTGAGCCTCAAAGGGCATCGTTGGCAAATGATGAGGTTGTCAATGAGGGGGTGTAGTGAGGCTGTGAAAGGCACCATCCACGAACTCGTAATTCAAACCGAACATAAAGAGCAGATGGTGGACATAACTGATGCTGTGCGCAAACTCGTAACCAGTGCGGGATTAAGCGAGGGCTTCGTTTGCATCTATGTGCCCCACACAACCGCAGCGGTGAGCATCCACCGAGACATCTCAAAAGAAAACACCTCAAGGCTTCATGAGTTCCTGGAGCAATTTGACAACATAGTCGGCAATTCTTCTGGGTATACTAAGGCTGCCTTAGTTGCACCAACTGAGGTGCTCCTTGTCAAGGATGGAAAATTGCTAATGGACAATGATCAGCGCATCATTTTCTACGAATTTGACGGACCAAAGGAAAGAAAGGTGTATGTATACATTTCCCAATAAATTGGGGGAATTTGGCGATTTTTTCTTGCTCGCCAGTTGGCTCACAGCGTGATTTTGCGGGCATAAGGGGGAACTTTGTTCTCCCAAAAGTGGCTATAAACTGGTAGCCTGATATGCATCTGAGAGGGCAGTTACCGAATTATTCATAAGTGCTAATTGCACAAGCTATCTCCTTCATCTTGTGGTGAGCAAATTTTACGGATGAAAGTGTAAAGCAATATTGCGGCATATTTACAGCTTTTCAATACAGGTCACCTGTAATGCTTGCACAACTTTTCACAGCTGGTGGGGGTGTAAAGCGGATGCAGGAGAGGAAGCAAGCATTGCTCACAGAAGTTTGGGAAAAATCCCTGCAATTGTTGCAGGAACGCATCAGCGGTGCTGCTTACAAAAGTTGGCTGCGCTCTATTCGTCCAACACGATTGCAAGGCAGTATTCTAACTGTTACAGTTCCAAATCAGTTTACTAAAGATTTGCTGGAGGCAAGATACAAGAATGAAATAGAGAAAGCAATTAGTGAGGTTGTTGGTGAATCTGTCAGTATCCAATTTTGCCTCAGCACGACGCAACTCGGGTTGCCACTCAATTTTTCCGAAGAAAATTCCAATAATGGTGTAGAAACACCAAAACAGGGGGAGAGCCGAATGGAGGAAAAGATCCAACAAAATGAAGAAGCCGTCACAAAAGCCCCGCAAAACCCCGAAACCACAGGCGGAAAACCACAGGAAAAGGGAATAAGGGAACATATTTTATCAATTTCAACTCACTGTCAATCGCATGAGCTATCTGATAGCATATTTACAGATTTTAGTTCAATACCATTGAACCCGAAGTATACATTTGAACGCTTTGTTGTTGGGAGGAGTAACTCACTGAGCCATGCTGCTGCGTGGAGTGTCGCTCACCACCCAGCGGAAAAATATAACCCGCTATTCATCTATGGGGGTGTCGGTTTGGGAAAAACCCACCTAATGCATGCTATCGGGCATAAAGTTAGGGAAATATATCCCCACCTTCGAGTGGCATATGTTTCTGGCGAAACATTTCTCTTCCATGTTGTAACGGCTATAAGGGAGGATAAAACTGCAGAATTTAGGCGAGCTTACAGGAGTGTTGATGTTTGGCTTGTTGATGATGTTCAATTCATTGCTTCGGCTGAAAGGACAGAGGTGGAATTTTTCCACATATTTAACGAACTTTATGACACAAATAGGCAGATTGTCATTTGCAGCGACCGCCCACCAAAGGAACTGAACCTCGGCGAAGCAAGGTTGCGCTCAAGGTTTGAATGGGGATTAATAACCGAAATTACCCCGCCAGATCTTGAGCATAGAATTGCAATTTTGCAGCGAAAAGCTCAGGAAGAGAATGTTGACCTCCCAGAAGATGTGGCTCTCTTCATAGCCCAGTCAATACAAACGAATATCAGAGTCCTTGAAGGGGCATTGACAAGAGTCATTGCATATGCCTCGTTGATTGGCAAGCCAATCACACTTGAGATAGCAAAGGAAGGATTGAGGGATTACTGCGATTTAAGGCAATATCCCATAGAGTTGAGGCATATATTCAAAGTTGTGGCGGAGCACTTCAACATCACAATTGATGATTTGCGCAGTGCAAAAAGAAACAGAAGCCTTGTTCAACCGAGGCATATTGCTATGTATTTGGCAAGGGAAATGACTACCGAGTCATTGTCGGATATAGGTAGAGCATTTGGAAAGGATCATACATCAGTGTTGTATGCGTATGAAAAAATTCGCGAGGAAATTTATGCTAATCAAGCCATTGCAAGGCTTGTTGATGAATTGAAGGCAAGAGTGGAACACATAGCGCAGCTTGAATCACTTCAACAGCAGAGATTGTGAAAAAGCTGTGAAAAAGTTGTGGAGAAATTGTGGGTAACCTGTTAAAAAGGTGTGAAGGGCATGTGAGACTCTGTTAAAAAATCCCCTAATATTCGGTTATCCTGTGGAAAAAGCTGTGAATTTGTTCAGTTGACAAAAAATTCGTTCTGTGAATTACTCTGGGAATAACTTGTGGAAAAAATGTGAATTGGTGGTGAAATGCATGTTGACACATTTGATTTGAGAGAGTTATTCACAGGCTGTGGAAAACTAAACCGAGTTTTCCACAGGTGGTTGTGGAAAACTTGGGGGAATTTTTCCGGCAAAACTCGGCAAAAAATACTGAAACAAAATTTTTTCCACAATTTTCACACTGCTAATAATAACAACAATAAGACGGAGTAAAAAATAAGGCGATGCAATTAGCGAGAACGGCAACGGAGGGAAGGATTTTAGAATTGTCAAAAATAAGTCAGGATGTGTAATAAACTCATGAGAGGAGGTCGGGGAAGATGAAACTCACATGCAACAGTTCAATATTAGCTGATGGTGTGCGTGCAGCAGCACGAGTAGTCAGCGCAAGGGCAACACTACCAATCCTGCAGAATATCAAAATTGAGGCAATATTTGGGGAAGATGGGGGAAAATTGCTAATCACCGGAACTGACATGAACACCTGTGTGAGAAAAACCATACCAGTGAAGGTTGAAATTGAGGGCGCAACAACGGTGCCTGCAAAGCTCTTCTTGGAACTTGTAGAGCAGTTCAAGGAAGCAAAGCAAATTTCGTTAGAACTGCGCGGTAACCTTTTATTCCTGCGGGATGAAGATTCCGAGTCTGAACACTCACTTCCCACAGTCCCCGCAGATGAGTTCCCGCTCCTGCCCGAGCTGGCAAAGCCCCAGCTATGCGAAATTAATCAAAGCATGCTGCGCAAAATGATAAAGCGGTCAGCATTTGCAGCTGCAACGGAAGAAAGCGCCGGAGTCTGCGCCGGGATTCTGATAGAAATTGAGGACAACAAACTCTCATTCGTGGCAACAGATACACATCGCATGTCTGTCGTCCGAACAAACATCCCAACCACCACACAGGAACGCACTGAAGCGATAATTCCTGCCACAGTTATGCGAGAAATACATCGCTTGCTCCCGGATGCGGATGAACCTGCTAAACTTGCCATTGATGTCACTCACATGCAAATTGAAACTGAGGATATGCAGTGCATAACTCTTAAAATGCAGGGGCAATTCCCGAATTACAAGCGAGTTATACCGACCCAATTTGCCCGCAAGTTAGTGATTGACACAAGGGAATTTCTCGCCAAAATAAAGCGCGTTGCGCTACACGCAAACGAGGATATACCGCAAATTGTCATGCAAATTGGGAAAGAAAGGATGATTATCACTGCCGAAGATCCAGAAGCCGGACGGGGGAAAGGCAAAGAGACGCTGCTTCCAATTGAATACGAAGGCGAACCGATAATCATCGCCTTTAATGCCGACTTTATTACCGAATTCCTCTCCAATGTTGAAAGTCCAACGACAATTGTGGAAATGAATGAAAACCGTCAACCGGTTGTCATGCGTCCCACCCTGATTGACGAGGGCGAGGAATGGATTTACATCGTAATGCCAATGCAACCGCCAGAGGAAGTGGAATTTTAGGACAGAAGTCAAAGATGGGAGTGGCGAGATTTGCATGTTAGCCGAATAATATTGCGAAATTTTCGCCTTTTTTCTTCAGCGGATGTCGCTTTTCCGACAGGCATTGTCGCTATCGCGGGAGACAACGCTCAAGGGAAAACGACATTAATAGAGGCTATCATGTTCGCATTGACTGGTGAATCGCCAAGAACACATGATGAGCGGGAAATTCCGAGAAAGGGCACAAATTACGCAGTAGCAAAGGCGCTCATCAGGCTTGAAAATGGCGAGGAACACTGGCTTGAAACCGCCGTTGCTGATGGCAGAAAAAGATGGTGCATTGATGGAAAAGAGAGGAAGAAGGGTGAGGAAGGGCGAGCCCCTTTCCATGCAGTTTGTCTCATGCCACATGAAATTCAGATTGTGAGTGGAGAACCCCGTAGCAGGCGAGAATTGCTTGACAAAACTTTGTGCCATTGGAGCCACAGCTACCATTTCAGTTTGCTCAATTATCGCCGTGTAATGTCCCAAAGGAACGCCCTGCTTGAGAAAATAAGCGAGGAAGCAGAATTGCGAGAGGAAGCAAGAAACGAAATCAGCAACTGGGATTTACAACTTGTGAAATATGGCTCCAGATTGATTGGGATGAGGCTTGAATTTATCCAGCAATGGCAGCCATTTGTCCAAGAATTCTTCTCGGAACTTGGCGGAACAGGGAAAGTTGAATTACGCTATATTTCCTCACTTGGAGGCGATGTAGCAGAGCTATACGCCAGTGGGAAAATTGAGGCATTATCTTGGAGATATTCCGAATTACTTGAGAGGGCGCTACCACATGACATAGAGGTGACGGCTACAAGCGTCGGACCACACAGAGATGATTTGCAAATTTTGGTTGATAACATGGATGTGCGTGATTATGGCTCATCTGGTCAACAAAAAGTTGTCTTATTAGCCATGAAGCTTTCTCTCGGCAAACTGCACGAAGTCAAGAGGAACATGTCATCCATAATTCTTCTTGACGACGCATTATCGCAACTTGACGACAAGCGAAAACAAAAGTTATTTGAAGTCGCTCAAAGATACGAGCAGTGCATCATTACGATGACAAGCTTTGAGGAAATCCCTGGGAAATTCCGGGACATATGTTCCCTGTTTCACGCGGAAAAGGGAGAGGTGAAAAGGATTAAATGAGGGAAAAACCGGTCTCAATTGGCGAAATAATGGATGATTGGTTGAAGGGCAAAAAATTTGCAGGAAGCCTGAGATTAACCCCAAAAGGCGAAGATTCCGAAGAGTTGCGGCGACAACAACTCATATTTTCCTGCTGGGAGGAAGCAGCTGGCAAAAGGATAGCGAGAGCTGTTAAGCCATACAAGTTTGAGCGTGGCACCCTTTATGTTTGCACTGAATCGTCGTCATGGGCGCAGGAAATCTCTTTCATCAAACCGGAATTGATCCGCAAAATAAACGAAAAAATTGGGGAAAATCTTGTTGCTAACATACGCTGCCGCATCGGCATGCCGCGTGAAAGTGTGAAGCGAGAACAACCCCAAAAAGATTCCATGACACCGACACCATTGGAACTTGCCAGAATAAAATTGCCAAAGCAAGTTGAGCAACGCGTGGATGAAATGGTTTCGCCCATACAAGATGACGAATTAAGGGGTTTACTTAGGCGGGTCTTTTCGCTTCACATGAAGCTTAAGCTGTGGCGTGAGAGGCATGGATTAAAGCGGTGTGAAAATTGCGGAGAAATATACAAATCTGACGAAAAGGAATGCCCAATTTGTTCGGCAAAAATGTGGCAACTTTGAGGAGCCGAGAAGGGCATGAGCGGAGCCAAAAGGGATTGGAGAATTGAGAGAGAAATTAAGGATTTGCTCTCACGGGCTAATGCGGAAAGGGCTCGTGGAAATTATAAGATGGCACTTGAGCTTGTCAAACAAGCTTATGAACTCTCTCCAGATGACCCGCAGGTGCTTGAGCTATACGGCGACATACTTCGTGCTCGTGGCAGGTTGAAGGAAGCTTTGGAGATGTATCGTGCAGCGCTTCAAAAAGGGAGCCAAAAACCGACAGTTGAGGAGAAAATAGCGGCGCTAACAATTGAACTATCGGAAATCGCAAAACAGGAGGAGTTTAGAGCGTGGTTGAGAGAACACCCGGAACATCGCCCCAAAGGGAAAAATCCCGGGTTAGCTGCTTTGGCTTCAATGGCAATCCCCGGAGCCGGACAGGCATATAATGAAGATTTTGCCAAAGGATTCGCAATTTTTGGCGTTTCCCTTTTAAGCCTTGCTGGGTGGTTAGTCCCTGTGCTTGATGCGTTTGAAAAAGCCGCAAAAAAATTCGGGTCAATTCAAATGAGCTCGCTCTTGGAGATCATGCGTGATTGGAGCACGATAAAATTGCTTTGGTTGTTCATTATGATGCTGATTTTCCTTTGCGCATGGACATATTCAATCGTTGAGGCAGGCATAACGGCATTTCAAATGAAAAAGGCAGCGGAGCTTGAGTTTGAAGAGGCTTTTCGGAGATCGCAAAATAGCGAAAAAAGTTGCCACTCAGGTGGAAAAATGAGCGAATAAGCGCGGGAGAGCAAGCCCCGACGGATTTAAAACTTGCCTGATTATCCAATTTCTGACCCTCAATTGTGGCAAAATTCGGGCATCTGGAGGAAATCACCGAGATGCGGCAAAGCCATTCCGGAAAGGCGACGGAGCACTCGGATGAAGTCGCTATTATGAGGAAAATACGCAAAAAATTGCGCGAAGAGAGGCTTTTGAGGCGCCATGTGCAATTTCTGCGCTTTTTGAAGTCACTGTGTGAGGAGAGGGAGAAAAAGGGCGAAGTTTTGAAAAAGCTCAGGCAAATGAAGACTGACTGGAGAAAACACTTGAGCAAGTGCGCCGGTATTTATGCCCCAGCATTGCCGTCAAAGGGGCAATTAATTCGCCTTCACCCATCAAGGTATGCACTCTCTGAATGGGTGCTTGAGCTCAGCGACGGCTTGCAAGTTCCGTTCATCGTTCTTTCTCCCGAATCCGCAATGAAACCATTCGCCAACATAGTGCTGATACCACCATTAGGCGAGCGGACTGGCTTGGGATGCCGAAAAGAGGATGTTTCTGAGCGTTATGGGGTTTTAATCGCCGATGCCGGCTACAGGGTTATCATACCTGACTTGCCAACATTGGCTTCCTCTAACATATCTGGAGTGAAATGGCTAATTTTGTCCGGGAAAACTTTTGTCGGGGAAATGGCTCGTGAACTCATGTCATTAACGACATTCCTCATAAATCACGGTAGATTTAGCGAATTACCGATCGCCATTATGGGTTGGGGGATTTCAGGTTGGGCTGGATTGATATTTGCAGCCCTTGACGAGAGGGTTTGTGGTGCATTTATTTCAATGCCGCCAAGAATGACAATTCACGGGTATGTTCCGGGCATGTTTCGGAAATTTACATTCAACTCCGTTGGCGCGCTCGTCTCACCGAGAGTGTTGGCTTTTTCTTCAACTCTTGAGGATTGCCTTGAGGTGGAGGGAGATATCATCAAAGCGACATATGAGGCTGAAAACGCTGAGGAAATGTATAGAAGGCTGGCATTATCGCAGCCCGAGGATTTGGTCAAATGGTTCACCGAAGAAGGCTCATTGTGGGCGCAAAACTTGCTCCAAAGGTATCATCTCAAAAATGCCGGAAAAACAGCGCCAATATTTGTCGCTGAAGCTCATGAGGCGCCTTGTGACATTTCAAAAATTAAATCGGCAGAGGAATGGGAAAATGTTTGCGGGAAATTGCGAAGGAGCTTTGTTGAGCTGCTTGGAATGGACGGCGAAAAATCCGAACCAGAGGGAATAATTGATCAACTTTGGCAAGAAGAGGGTATCATCCACGAACGCATAATTTACAAAAGCGAAAATTTCGCCAAAGTTTCGGCAGTTATGCTCAAGGGCTGCGAGGGGAAAAAGCCAACGGTAATTTGCATCCCCGGCTCAAGCCAATCGGTGGAGGACATGGCAAAAATCATCGGGAAAGATTTGGCAAAGATTGGCATTCATTCCTTCATTGTTGACCCAAAGCCGGGCAGGTTCTCACGCATAGCCGTAGATGAGTTCATGGATGGGAAACCGATGCTCGGGCAAATGGCACAGGATGTGATCGCGGGCATTGACTACCTGCAGACAAGGGAAGATGTGGATGCAAATTCAATTGGATGCTTTGGCATTTCAATGGGCGGGACTTTGGCATGGATTGCCGCTGCAATTGATGAACGGATAAAAGTGGCTGCCTGCGCGCTTTGCTTTTCAACCTTCGGGAAGTTGAAGGAATTGGTGCGTGACGAAAGAATTGATGGTTCGTTCCTTAGCTTCCTTGATAGCCACGGTGAGTATTACTTTGTGCCAGGCATATTGCGCCTCGGCGAACAGGATGCCTTCATTGCGATGATTGCCCCTCGTCCACTGCTGTTGCTCGCAGCGACAAGGGATAATTGCTTTCCGTTTGATGGTGCGAAAGAGGTTTACGAGCGCGTCAAGCGCATATACGAGCTTTATGGCGCAAATGAAAAACTCGCATTTGAGTATGCGGATGCACCGCATTCATTCACTGACGAATTCCGTATAGCGACACTGCGCTGGTTCTCAATGTGGATGTGATGAGGCAAGGTTTGCGGCGAGCCAAAGCGCCTTTCTGTGGTTGATTTTTCAAGCAACTGGTGGGCGCATGATGAGGTGGCGCGCTATCATGGCGCTTTCCGAGATGGGCAATGGCAGGTCCTCAATTTGCCGCAGTGCTTCGGCAGCCTGTAAGATGAGCCTTTGCAAATCGCCCTCATCAGCGTCGGCGCGCATGACAAGCCTATCCCAATCAACTCCCATTGCCCATGCGTAGACACATGCAGCCCTTCTCTCGGCATCGCCAAATGGCTTTCCGCGCTCACCAAACTCGCTTGCGAATCCAGATGGCTCAATCCCAAATGCGTCTTCAAGCACTTCAATTTCAAAGGCAAGCTCAGCAAGCTTTTCCAAGTTCACCCGCACAGCTAATGCCCTCGGTGAGCGTTCAGTTGTGAGTGCCGCTGCCCAACCAGCCAACTCCTCAGGCGACAGTTCGTCGCACAAGCCCCTCCTTATCGCCTCAATGGCAAATAGCGAACGCTCATGCCTGATGAGCAGCGCCCATTGCCCAACACTTGTAAGTTGCATGCTGCTGTCAAGGTAGCCCAACTCTTGAAGCAACCTTGCTCGCCGCTTGAATTGCTCCCTTATCTCATGCCTTTTCCTTCTGCCCTTGCGATGGCTTCGCTTGCTCCATTGGTAAACTGCCAAGCTCTTTTCAAGTATTGCTATTGCGTCATCGTAGCTGTAGCGAGAGAGCAAATTTAGCACCTGATAATAGTGCACTCTGAATGCGGACTCAAGCGCCTCAGGCTTTGATTCAATCAGGCGCAACGCAAGTTCAATGTCGCCAGTGCTCCTCGGAATGATGAGCACAAAGCCGACTTTATCCTTGCCGCGCCTGCCAGCCCTGCCCGTCATCTGATGGAATTCAAGGGCGCTCAATGGGCGCCACCCATAGTCATCCCTCGTTATGAGTGTCGGGAGCACAACTGTTCTTGCCGGGACATCCAAGCCAGCCGCAAGCGTTGTCGTTGCAAAGACAGCTTTGATTAGTCCCTCTCTGAGCATCCTTTCAACCATAACCTTCCACGATGTGAGATGACCAGCGTGATGCGGTGCAACGCCGGCTTTGATGAGTTGCGGCAAGAGCGGGTGGTGTGCGATCCTTTCGTTCTCCTCAATCACTCCCCTGACAAACTCCTCTCGCTCCTTTGTGCCATCCATAGAAAAGCCCTTGAATGCGAATGCTGCCTTATCGCAATCCCTGCGCCTCGGAAGAAAGATGATGGCAGGTAGCAAGCCCCAAGCACGCAATGATGCTACGATTCCAACAATGTCAATGCTGCGATGGATGAGCCTTTTAGCGCTGCGCGGGCTTATCTCTTTATCACATGGCAATGGTCTTCCATCCCTATCAATGAAGCCGTAGCGCAGCGGCACGGGGCGCTCCTTAGCCATAACAACTGACGGTTTTCTCCCCCTAACATGCTCCATCCAGTTGGCTATCTCATTTGCGTTTGAGATTGTAGCCGACAGCAAGAGCAAACGGCTCTCCTGTGGCGCAAGTATAACAACTTCCTCCCATGTCGTCCCCCTCTCCGGATCGGCGATGTAATGTGCCTCGTCAAGCACAATCAAATCCGGCGCATCAAAACCGGTGTAAAGGGCATTTCTTAAAACTTCGGTTGTGGCGACAATTATTGGTGCGCCAGTGTTCTCACGCCTCTCACCAGTTATCAAGCCCACATTCTCGCGCCCGAACAGATCGCTGAACGAGTCATACTTCTGGTTTGAAAGGGCTTTTAGCGGCGTCGTATACCAACATTTCTTGCCCTCATTCAACCATCTCCGCATAGCCTGTTCAGCAATCCATGTTTTACCGCTCCCTGTCGGCGCAACTACGATGACATCGTTGTGTGCTATCTCATTCAACGCCTGTTCCTGAAATGGCGATGGCTTAAACGGCTCCGGTTCGGGTTCACCCATCCCCTCAAGGAAGCGTAAGGCGATCTCGTCAAGTCGCCCTTTGACCTTAAACTGTCTCTTTCGTTTTGAACGCTTCACTCGGTTGCCCACCTTTTCCCCTCACCGTCCTTAGCGGGGCGCGCATCGTGGAACGCTTTGGCGACCACGGTGAATGTCGGCATCAAACAATACCGGCGGAGAGCAAGTCTTGGACATCAAGCATTCCGATTGGATGACCATCCTCGTCAATCACCGGAAGGTCATCAATTGAGTGCAGCTGCATCAGGCGCAATGCCTCCGTTGCGAGCGCATCGGGAGATATCGTTTTCGGGTTGCTCGTCATGACATTCGTTATCGGCTCGTTGAGCACATTGATGTCCTTTAAGACAGCACGCCTCATATCGCCATCCGTGACTATGCCCATCAACCTGTCATTGTCATCAACAACGACACACGCACCAGCGCGAGCCTTCGTTATTGCGGCATATGCCATTATCGCCGGCTGGTCATACTTGACCTTTGCAAGTCTATCGCCTGTGCGCATCAAGTCCCTCACCCTCAAAAGCAACCTCCTTCCGAGAGTGCCACCAGGATGAAAGCGCGCAAAATCCTCTTTGGTGAACCGCTTCAACTTCATTGTGGCGAGCGCTAATGCATCACCTATGGCGAGCGAGAGTGTCGTTGATGCGGTCGGAGCAAGATTTAAAGGGCACGCCTCACGCTCAACCGAGATGTCAATGACGACATCGGAATGCCGCGCAAGAAGCGAATGCCTGTTTGCTGTTAGCGCTATTATTGGCACATCAACGCGCTTCAGTGCCGGCAAAAGCAAACGAAGCTCATCTGACTCGCCGCTGTATGAGATTGCGATAAGCAGGTCGTCGGCAGTGACAGCACCTATGTCACCATGCACCCCTTCAGCCGGGTGAAGGAAAAGTGCCGGTGTGCCAGTGCTGCACAGGGTTGCCGCAATCTTGCGCGCAATTGCTCCCGACTTACCTATGCCGGTGACAACCACCTTACCCTTGCAACTCAAAATCATGTTTACTGCCTTAACGAACTCATCGCCAATGCGTTCCATTGCTGCAAGTATTGCCTCAGCCTCCGTGCGCATTACATCCCTTGCAAACTCTATCACATCTTTTGGCGCATGCTCTTCATCCACCTGCATCTTTGGCTGTTCACTTGGCGGCATCCTTTGCTTCACCTCGCCCACGCAGGACGAGAACACAGCTTGGGCAATTACGAGGTGAGTAAAAGACACGGCGTGGCATGCAGCTTGTCCGCTCAATTTAACGCTTCCCTTTCAATGCACCCCTTCTTGGTCCGACCGTGCTCAGGTCAATTGGCTCAAAGCCGAGTTTGAGCGCGGGTGATTGCGCTTTCAACCTGAAATCATATTTGGCAGCGTCAACGAACATCGGATCGGATATAATGCTCTCTTTGTCCATGCCCTTTTCCCGCCATTGTTGCCATGTCAAATTGCCAAACTTTATTTCGCCGCCATCCTCACGCCAGTATATGTTGCGCTCAAAGGCGAAGTTGAAATCAATCCCGCCAACAAGCCACCTCTCGCCCCTTCCGATGACGATGTTCCTTTCAAACCTGAAGCGCAGGTGTCCCTCAGGACGGCTGGCTTGAAGTTGATGGTCTCTCGCATACGCAAAGATATTGTTGCGCACGATGTTCTCCCGCCCGTAGTGTTGATGGAAGCCGCCATGTGTCGTGTTGTAGACGATGTTTCGCTCAGCCACTATCCCAGTTGAACCCTCATCAAAGTAGATTCCCCATCCGCCGTAGCGCAGCCCGTAGATGTCGTGGAAAAGGTTGTTTCTTATCACGGTGCCGTGTTGAATTCCGAGGGTGTATATTGCCCCCATGTCGCTGAGTATCGGTCCATCGCCGTCGGTGCGCTTCCCAATATGATGCACATGATTAAACTCAACGACATTCCCACCGGCGAGCGAATTCCCATATCCCCATGTCCAACCTATGCTTATGCCGGTGTAGTAAAAGTTGGCTATCTCATTGTGCGCAATCACATTGTTGTAACTTTGCCCAATCCAAATCCCAACGGCGCTGTGAAACATCAATCCGCCGTCTCGTATAATGCAATTCGTCACCTCGTTGCCGAATGTTTGTTCAGCCTTGTCTTCCCTTATCCTTGTCTCGCCGATCTTTACACCGCCGGCACCGATGTCGTAAATGTCACAACCATTCAATCTGTTGTTGTGGCAGCCCCTCGCAATCTCAACCCCATAGTTTCCGATATGGGCAACAGTGCACTCCTCAAGCGAGCAATTTAGTGCGCCTTCAAAACAGACTGCGCCGGGCACCTCAACGGCTGCTTGTGCAAACCCGCCAACATCGCTACCCCTTTTGCTCGCTTCAGGAAAATACCATTCGGTGTGTGAGAATGTTATCCTGCGAAGTGTTATGTGCTCAACGAAGAGACCTGCCTTCGGTTCCCCAACTACCCTTAGGACTTGAGTTAGAAACGGAGCAATGACTTCGGCATTGCGCATGTCTTCGCCGTCCCTCGGAATGTAGTAGATCACGCCCGCCCGTCTGTCCAAGAACCATTCGCCGGGTTCGTCAAGGAGTTCAAGGGCATGCTCAACATAATACGGGTCGCCAGCATCAAGATGGAATACGGAGCGTTTGGCGAAGCTGACGATGCGCTGCCCCTCATCAACTTCAACGATTGGCAGGCGTGATTCAACCCAACGGTTCATCACCACAACCTCAGCATCACTTGCCGTGCTCCATGCCTTAATGTCACCATCTGCAAACCTAAATCGCTTTTGCCCCATGAACCAATTCCCCGTTTTGTCCATCACCTCGGCGACATTCAAATAGCCGCTATTTGGGTGACGCGCTCGCCTTGCTCGCTTTCCATTAACCCACAGCTGCCTGAAAAACCATCTGCCATCCTTCACCTCTGGGATTTGTGCAGCCCAAACCTCAACGGGCTTTTCCCTGAGTTGTTCGGGCAATTCGCCCGCGCTCAACCTGCGCCATCCGGCAATCCTTCTCCCGCCGCTCAAGATGGGCTTTTCATCTCCGTATGCGCATATGGTCAGCTTGCATTGCTCATTTCCGGAATGCTCCGGCGTTATGAGTATTGGCTCGTTGAGAAAGTAAGTTCCACCGCGAAGTTGTATTGTGACAGGCTGTCGGAGCATTCCGCCAAAATCCGCCCTCAGCCTCTTGACCTCGTCCAAAGCCCTTTGAAGTGTCGCAAACGGTCCGTCTGTCTTTCTCGCGTTTGGTGATGGCAGCTTGCCGCTCCATTTATCGTTGCCACTTGGAGAAACATAAAGCACTATGCCTTTCGCTTGTCCGCCTCGTGCGCCAACGGCAGTTGAGGCAAGTAGCGACATCGCCCCTAAGCACATCCCAACCGCTGCAGTTATGTTCATTTCCATCACCCCTCGCCTGAATTTGTCACATCATCTTTGCTCGCCATTTGCCCCACGCTTTTGACCCATGTTCGCACATAGAGTAGCATCACAACACCGGGAATGGAAACGGCTAAAGCCAACGCTATGCGCACGCTTTCACTCTGGGCAGCTTCCCCGAGCGCCAAAATGAGACCGTGCCAGACAACCCAACCGGCAATGAGCAGACCATACAGGGCAAATTGCAGTTTGACCCATTGAACTGCCAATGCTTTGAATTCGCGAGGGCTGCTGCAGCAACCTTTGAGCAGCATGAAGACAAACAGGTTTATGCATCCGATGCTCACAGCCGCTGCAATTGCTATGCCGATAAAGCGCATTCGTCTCTCACCGCCAAAGTTGAGCCACAATGTAGGTTAGCGTTATGCCAACCATTTTGTCCATCAAACTTGCGCCGATAGCTCAGGATGGTGACCGAACAGATGTGTGCGCCCTTAAACTTACGCCATTGGCTTTGTGGTGTTGGCTGCTTGCCATTCATCATAGCGTTGTTGCTCCCTGTGCTTCAGCCATCACAGTGCGTGGCTGAGCAAGCGGTATATGGCGATGTCATCATTGCCCCTTTCACATTTGACTTTGATGCATCGCTTTGGAAAGGCAAGCTCACAGGGCTCGCAGAAGATGTGCTTTCATCATCTGGCTTGTCGCTCATATCGCACGAGCAAGTTGAGCAGGAGTTGGCATTGATGGGTGCAACTTTACCGCTCTCAAGGGAGCAGCTTGTTGAGCTTTCCGAAAGGCTGAGGGTTAGAGCATGCGTTGAGGTGATTGGCTCGTTGCAAAGGGCTGGTTCATCAAAGCGCAGTTTGATTGTTTGTGCGCGATGGCTTGATGTGAGCTTGCGCCTGTTCACACGCGGCGGCATCTCAAAATGTGATGTTGGGGATGCTGAAGCATTCATCTCCTCAAGCGAACCGCCGGAGCCCCTCCAAAGGGCTGTTAGAGAAGCCATCTTGGCGATGCTGCGAAGCCAGCCGGTGCGCTCGCAAGTCCAATTGCAACTTCAAGGTGGCTCAATCTACATCACGGGTGGAAGAAAAGCTGGCTGGAGGAAGGGAATGGATGTGGCGATATGCCGCCGGACATACAACCGTGAGCTCAAGAGGGTTGAGTGGCAGCTCATCGGGTTTGCCCGAATAACGACTGTAGAGACATTGCACGCTGTTGCGCGCCCAGTTGGGTCGCGCTTCTCAACGCGCAATCCCGACGAAGCCATCTCGCTCTTTGTAGTCCCAAAGGAGCTTTCGCATTTGGCGAGGTGAAGGTTTTGGGGCAAACCATCTTCACGCTGGGGGTGTGAAGTGTGCTCAGGGCGATCATCTTTGACTGCGATGGCGTTCTTGCCGACACTGAACGCATCCATTGGCAGGCGTTCAATGAGGTGCTTTCGCAACTCGGCTTGCACATGAGTTGGGATGAATATGTTGAGCGCTATCTGGCTTACGATGACCCAACTTGCTTTCGCGCCTTCCTGAGCGATGTCGGATACGCACACGATGATTCGCTCATTGAAGGGCTTGTTCGTCAGAAGCGGCGCATGTTGAGCGAGCGTTCCAATGCCATCACGATAGCCGCCTATCCCGGTGTGGTTGAATTTGTGACCGAAGCGGCAAAGCGCTATCACATTGCTGTTGCATCCGGCGCAGCCAGAAGCGAAATATTGATGGTGCTAAAAGCGCTCTCCATTTCCGACCTCTTCAAAGTCATTGTCTCATCCGAGGATGTGGCTCATGGCAAACCGCACCCTGAGCCATTCATCAAAGCCATGGAGCGGTTGAATGAGGAACTCAAACTGAATCCGCCACTTGAGCCGAGCGAATGCATCGCTGTTGAAGACTCAATTCACGGTGTGCGTTCGGCGAAGGCAGCGGGGATGTGGTGTCTGGCTGTGACGAACACATATCCGAGGGAGATGTTGGGCGAGGCAGATTTTGTGGTTGATGAGTTGAGTGCGAGCTTGATTGAACATCTTGATGAGCGCATTCGGCGGTGAAAGCATATGCGCATCCAAATGCCGTCAAGCGCGAATCGCATCATCACGGTGACACCCAATCCGGCGCTTGATAAGACGCTCGTCGTTGGTGAGTTCGTTGAAAGGGGCGTGGTTAGAGTCCGCGAAGTTTTTCAGTATCCATCTGGCAAGGGATTGAATGTCTCAAGGGCTATAGCGCGCCTTGGCGGAAAATCCATCGCAACCGGCTTCCTCGGCGGACCAATCGGAAAGTGGATTGAGGAGGGTTTGATGGCTGAGGGCATTGAATGCGATTTCGTCTTCGTCAAGGCGTGCACGCGCACATCAACAACCGTAAGGTGCGATGCGATGGGAATTGAAGTCCACATCGTTGAGCCCGGCGAGCGGATTGAGCTGGATGAAGTTGAGCGGCTTTTTGCGAAGCTCAAAATGTATGCCGGTGAGGATAGCATCTTCATCTTCTGTGGCAGCTTGCCACCGGGCGTTTCGGATGACTTTTACAGGCGCTGCATTGAGTGCGTTCAATCCGAGGGCGCAATTGCGCTTCTTGATGCGTCGGGTAAGCCACTATCTGCGGCGCTAAGCTCATCGCCATTCCTCGTAAAGCCAAATGAGGAGGAGCTGAGCGAGGCGCTCGGTGTTGAGTTTCACGATGACTTAAAGCTTGCGGAGGCAATTGAAAGGCTGCTCTCTTGCGGCATAAGGTGCGCGGTCGTATCGCAAGGTGAGCGTGGCGCAATCGGCGGGTGCGAGGATGGCATCTGGCGTGCCGTGCCGCCGGCGGTGAATGCCGTCAACACAATCGGGAGCGGTGATGCCATGCTCGGCGGAATTGCATATGCGCTCTGTCAAGGGATGAGGTTTGAGGAGATGCTACGCTTCGGCGTGGCTGCCGGGACGGCAAATGTCCTCGTTGACGGACCGTGTTACTTTGACCGAGAGTGTGTCCTTGAAATTTACCGAGCCGTCAAACTTGAGCGCATCGCTTGATGAGAACTATCCCTCGTATGCTGAAACTCGCGGCATTGAGCACCTTGAGAGGCATCGCCAATTTTACTTGGCAGCAATGGCTCGCCAGTCAATCTTGGGGCGAGTTTAAGCTCCCTCACATTCGGATGACAGCTTTGCAACGGCATCTTCAATTCCCCTTGGATCTTCAACTTGGATGACCTTCGCCTCGGGGAGCGTTTGCAATATGAGTTGCGATAGGACTTTCCTCGGTCCGACTTCAACGAACCACCTAACGCCGTTGTCCCAAAGCCATTGAATGCTCTCAACCCATCGCACCGGCGATGTTAGCTGCAATGCCAACAGACGGCGCAATTCGGTTTCCCGTGTTATCGGTCGAGCGGTAACATTCGCCACAAGCGGTATGTCGGAATCGCGCATCTTTGCATTCTTCAAGGCTTCCTCAAGTTGCGAAGCTATTGGCTGCATCAGCGGTGAATGGAAGCCGCCGCTGACTCGGAGCATGACAACCCTCTGTATGCCGAAGCTCTTTGCAAGCCTTGCCGCTTCTTCTACGGCACTAACTTCACCGGAGATGACTATTTGAGATGGGCTATTGTAATTGGCTACGACTATGATTCCCTTCTCCTTGGCGCACTCACAAAGCTTGTTGACTTGTTCAATGTCGCCGCCAATGAGCGCAGCCATTGCCCCCTTCGCGGCGGCGTTCATCAGTTCAGCGCGCCTCAGCACAAGCTTGAGACCGGTTTCAAAATCATAGAAGCCGGCACACATTGCTGCGCTCCACTCGCCGAGGCTGTGCCCGGCAACATAGCTCGGCTTTAAGCCGTTGCGTGAGAGGATGGTCCAAACAGCGCAGCTTACAAGGTAAATGCAGGGCTGCGCGTTCAGCGTCAGTGTAAGTTCATCCATCGGACCATCAAAGCAGAGCTTTGTTAAGCTCCTTTTTGCGACCTCATCGGAAAGCGAGAACAGCTGGCGCACCTCATCAAATGCCTCGTATAGTGCCTTGCCCATGCCAACATACTGTGAACCCTGTCCCGGAAACACAAACGCCACCCTCTCCATCACGTCACCACCTCAGGACACACGATGCCCAACTAAGTCCGCCCCCAAAGCTCGTGCAGACGACTATGTCGCCGCGCTTAACGATGCCGAGCTTCTTGGCTTCCGCCAATGCAATCGGTATTGATGCTGCAGATGTATTGCCGTATCTGTCCACATTGACAAACATGCGTTCAAGCGGGATTTGGAGCCGCTCCGCTGCTGCCTGCATAATTCGCATGTTGGCTTGGTGCGGCACAAACAGGTTCACATGGCTTGTATCAAGTCCGCAGGCTTGCAGAGCTCGCTTGGTTGATTCAGCCATTGCTCTGACGGCAAACCTGAACACCTCACTCCCATTCATGGTCAGCGAATGCGCTTCCTCAAGTAGGCTCATAACCGATGCCGGGCGATATGAGCCTCCGGCTTCTATTTTCAAAAGGTTGCTTCCGGAGCCGTCGGAGCCGAGGTCAAACCCAAGCAGCCCGCATCCGTCATCAACCGGCGCAATAACTGCAGCGCCGGCACCATCGCCGAATAGGACGCATGTGCGCCTGTCTCGCCAGTTGATGAACCTTGAAAAGACATCGGTGCCGATGACCAAGACATTCTCAAATGCGCCACATGAGACCATTTGCGACGCTATGACCAGTCCGTAAACGAAGCCCGTGCATCCAACGAGCAGGTCAAATGCTGCGGCACCATTTGCACCGAGCGCGTCCTGAATCAGGCATGCCGTGGCTGGGAAGATGTAGTCTGGCGTTATAGTGGCGACGATTACGCACTGCACATCAGTCGGGCTCATTCCCGCATCCGTTATGGCTTCCATTGCAGCTTTGGTGCCCAGTGTCGCAGCCGTCTCGTCCTTTGAAGCTATGCGCCTTTCGCGTATGCCCGTTCGCTCAATTATCCATTGGTCGCTCGTCTCAACGAGCTTTTGCAAGTCGGCATTCGTCAGGATGCGTTTTGGCAGGTATGCACCAATCCCCTTTATCCCTGCTGACCTCAAATTGCAACTCGCCATCAGCCATCACCGCCAGAGGTGAGCATTTCTCACGAGTTGTTTGGGTGTCTTGAGATTTGGTGGTTGTAAATGCAATTGATTGCCCGTCGCAGCTGAGGGTTGAGCGGCGCTATCACACGCATCATTCAATCCCCAACTTGCCAACCCTCCTTTGGATAGCCATCCTGTAGGCGCGCTCATACTCTTGTGCGGAATGCTTCCATGAGTAATCGGCGCTCATGGCATTCAGCATGGCATTGCGCCACAGCTGTGGCTTGCCGTTATAGATTGAGAGAGCCCTTTCAATTGCGCTCAGCATTTCCGTTGCATCAAACTTGCGGAAACAAAAACCATTGCCCTCACCAGTCGCTTCATCCAACTCTTTCACCGTGTCCGCAAGACCGCCGGTGTGATGCACGATTGGCAGCGTCCCATAGCGCATGCTTATCATTTGACCGAGACCGCATGGCTCATACCTTGACGGCATGAGAAACATATCAGAGCCGGCGTAGATCAAATGCGCCAAAGGCTCATCGTATACGCCTATGCGCGCGCCAACCTTCGTCGGATACGCTTTGGCGAGGTTGATGAATGCGTTCTCATACCTCTCTTCGCCAGCCCCGAGGATGACCAGTTGCAAGTCATGCTTTGAGAGGAGCTCATCGGCGACCTCAATGAGCAAGTCAAATCCCTTCTGCCATGTCAGCCTTGCCACTACCCCAATGACCGGCTTTTGCTCATCAACTGGCAGCCCGAGCGATTCTTGGAGATGGACTTTATTCCTGCGCTTCATCTCAATTGTGGAGGCATCGTATCTGGCATGGATGAGCTTGTCCGTCTTCGGGTTCCAAATCTCGTAGTCAACGCCATTCAGTATCCCAACGAGGTCATTGGAACGGCTTAAGAGCAAACCGTGAAAGCCCTCACCGAACTCCGCTGTCTGTATCTCCTGAGCATATCTCGGACTAACTGTTGTGAGCATGTCCGAGTAATACAGCCCAGCCTTCATGAACGAAAAGTGACCGTAAAACTCAACACCGTTGATGCTGAATGTCTCCCAAGGCAATCCGACATCGCTAAGCAGCGCCGGGGAGAAGTTGCCTTGGTAGCCCAAGTTGTGTATGGTGAACAAAGTGGCAGTCCGCGCGAAGAAGCCATCATAAAGGTCTGTCGTGTTCAGGTATGCCGGGATAAGCCCAGTTTGCCAGTCGTTGCAGTGAATGACATTTGGTTGAAAGCAAATTGCCTTCGCCAATTCAAGCGCTGCCCGACAGAAGAGAGCGAACCTGAGCGCATCGTCGTGGTAGCCGTAAAGGTGTGGGCGGTTGTAGAACTCGGGATAGTCAAGCAGGTATAGTTCAACGCCGGCGATAGCATAGCATCGTTCAATGCCAACCCTGTAAACGGAGTTGCCGAGCTTGACGGGGAGAGACTTGAAGATGGTCCTTGTGCGCCACTTGCCCTTGGCGATGGCTTCATACTTCGGGAGCAGCGCACGGACATCGTGCTTTAGCCCCCTTAAAGCCTTCGGAAGCGCCCCGGCAACATCAGCGAGCCCGCCTGTTTTAGCCAGCGGTGTCATCTCCGAGGCGAGATAGAGTATGCGAAGCCGTCCACTCGCCCTCACGCGTTGGTCAGTTTGAGACATCCTTTTGCCAACCCCCTCTTTTGAGTTACACTGTTAACGGCGCAGAAAGTTTCATCATGAGTGTAGCGCAACAAAGGTGCGCGCAGCAATGGGGTGATGCGAGATTGTTGTTTGAGCGTCTCCCAAAGGACAGGGAGAGGGAAGTCATAGAGCGAATTGCGAGGAGGGTTATAAGTTACGGTTTGGAAGTGCCTGCAGTTCTTTTCCTTGAGCTCCATAAGCCGCTTGCTAACATTCTCGGTCACGGTCTGCTATTTGCCTTCCCATTCCTCGCCCCGTTCTTCGGAATTACTGCGTTGCATGAAGCTGGGGCAATATTGAGCACTGCCGATGGCATTGAAGCTCTCATAAAGCGGATTGAGGAACTCGCGTCGGAGAAGCGCTCGCAGAACGAATGTAACGAATGTGCCGAAGGCGCGGAGCAAGCCATGACAACAAAATCAAGGTGATGCCATCTCGGCATAGTGTTGTGCGTGCATCCGTGCAGGTGAACATGATGGCAATTGTTATGGAAGTTGGTGAGACCGATGGAACATGCACAGCTCATTCACCTGCTTGTTGTGGGCTCCGTCTCTGTGCTCATACTCTACGGGATACTTTCATCGCTGCGTGGCAGGAGCCTTTTCATACGCCGTTTGCCCGGCATTGATGCAATTGAGGAAGCAGTTGGCAGGGCTACGGAAATGGGTCGTCCCATACTTTTCTCCGTCGGGCTTGGTGGAGTTGAGATTGAGACATTTCAAGCGCTTGCAATCGCAGGCTATGTGGCGAGGCTCGCCGGGCGGTATAGAAACAGGGTCATAGTGCCAGTCATTGATACGGTCGTCTACACGATTGCCGAGGAGGTCCTCAGGGAGGCTTATGCTGAGGCTGGTCATCCGGATGCTTTCAGAGCAGAGGATGTGCGTTTCCTTTCGGGAAGCCAGTTTGCGTATGCGTCTGGTGTCATCGGGATAATGAACCGAGAGAGGGTCGCCGCCAACTTCTTCTTCGGACCATTTGCAGCTGAATCGCTCATACTTGCTGAGACGGGGCAATCCCTCGGAGCAATACAAATAGCTGGAACTGCATCAATGCTGCAAGTGCCGTTCTTCATTGCCGCATGTGATTACACAATCATCGGCGAGGAATTTTACGCAGCCTCGGCGTATCTGTCACGAGACCCAATACACCTTGGCAGTGTCGCTGGTCAGGACTATTCAAAGATACTGCTTGCCGCATTTACGCTCTCTGGGATGACCATTGCCACGCTCTCGCAATACTGGGTTGAACTTAGCAGCTTGCTCAAATTCCTCACGGGTGGGCAGTGACTGCGATGGGCAAATTTTGTGTGGCGCAATGCACATGGGGCTTGCTGTAAAATGAGCGCTGTTACACGGGTGCATTTTGGCTTCGCCTTATGCGCTCACGCTGTTAGCGAGGAGTGGTGAGGTGTGTTTCTGACGGTTGAGAGCATGGCATTGAACATTGCCCTCATGGCTCTTGCAGTTTGCATCAGCATCGTCCTGCTCATCGCCTTGCATCACATTACTCCGGCTATGCGCATGCGAGTTATCATCGCCGTCACTTTCATCGCGGGCTTATACTACCCGCTTGAGTTCTTCATCCCCGACGGCACTGCCCTAACTCCATTCCGCAATCGTTATCTCACTCCGTGGTTGAATCCGCTTGGCGATGCCGTGGCTGTGATGGCTGCTTTCACAGTTGGGCTTGGAATCATGAACCTTTGCATCGTGCACGCAAGGAACATCGCTCAAAGGCGCGAGGGTTGGGGAAACAGCATTGCCTTCTTTGTGAGCATGGTGCTCATGTTTGTGGTGACGATGCTCAACCACTATGCGCCACAACTTTTTTCGGGCGAGGTTCCAAGTGGGCGCATTGGTCTTATCCCGGCCGCATTCAAAGTGCTGTTTGAGGGCGCTTATACGGCGCTCAACGCCACCGTCTTTTCACTGCTCGCCTTTTTCATCACATCGGCTGCCTATAGGGCATTTCGCATACGCACTGCTGAGGCTGTGTTGCTCATGGCAGGCGCCCTCATAGTCATGCTTGGGCAAGTGCCAGTGGGAATGTGGCTGACTCACTGGATACCGGATGACAGCGTCTTCAGATTTTTGAGGTTTGAAGTGATGTCCGAATGGTTGCTATCAAACATAAACATGCCAGCGCAGCGGGGCATACTTTTCGGCGTTTGGGTTGGTGCACTTGCGATGGCTTTGAGGATATGGCTCAGCCTTGAAAGGGGTGGCTACTTCGGGAGGCAATTCTAAATGCGTTAATTGCGCATGGGCAGTGCAGCTATTAAATCTCACGCGGTGGCGTGTTTTAACAATGAGGTTGCCTTGAGGCTGTTGCTTACCGCTGCAAATGAGTGCCAAATGCGCAAGTTAAATGCGTTGGCGAAGGGAGCGCACTCAAGGGGGGCGATCTTTCGGGTGAGTTTAAATCGGTTGGCATCGTCAACACTCATCATGCTCTCTCGTTTTCAGCAGGTGGACAGGCGAATCATCTATGCGCTCGTTTGGGTTTTGATAGGCTTCCCAATAGTTGCACCATACATCGGCGTGAGGCTGCCAATACTGCCGATGTATCCGACAAGGGCAGCACGCTCATTCTTTGAGGCGGTTGAGAGCATCCCAGATGATAAGGTTGTGTTAGTGGCGTGCGACTTTGACCCGGGCACACTCGGTGAAAATGGACCACAATGCAGGGCTGTCATAGAGCACTTAATGCGGTGTAGAAAGAAATTCATCATCATGGGGCTTGACCAAGTTGGTCCGACTATAGCTCAGGCATATGCTGAGGAGCTTGGGAAAAGATACGGCTATCGCTACGGGGTTGATTATTGCAACTTCGGTTGGATAACTGGCGGGCAGATGTTCCTTGAGAGGATGTGTCGTGACCTGCATGCCGCAGTTAAACAGGACAAGATGGGCACACCGATTAACGAGATTGCGATGATGCAGAATGTGCGTTCTGCGAAGGATATTGGGCTTGTCGTTGAGTTTACCGGCTCTGGCTTACTCCCTCTATACATTGCCACATTCCATGCGCAGTTTGGCGTCAAACTCGCGCAGGGCTGCACTGGGATTATCGGACCGGAGCAATTCCCATACTTGGACACTGGTCAACTTAGTGGCTTACTTGTTGGACTGAAAGGGGCTGCCGAATATGAGGAGATGCTGAAAACGGTTGGCGGTGGGAAGAGAACAATGCTGCCACAATCTGCCGGTCACTTGCTAATCATTATCCTTGTCCTTCTTGGCAACCTCGGGACATGGGCTGCAAGGCGAGCGGAGAGAGGGATGAGAGTATGAGCTTGGACGAGCGCACTGTTGAAGTCATCACATACTTTGTGGCAGCTGCGTGCACACTCGGAATATACACAGTCTTATACCGTGAGAACAGACTTTTCAGGCTCTTTGAGCACATATTCATTGGCGTCGCTGCCGGATACGGTCTTGCGATAACGATAACCGAGGTCCTTGACCCAAGATGGTTTAAACCGATGGTGACCGAGAATGCCGCCTTGATCAGCGCATGTGACAGTTTAGTCGGTTGGCAAGGCGCCTCACTTGATGAGCGGCTTAAAAAGGAAGGGAAGGCATCCATCAGGTGGGATGTGAAAGGTATCGGAGCAATTCGCTTTTCTGCACCGCCGTCTAACTGGTCCGATGCCAAGTATCTCAAACTTTGGGTGCACTCAAGGAAGCCATCTGGCGGGAGTGTGATTGTGCGCGTGGCGACAGCAGATGAGACGGGCAAGGTTAAAGGGTGGCTTAGCAACTCTATACCAATTGACTTTGCCGGGTGGCGTGAAGTAACGCTCTACATCAGCGAATTCTCAAGGGAAGGCGAAGTGAACTTAAAGACGGTGAGGGTGATTGAGTTTGCAGCCGATGATGCGCTTATTGCTGCTGGGACAGTTGTGCACATTGACAATGTGCGCCATTGTGTTGGGCGAAAGTGGTATTGGATATTGGCGCTCGTTTGTGGCTCGCTGTATTACACCATCTTCATCCCAAGGTTCGCGTGGATGAGCCGGTTGATAATCGGTGCTGTGATGGGCTTGCAATCTGGCTACACATTCAAGGCGTTTGTGCTCACATTTTATCCGCAGATTGCAAAGTCGCTTCGCCCAATATATGTGCCCGGGAACTTATCGCTCACGCTTAACAACATCATCTTCGTTGTCACATTGCTCTGCGTGCTCATTTACTTTTTCTTCACCATTGAGCATAAGCATCCGGCGATTAGGACATCGGCTCGCATTGGCAGGCTGCTGTTGATGGTGACATTTGGGTTGATATTCGGCAACACAGTGATGGCTCGTTTTTCGCTCTTCATCAAGCGCCTTGACTTCCTCATAACCCAATTCCCGTGGCTCAAATGAGTGAGGGCAAATCCATATCGCAAAAGGTGAGATTGCCATCCCACCGATGGAGTTTGCCATGTGGCGTGCGCTTTGAATTTGAGCGGCTTTGTCTTGAGCCGTGAGGTGAAGGCTCACAGTGTCTGACAAAAGCGGCGGTGCGCAAAGTGGCATGCGTGCAATAACAGCTGCAGTTGCACTGGCATGCATATTCATGGTTTGTTCCATTGTGCCAATCGTTAAGCCACTTGAGCGCATTGATGTTGCAGTTCTTAAGATGCTCAATCCAAACTGCGAACACAAGTTTGCTGATGAGTTCATGCTCGCCGCGACCCGTCTTGGAAAGAATGCGCTCTTTTGGGCGTTGCTGGTCGCATGGCTCTGGTTGTGCAGGGGCTTCAAAGGGATGATACATTCGTTAGTTGTGCTCCTGCTTGTGATCTCGCTCACGGACTTGCTCGTTGGCAAAGTGGCAAAGGGCTTGTGGAGACGACCTCGTCCGACATCGGTTGAAATGGATGTGCGCGCGATTGCGCCAACAGGCGGCTCGCCATCGTTCCCGTCAGCACATGCGGCAAATTGGTTTGCGGCTGCAAAGGCGCTCTCAAACTTCGTCCCGGAAGGCAAGCCATCATTGTTTGCCATTGCATCGCTCGTTGCCTACTCGCGGATATACCTCGGTGTGCACTACCCAAGCGATGTAATTGCAGGGTGCATCATCGGATATGCGATGGCATTATTTGTGCTCTCACTGGTGGAACTGATGGCTGTGCGGCTGAAGCAGCATTGTAGCCGGCAAGCGGCAATTCATCGGCATGATTTGTGATGCGCTCACCGCTAAGGTCGCTCTCGCTGTGAAAATGTTCACGGCTCAATGGCGTGTTCTCCCAAACTGGTGTTTAGGCGGTGACGATGATGCGCATGGATAAGTTTTTGAAGGCGGTTGGGCTTGTCAAGCGCAGGAGCATTGCGAAGCTCCTCTGCGATGCGAAAAGGGTTAAGCTCAACGGGCGGATAGCCAAGGCTGCAAGCGATGTTCATGTTGGTGATGTGATTGAAATTCGTTGGGGAGAGAGGATCGTTAGGGCGCATGTGCTCAAGGTGCCAGATGGGCATATCCCGAAAGGAATGCGCAATGAGTATGTGAGGACAAGCTCAGAGTGGCTGGGTTTTGAAGAGTTGGAGTTTGAGGCGCTATCGGATGAGTGAGCAGCCGAATCTCAACACCATCGTTGTGTGCCTGCCGTTAAGTGCAACTGCGATTTCGGAACGCAACTCTAAAGGTATGTAAACCACAATGCATGGTGAAGCGAGGTGAACGGGCTTGAAGGGAAGATGGATTATGGCGGTCATATGGAAGGCGGGTAATGCACTGGTGGCATCTGTAACTGTTGTGTGCCTCTTAGTTGTATGGCTGTTTGGTGCGGCAACGGCGGCGTATCCTCAGCAGGAACAGCCAGCTGAAGGTGTGGAAAAGCCAAAGGGCATTGAGGTTGAGGAGCCGAAGTTCACCGAGACATTTGATGGCGGCGTTATAGACCTGAAAATTTTCCCCGAGGTGAATCGCCCACAGGGGACAAGGGTCGCTGTTGAAGATGGGCAACTCGTAATGAGTGGGCGCGCACAGAAGGGTCAATCAGTGACTGTGAATGTAGCGACGGCGCCATTGCCGATACAGCCACTTGAAGTGAGCGTCAAGGTCATGCTGGTCAAACTTCCATTTGGAGCTATGTGCGGCGTTTACATTTCAAATGCCACGCCGAAGGGTGAGGAGACATCCAACGGCGCTGCTGTTGATGTTGACCATCTCGGCAAGGATGCAAGGTATGTGCTTTGGCTATGCGACAATAAGCGCTGGAGGGATGTGGCAGCGAGGGCAAGACTGCTCTTCGGCGACGAGGCGGAGAAATGGCATGTCCTCAAGATAGCGTTTGATGGAAAGGACAGGTTTGAGGCGTTCGTTGACGGGCTGTCGTTGGGCACAGGCAGGGTTGATTTGAAGAGTGAGCAGATTGAAATTGGGCTTTTCGTCTTCACGACTGGTCAGGAGGAAGTGGAATTTGATGTCAGGTTTGACGACTTTAAGACGACGCTGCCAATAAAGGAATTGGTTGAAGGGAAGGCGCAGAAGGAAGAGCAACCGAAGGCGGAGGAGCAACCGAAGGCGGAGGGAGAAAAACAGGAGGCGCAGGGGCAGGAGGGCGGCGCAGGGTAGCCTCAACGCCCCCCTTAAAAATTCGCCCCGCAAATTGAGCTGTGAGTGTATGTCGTCAAGGGTTGAAGCTGTAACTTCATCCATCAAGCGCTCAATTGCGCGGTGAGAGAGCTGGTGGGCGAGCTGCCTTTGAGAGGGCAATGCGTATGGCGTTTGCGTCGTAGACGGCGGCTATTGGCACGCCATCGTAAGTTGCCGCATAAGCTGGTTTGCACTTGAGCCACAGAAACCATGTGATTGGGTTGGCATAGATTTCCGTTTGGCTCCCTTGGAGCATGGCAAAGGAGACTTTTGGCAGGTCATTTGGGTTGCTCGTGAAGCGCAGCGTCGGCTTAAGCCATCCAAAGCGTTTATACAAGTCCATGTAAGCGTGCAGCCCGACTGGGATGATGAAGATGAGGCTGCCATCTGGCTGCTCGTTTAGGAATGGCAGCAGTTGAACGATGTTAACGCCCCAGTAAGTGCATTCAAAGCCCCATCGGTAAACAGCGCCGTTTGTGCCACCAACAAGCGCATTGTAGTATGAGAGTTCAAAGGGATGAATGCGAAGAAGTGAGTTCACTGATGGCGCAATGAGCGCCGTGACAAGGAAAAGCGCAACAGTCGTTGCGCGGACATTGAAGCGCGTGCGCAGCATGGCTAATGCGCTATTCGCCAGTGCTTCAAGCCTGTGGAAGGCGAAGGAGGAGAGCACAACCACAAATGGGATTGCGGGCATGAATAGGCGCACGCCGTTATACTTCGGCGTGTGTGGCAAGCAAAATGGCGCGATGTGGATGAGGTAATTGATGAGGGCAACACGAGCCAGCAATGGTGCGCTTCTCCAATGCGAAATTGTGAGGGCAGCCCCAATTAGCGCCATGAGAAGGGTAAGCGTTGGTGTGGTAACGGCTGTCATGACAAGCGTGTAATGCCAAGGCGCATAAGCATGTAGCCTGCCGAGATAGAAGGTGTGCACTGGGAAGTGCTTGCCGTGAAAGAGGATGTATGATGCCAGTCTTCTCGGCGTCTCATACCAAAGCCAAGGCCATGTGATTAGCAGGAATGCGAACGCAAACGCAGTTGAGGTTGCGGTTACAGTTATGGCTCGCTTCAACTTGGTGCTTGCCTCTTTGCGCTCATCCTCATGGTTCACTTTTGTGAGCCAATCAATGAGGAAGAATGCGAGGACACCGAATGGAGATAGTAGTGCGTTCATCTTGCATGAGAAGGCAATGCCGAGTGCCAGTGCGCCGATGATCGCCAGTTTTGTGCTTGAGTGCTCAATGGCGGTCACCATGAGCATGGTGGCGATGAATGTGGCGGAAGCAACTGGCACATCCAAGGTGACGAAATGGGCGTGTGCGAATACCCTCGGCATAGTGAGCAATGCGAGCGCACCGTATATTGCGGCGATTCGTCCGAAGTGGCGCAGCAGCCATGCGTAAATGGCAACGATGAGCGATGCAAACATGAGTGCTGTGCTGCTTCGCAGCGATGCCAACCCAGTGGGCATGATGTCGCCGAACATCAGGTAAGTTGCTGCTGTGAGCATTTTCGGGAATGGCGGGTGCATATCCTTTGCGTGCCAGTAGGTTTGTATCGTCTCATACCTGAATGGGGTCAAGACATCGCCGTGTTTGATACTTTTGAGGGTCATGTCAAGCCATTTCAGGAAGCGCAGCGCGCAGCCGCTGTATATGGCTTCGTCATAGGTCACACCCATGTCATCGGATGTGCATACAACGGCTGTGAATGAGCTCGCAAAGAGAAAGCCAGCCAACACTATGTCGGTGATTTTCTTACCAATCGCATAGCCCGACATGGCTGCGTCACCGCCGCAAAGCGGTTTACAATTTGGCTCTGTCGGGTTGCGCGATCACCGCGCGATCACCTTTGCGCACTTGCGCATCACAGGGCGCGCCTTGCCATTTGGATTAAGCCCATTTTGACCGAGAGCAATCGCTCTCGTGCTACAATGGGTTCAATGGGTGGCGATTGCTCATCCATGTGAAAGTTTGCAGTGGCACGATGCTCTGCGGTAAAGGGCATAAATGGAGCGGTGAGAAAAATAATCATCGGGATTGACTGCGTCCTTTCCAGCGACTTGATGGAGAGCCCTCAGAGGTGAAAAGCGATGTCAGTGAGTGACTTCTTTTGGGAGTTTGGCGGGGCAATATGGCGTGGGCTTGGAAAGGTTTTCAGTGTCAACGAATGGCGCATAAGGCGCCTGAGAAGAAGGGTCAAAGAGATAAATGCACTTGAGCCCGAAGTCCAGAAGTGGCGTGACGAGGACTTCAAAGCCAAGACGGAGGAGTTCAAGGCGGAGCTTAAGGCTTATACCGAGCGGGAGCGGATTGAATACGAGACGAAGAGGGAACAGTGGCTCCGCTGCAAAGACCCTGATGAAAGGAGAAGGCTTGAGGAGGAGCTTGCAGCAGCTGATACGGCTCTGAAAGACAAGGAGCAGGAATACTTGCGCAAGATATTACCGCTTGCGTTTGCAATGGTTAGGGAAGCTGCAAGGCGGACACTGAATATGAGGCACTTTGATGTCCAGATAATGGGCGGCATCGTCCTACACGAGGGCAAGATAGCCGAGATGAAGACGGGTGAGGGAAAGACGCTTGTAGCGACTTTGCCGCTATACCTGAATGCGCTAACTGGGAGAGGCGTTCATTTGGTCACAGTCAACGATTACCTCGCAAAGAGGGATGCCGAATGGATGGGTCCAATTTACGAATACCTCGGGCTCACTGTCGGATACATTCAGCACTTCATGGACACCGAAGAGAGGCAGGCAAACTACAGGTGCGATGTCACTTATGTGACCAATACGGAGCTCGGTTTTGATTACCTGCGCGACAACCTCGCATGGAGGCTTGAGGACACCGTCCTAAGGGAGCTCTTCTACGCCATCGTGGATGAGGTTGACAGCATATTGATTGACGAGGCGAGGACGCCGCTCATCATTTCCGGAGTGGCTGAAAAGCCCACAAGGATTTACTACGATGTTGACAGGGTTGTGAGGAGGCTCAAAGCCGATGTTGATTACACGGTTGATGAGAAGGCTCGCACAGTTGCCCTCACAGATGAGGGATTGAGGAAGGTTGAAAGAGAACTTGGCGTTGATAACCTCTCCGACCCAACCAACTTTGAAATCTACCACTATGTCATGAACGCCCTGAAGGCGCACACGCTTTTTCACCGTGATGTTGACTACATCGTTAAGGATGGCGAGGTCATCCTCGTTGACGAATTCACCGGCAGGTTGATGTTTGGGCGGCGCTATAGCGATGGCTTGCATCAGGCTATTGAGGCGAAGGAGGGCGTCAGGATACAGCGTGAGAGCCAAACTGTGGCAACGATAACGCTGCAGAACTTCTTCCGGATGTATTACAAGCTTGCCGGGATGACGGGCACAGCCAAGACCGAGGAAAGGGAGTTCATCAAGATATACGGAATGCCCGTTGTGGTCATACCGACTCATAAGCCAATGATACGAGTTGACTACCCCGACATTGTCTACAAGACGCAGGAGGCAAAGTTCAGGGGGATTGTAGCCGAGATACTCAATTGCTACTGCAGGGAGCAGCCAACGCTTGTCGGGACTCGCTCGGTGGCTGTATCGGAGTTTTTGAGCGAGCGCTTGAAACCGCATTATTTGCAATTGCTCGCTCTGTGCTATATCACCCTTGACCAAATACACGCCAAGCACAATTCAGGCGAGTTGAGCACGGATGATTTTAACAGGATGCGCCAGGTCATCAATACACCGCTTGAAAGGCTGGACATAATCAAGGTGCGAAGGATAGCTAAGGAGGTCGGTGTGGATGCGGATGTTCTGACCGAGGAAAATTTGAAGCGCTTCGCCGAGTTGATAAAGCTATCGCCGGAGCCGAAGATATTGAAGCGCCTATCAAAGGCATTAAGTGAGGGTATACCGCACAATGTGTTGAATGCAAAGCATCACGAGCGCGAGGCTCAAATAATCGCCGAAGCCGGGAGGCTCGGAGCTGTAACCGTTGCAACGAACATGGCGGGTAGAGGAGTTGACATAATTTTGGGAGGCAAGCCAGACCCCAAAGATCGCCCCGAGGAGTTGTGCGATGATCCAAGCTGCAAAGTGCACATGATACACAACAAGCAGTATCACGATGTTGTGAAGGTAGGCGGGTTGCACATCATAGGGACGGAGAGGCACGAGAGCAGGCGCATTGATAACCAGCTCAGGGGACGCTCAGGAAGGCAGGGTGATCCCGGCTCATCTCGCTTCTATGTCTCGTTGCAGGACGAGTGGATGAGGCTCTATGGCGACAGGCTAAATCACCCCTGGCTGCGCGGTTGGTGGGAGGAGTTGCCGATAGAGAGCCGGATAGTCAGCAAGGCTATGGAGAAAGCGCAGCAAAAGGTTGAGGCGCACAACTTTGAGATACGAAAGCACACATTGCGATATGACGATGTCATGAACATGCAGCGCGAGATTATCTACTCTGACAGGCGCAAAGTGCTTGAGGGCGCAGATATGCGCGCAAATGTCATTGAGATGCTCCGCGCTGTGATTGACAGCGCCGTTGATTACCACCTGAGCGAGGCTCTGCCGAGGGAGAGCTGGAACTGGGATGCATTCATGCAAGCTATGCGCCAGCTCATCCCGATTGAGGAAATGGTTAAGCTACCCGAGTTGGTCAACCTGTCAAGGGAGGAGATCAAAGAGCTCATCTACCGAAGGGCGCTTGAATTCTATGAGCGCAAGGAGAAGATATTCGGTGAAGAAGCGATGCGAGATTACGAGAGGAGAGTCGTGCTGTGGGCGATAAGCACAAAGTGGATTGACCACTTAGCCAACATGGATTACCTTCGTGACCATATCCACCTTCGCGCCTATGGGCAAAGGGACCCATTCATTGAGTATCAGCGTGAGGCTTACGAGATGTTTCAACAGTTGCTCCAAAGCATTCGTGAGGAGGTCGTCAGGTGGGCATTTTACGGGCAACCGGAGGTGCAGCAGCGTCAGACGAGTGTCTCGGAGTTGCGTGAGCGTCATGACGATGTTGCGGCAATTGCTGTTGGCGCCGCGGGTGCCGAGGAGACAATAGAGTCAGCCGGAAAGCGCACCGATGTTCAACGCCCGGTTAAGGTGCAGAAGGTTGGGCGTAACGACCCGTGCCCATGTGGCAGCGGCAAGAAATACAAGAAGTGTTGCATGCTCAAGGAGATGAGCGAGAGCACAAGGAAGCATTAGTGAGGTGAGGCAGTTGCCGAGCGCAAGGGAAATCGCAAGAGAGGCAGAGCAGTTGCTCATCCAGCTTAAAGAGCTGGGTGATTGCCTTTGACCTGCCAAGGAAGCGAATGGAGTTGGAGCAATTGAGGGGGCGAATCAATGAGCCGGATTTTTGGGTCACCGAAAAGGATCCGCAAGACATCCTGCGCAAGGTTAAAGAGCTGCAATCGGAACTTGAGCCGTGGGACGAAATTGATAAGAGCACAAGGGAGCTTTTGGCTCTTGCCGAGTTGGCTGCCGAGGAGGATGACGAGAGCCTCAATGCGGAGCTTGAAGCCGACCTAAAGTCAATCAGGCAAAAGTTTGAGGAGCTTGAGTTGCGTACGCTGCTAAGCGGTGAGCACGATGAGAAAAATGCCATTCTGTCAATAAACCCGGGCGCAGGCGGAGTTGACGCAATGGATTGGGCTGAGATGCTCGCAAGAATGTATCGCATGTGGGCGCAGCGCAGAGGCTATGAGTTCAGAGTGGTTGAAGTCCTCCCCGGCGAGCAAGCGGGCATAAAGGCTTTCACAGCGCTCGTCATAGGTCCATATGCCTACGGTTACTTGAAAGCCGAAAAGGGTGTTCACAGGCTCGTGCGCATATCGCCGTTTGACTTCAACAGGAGGAGGCATACTTCATTCGCATCGGTGGATGTCATTCCGGAGATAGGCGATGAGATAAAGGTTGAGATAAATCCGGAGGACATTCGCATTGAGACTTTTCGCGCCAGCGGGCACGGCGGGCAGCATGTTAACACGACTGACTCCGCGGTCCGCATCACGCACATCCCGACTGGCATCGTTGTCACATGTCAAGCTGAGAGGTCACAGTTGCGCAACAGGCAAATCGCAATGGAAGTGTTGCGCTCGCGGCTCTATGAGTATGAGCGCAGGAAGCGACAGGAGGAAATTGAGAGGCTAAGGGGTGAGAGGAAGGAGATAAGCTTCGGCAGCCAAATAAGGAGCTACATCTTGCACCCATACATGCTCGTAAAAGACCACCGCACAGAAGTTGAGAAGACGGATGTTGAAGCAGTGCTCAACGGTGAGATTGACGAGTTCATCAATGCATACCTTAAAGCATGCGGAGGTGGTAACGGTGAGCGCCGTTGAGGAGCGTTATCCAATTGGCGTGTTCACATCAATAGGTGCTGGCTTGGGCGTTACGCCGCAGGTTGTCAAGGAGCTCGGCATCCCAACGATACAGCTTCATGCGCCGCCAAAACAGATGCGCACCAAGGAACACATAGAGCAGCTGAAGAGGGATTTAGAGGAGGCTGGCATAAAGGTCACCGTCGTATTTTGTGGCTTTCCCGGCGAGAGCTATGCCGACATACCGACTGTGAGAAGGACAGTTGGGCTTGTCCCGAGGGAAACGAGGGCAGAGCGCCTTAGCGAGACGAAGGAGATATCCGATTTTGCAGCCGCACTCGGCGTTGATGCGATAGCTATGCACATCGGGTTCATACCGGAAGACCCAGCTGATACGCTCTATGGCGAGGTCGTTGAGGCATGCAGGGAGGTTTGCGACTACGCTAAATCCAACGGGCAGCGCTTCCATCTTGAGACCGGTCAAGAGACTGCCGATACGCTGCTCAGGTTCATTAACGATGTCGGCAGGGATAACTTGTTCGTTAATTTTGACCCAGCCAACATGATACTCTACGGCTCCGGAGAGCCGATTGAGGCGCTCCGGAAAGTCGGGAAGTATGTGCGCAGCGTCCACTGCAAGGATGCGAAGTGGTCATCGCGCCCGGGTGAGGAGTGGGGCGAGGAAGTGCCGCTCGGTCAGGGTGATGTTAACATACCGCTTTTCCTCAAGACGCTGAAGGAGGTCGGCTATGTTGGTCCACTCACAATTGAGAGGGAGATAACTGGTGAGCAGCAGCGCAGGGATGTGGCAGCAGCTGTGAAGTATCTTGAGAAGTTGCGCTCGGAAATACTCGCTGACCCATAGACGCCCCATGAGCGGGCGGATTGCGATGTTGCGATTATGCATTGTATTTGGGTGCCATAAACATGCAGCGGGCTGTTGATGAGCGTTTGCTCCCCGAAGTGGTCGCTAAGCTTAAGACACTTAAGCTGCGTGCACGCACTGTTGTTGAGGGTTTCCTCAGCGGCATGCACAGGAGTGCATACAAAGGCTCAAGTATTGAGTTTGCAGAGCACCGGCCATATTTCCCCGGTGATGATGTGCGCCATGTTGATTGGAGGGCTTACGCCAAGTCGGACAGGCTCTATGTGAAGGAGTTTGAAGAGGAAACGAACCTGCGCTGCTACTTGCTCGTTGATGCGAGTGCTTCAATGTCCTTTGGGACGACGGCAATGAACAAGTTTGAATACGCATCAGTTGTTGCGTCAGCCATCGCATACATTGCATTGAGGCAGCGCGATTCAGTCGGCTTGGTCATCTTCAACGAGCGAACCTTGAAATACATTCCGCCGAGGGTGAATCCCTTTCATTTCAAGACGCTCGTTGAGGCGCTGGAAGGTGTGCGCCCTTACGGACACACCAATCTTGGCAATGTGATTGCGGAGTTGGGTGAGCGGTTGAAAAGGCGTGGGTTGGTCATACTGCTCTCGGATTTGATTGAGGACGACGGCTCGTTCAAAAGGGCGTTAAGTTTTTTGAGGCATCGCAAGCACGAGATAATCACATTCCATGTGCTTGACCCGGCGGAAATTGAGCTGCCGTTTGATGAGCCATCCATATTCAAGGACATGGAATCGCAGAGGGTGTTGCCAACAGACCCAGTTGCACTCAGGGCTTCCTATAAGCGCGAGCTGGAGATGTTCTTAGCGAGGTGCAGGGAAGTGTGTTCACAAGTCTACGCCGATTATAAGCTCATCCGCACCGATGAGCCATTGGACAAATCCCTGACTGAATACTTGAGCTGGCGCTCAAGGCGAAGGGCGCACATCACTTCACAACCGTTTGCGGGTTCGTGACCTCAGTGTGAGACCACTTGAAGGGGTTAATGGATGAGAGGGGTGATCACAGGCGCAGTGGCAAAGCCTCTGACCTGCATATGGTGCATCACCGTGGCACTCCTTGCAATGCCAGCTTGTGTGCAAGCCAATGGCTCGCAGGAGTGGGTGCATCGGTTCAGAATTCAAATGCTCCATGAGATAAACAGGGCAAGGAGCAAAAACGGAGTCCCACCCGTTGAACTTGATGAGCATGCATGCGCCGTTGCGCAACTGCACGCTGAGGATATGGCTGATGGTGAATACTTCAGCCATTGGGATAGGGATGGGCTAAAGCCATACATGCGTTATTCGCTTGCCGGCGGCTACCACGCTGTCTCAGAGAACCTCAGCCGGACTAAAGGTATACCGATTGAGCGCCTTCCGGAGAGCATCATAACTTCTTACCTTGGCGAAAAGCCCCCTAACGACGGGCACAGGAGGACGCTGCTTCAAAGACATGCAACGCATGTCGGCATTGGGATTGCCATGAAGGGCGGTTGGATTTATGTTGTTCAGGAGTTCGTTACGAAGGTGGTCAACTTGTTCCATCTGCCGCAATTTGCGACGCTTGATGAACAACTGCAAATCTTGGGCAAGTTGCCAAGCGGTTGGGAATTGCACAACATTGATGTGTTTTATGAGCCAATGCCATCGCGGATGAGCAAGGGCGAGCTTAATGAGAGAGGCGCATACGGGCTGCCCGATGAGCGGAAATCGCTCTTCAAGCTACTCCCACCAAACGCGAGATATGCCGATGGCTCACGCGGTGATATCCTCGTCACCGAGGATGGCTCGTTCATTTCGCCATTGCCCTTCTTTACCAATCGCCCCGGAGTTTACACTGCCGTCGTCTGGGTCAAAGAAAAACCCGGCGAGGTGCATGTTCACGCCACCACAGCTTCGATCTTTGTTTGCCGAGATAAAAATGAGATGGAAAATTTGCGCCAGCGCCTGTCACGCTATACGGCGTTAATTCCATTAAGCCTCTTACAAGACCGACGATAGCTGTTAATCGCCCGCACGCGAAGTCTGCATGCGGCTTGATGTCATTTATGCTTGGGTCATTTGAGTTTCTCTTCCACAGCTCGCACCTTATCTTCGGCTGTCTGCAGCTTGTCACGCCTGTCATCAATTTCAATTCTGCTAATGAGCCTCTTGCATCCGAGCTTGAAGAGCGCCTCTTGCATTTCCCTTATGGCAGCGATGGCGATGTCAATGTCGCCCTCTATCACTGTCCCCATAGCGCCGACTTGAAACTTCAACCCATCTCTTTCAGCACGCTGTGAGAGAACCTTAATCGCATGTGCTATGTAGCTGCTCAGCCCTGTGCCCTCGGTTCCAACTGGGATAATTGAGACTTCAATGATAGCCATCGTTAGCCACCTCACTTGTGGCTTGATAAGTGCGAATGCTGCACATGGGAAGTTTCACCCTAAGAGTCTGCCACCTGCGTCCGTATGGGGCAAATTCTGTTTTATTGCGCCTCGCGCTTGAACCATTAGTCCCAGATGGCTCTTTCATGGGCTACCGTGTGGCGCTATGCTTAGATTTCACAGCGCTCACCTCAGCTTACAATGACAACCGCTTAGGAGGTGAAAGGCATGGGAGGGTCACTCTGCAATGCATGCTGTTTTGGCTTGGGAGCTTTGCCGCTCCTATCCGACGCTGAGACGCGCTCAATATCGGCTGAGAACCCGACCGGTGAGAAGGGGAAAGGCGCTATGGCTGTCCCGGATGAAAAAAGCCCAGCATCAAATCTTGGTGTCGGGTGGAAGGTTCGCCCATGTATAACGCTCCCATCGGAAAGCACAACGACGCTTGCCGACATTAAGGGCAGCGGCATCATCCAACATATCTGGATGACGGTTGATGTGCGCGCATACAGGGATTGCATCCTCCGCTTCTATTGGGATGATGAACCAACTCCATCAGTTGAAGTCCCGCTTGGTGACTTCTTCTGCAACGGGCACGGCTTGAGATACAATGTGAACTCGCTCCCCATAGCCGTTAATCCATCCGGCGGATTCAACTGCTACTTCCCGATGCCTTTCAGGAAGCGGGCGCTGATTACGATTGAAAATCAGCGCTGGGAAGACATCGGCGGCTTTTTCTACCAAGTCACATACACCATTACCGATGTGCCCGATGATGCAGCCTACTTCCACGCGCAATGGCGCCGCTCAATGACGAGGCGTGAATATCCAGAGCACATCATTCTTGATGGTGTTATCGGAAGGGGTCATTATGTCGGGACATTCATAGCGTGGACGCAGCTCTCAAACGGTTGGTGGGGTGAAGGTGAGGTAAAGTTCTACATTGACGGCGATACGGATTACCCAACGATTTGCGGCACTGGCACGGAGGATTACTTTGGTGGCGCATGGGGCTTCGGTGGTCAAACATATTGCACGCCTTTCCTCGGTTACCCGCTGTATCGCAACGAACCGGGTGAGGTGCCAAGACACGCCCTTTACAGATGGCACATATGCGACCCGATAAGATTTAAGCACGACCTTAAGGTCACGATTCAGGCTCTCGGATGGTATCCGAATGGAAAATATCAGCCGCTCACTGACGACATCGCCTCGGTAGCCTACTGGTATCAAACCGAACCACATGCGTCATTCCCGCCCATGCCGCCAATACATGAGCGATGGTCACGGTGAATAGCCGTGTGGCAAACTCGGTGCATGTTAAAGACTTGAATTGCAGCGGCAAAATGGGTGATGGTTTTTTCGGATAACATCGTTGTTCATAGCAGCGCCGTAAAAACTGCGCAAGCTAACGGGTGGTGAACGAAGATGTCTTCACATGAACCCATAAGGCTCGCGATGGTTGGGTGCGGTGGTATAGCGCGTGCACACCTTAGGGGTTACATTGAGCTGAAGCAGCGTGAGCCCGAGCTTTTCAAATTTGTAGCCATGTGCGATCCGGTCAGGGAGCGTGCTGAGGGGTTTGCAAATGAGGCATCAAAAGTTCAAACCGAGCGCATCGGAATCTACACCGACCTTGATGAGATGCTCAAAGACGAGGCAGTTGATGCGGTGGACATTTGCACGCCGCACGGTTTGCATCACATTCACGCAGTGAAATGCATGGAGGCAGGCGCACATGTGCTATTGGAGAAGCCCGTCGGGATAACAATAAAGGCTGCCAAAGTCGTCGTTGAGGCATCAAAGCGCCTCGGCAAGATAGCGGCAACTGCAGAGCAATGTTTTCGCAGTCTCCCGGCGAGGACAGCGAAGTGGGCGATATGTGAGCTTGGGCTGATTGGCGAGCCGAGGTTGTTCTATGCGCAGCAAATCTCTTGGAGCCCGCCGGCTGCCGAATGGAATGCTCCAAAGTGGCACTGGCGAGTTGACCGATACCTTGGTGGTGGCGGATTGGTGTTTGACAGCGGTGTGCATTTCGTGCACACCATGCGAGTCCTATTCGGTGAGGTTGAGAGCGTCTATGCGCAGGTGAAGCAACTGCAGAAACGACCACACAACAGGGATGGTCAAATCGTTTACGACTTCCGAGAGGACACATGGATGGCGATACTCAACTTCTCATCCGGCGTGAGGGGCTTTTGGAGTTACACATCGGCAGCACCTGCTCACCAGTTTACGCATGTCGTCTATTATGGCAGTGAGGGGGCATTGATTGACTCCGGCGATGCGTTTCACGGTCCGTTTTCCGGGGCGCTCATTCACCGTGCCGATGGGAGGGTGCGCCGCCTCTCCGAGTTGCAAAACGAATTCCTGCAAAGCCTTGATGAGGAGAAGCGCCAGCGCCTGTTCCCTTACGGCATTACTGAGCCATTCACAATTGAGTGCTATGACTTCCTTGACGCAATCAGGAGTGGGCGCCAGCCGGAAGTTAGCGCCGAGGATGGATTAAAGGATGAGGCTGTATCAATCGCAATTTACGAATCGGCTGCCACTGGCAATGCCATCAAAGTCCAAGATGTCGTCAACGGCAATGTTGAATGCTATCAAGCCGACATAAACGCCCATTGGGGGCTTTGATGCGCATTCGCTGAAACTCCGATGGCGCAAGCTGAAGCGACCGTGCTAACCACAGCGCTTGCCGCAATGGCTGCAGCGGTGTTGTGGCATATCCCATCGCGATTTTGAGCGGCGTAAAAGCCAACAAAATGCCGCTCAAGTTCACACCCCTGACTGGAGCGCTTTTTGCTTGGAAGCTCTCTGTGCATAAGGGACGATAGGAACTGCGTGTGCTATCTTGATGGTTAGGAAGTATCAGTGGACGCAGGTGCACTACAACGATGCCTATCAAAACATGTGCCCAATGCCATATGTCATAGCGCCTCAAATCTTGAACGCATAACGGACAGGGGTGGTCGTCACTGTGATAGCGTGTTAAGGTGGCGATTGGCGATGGACATCCGTCATTACGGGCAGACGCCGATGCTCCGCCAATACCTTCGCATCAAGCAGCAATATCCCGATGTCATATTGCTCTTTCGCCTCGGCGACTTCTATGAGATGTTCGGTGAGGACGCGAAGATTGGCTCTCAGGTGCTTCAGCTCGTCTTGACTTCACGCGACTTCGGCAAGGGAATAAGATTGCCCATGTGCGGTATACCTCACCATGCAGTTGAGCGGTATATCGGCAAGCTCCTTGAAGCCGGTTACAAAGTCGCGGTGTGTGAGCAACTTGATGATGCTGCGACGAGCGGCAAGTTGATGCGCCGTGAAGTCGTGCGTGTCCTGACCCCCGGGACAGTCGTTGAAGAGCCATTCTTGGATGCCCGTGAGAATAACTTCCTCGTGGCGCTTTACCCGGATGAGCGTTGGCATAAGTGCGGGATAGCTGTCGTTGATGTCTCAACTGGCGAATTCGCCGTGACAGAGGTTGACACATCAAACGGCTATGACCAAGTGGCAGATGAGCTTGGCAGGTTGCAACCTGCCGAAATCCTTTTACCTCGCAATATCTCCGAGGACGCATCATTGGTGGCACAGCTGTTAAGTTCATGCTCACCGCGCATAACGCCATATCAAATTGACCCGCTCATGTCGCCATCGCCGGCTCAAATTTTGATGAACCACTTTGGCACGACATCACTTAAGGGCTTTGGATGTGAGGATATGGACGCCGCAATTGTTGCGGCGGCAATGGTTCTCTCGTATCTCAAGGAGACGCACATGGCGACTCTTGAGCACATACGCAGGTTGAGCACATA
>JAVHTD010000007.1:0-111522 GCA_032161105.2 Candidatus Thermosaccharophagus tengchongensis
GTTTGAGCCCTTGCGTCTTTTCAATCGCTTCAAGCACACCGCTCTTGAGCGCATCAAGCATGCAGTATGCCCTTAAAGCCACGAGGGCATCGCTGAACTTGTGATTGACTATGGCATGCTCAACTTTTGGGTCTTGAAAGTCAAGCATCTCCATCGCCCCATCAAAGGCAATATTGCGCTTGGAACGCACCACAGCTTCCACATCTCCCTTCAAGTTTGGCATGTGTTGGGCACACCCAAAAGAGCGTTCAAAACTCATGCGGCTGTTGGTTGGTGAGCAATTTCTCAGCACCGTCAGCCATGAGCATCTCGGCAAGGCGAATGCCGAGTTCCCTCGGTCTTGATGCGGCGCCGCGCATTGCTTTCCTAATGAGCAGTTTGCCACCCTGACTTGCCACAGCCGCTGTCAATTCAAGCTCATCATTTCCAACCCATCTTGCGCATGCGCCAACCGGCACATGGCAACCAGCGCCGAGAGCCGAAACAAGCGCCCTTTCAGCTTCAACTTCCGCTCGTGCCCTCTCATCGTCCAGCGGCTTAATCAAACTTATCACGGTTTCGTCATCGGAGCGCGCTTCAATTGCAAGTGCGCCCTGCCCAGCAGCAGGAGTGCAGACATGAATTGGAAGGAGTGCTGTTATTCTGTGCTCAAGTCCGAGCCTGATGAGCGCCGCTGCGGCAACGACTATCGCGTCAAATCCACCCTCATCAAGCTTGCGCAACCTTGTGTCCACATTGCCGCGCATGTGCCTCATGACAAGGTCTGGACGCAAGTGGAGCAACTGGGCATGTCGGCGCAAACTTGAAGTGCCCATAACGGCGCCAACTGGAAGGATGTTGAGAATGTCTATGTCCGATGCCCCCTCCGGAGCCTCAGTTGCCCGTTGGGAAGCGCGCATCACAATCGCATCTCTTGGATCAAGGCGATTGCACACGGCTGCGATGGTCAATCCATCCATGATGGTCGTCGGCAAATCCTTTGCGCTGTGCACGGCGATGTCAATCTCTCCATTCAGCAGAGCCATTTCAATCTCCTTCACGAAGAAACCCTTCCCACCAACGCGCTGCAACGGCACATCCCCAATTACATCGCCCTTCGTTCGGATCACGCATACACGGATGCGGAGGTCGGGATATAGCCTGCGAAGTTCATCAATGACGATTTGTGATTGAGCGAGTGCAAGCTTGCTTCCTCTCGTCCCCAAACGAAGTTCGTTCACGGTTGTCCACCCGCTTCACTGCCGCACAAATTCGGAGATCACTTGGTTGAGCAACTTCAGTGCGCCACCCGCATCGCCGTCAGCCAGCAATTGCAAGATGCCCCGCCGTATTGCTTCCCTCAATGCCTCCGTGCGCCTCTCCGGCTCCTTTATGGCAGCCTTCAATTTGCCGCGCACATCGCGCAACAGTTCAGCGAGCATTGCGTATTCTTCGGTGACGACGGATGCGATCTTATCTCGCAGGATTACAGCCAGAGCCGGGCTTGCCCCCGATGTGTCAACGCTTATTTCAATCAAGCCGCGCTTTAAAACCGCCGGCATGATGAATGTGCACAGGTTTATGTCATCAGCGACATTTACCGGGATGCCAATTGAGCGGGCATCTTCGGCGACCCTCCTATTGGTAGACGCATCATCCGTGCACGCGAAGGCTAAATTCGCCCCGTTAAGGTGACCCCTCTCATATTCGCTCTCAATCAGCTCAATCCTTCCATCCACTGCAAGTTGCTTTATCTCCTCGCACGGTTTTGTGCATACCACTCTGACTGCAACACCGCGCTCAAGCAATGCATGTGCCTTCCTTAGCGCTACCTTGCCACCGCCAACTATAATGGCTTTCACTTCGCTCGCCTTCAGGACTATCGGTAAACCGTTAAACACGCTGCCACTCCTCCTGCCGGAGGTTTGAGGGCGCAACTTCACAGTGTTAAAGCACGCTTGCGATCGCTTCCATCACGGCCTCGTCCGGGATTGGCTCGCTCGTCATGAACGCGCTGCCAATCTCTGTTGGGAGGATGAAGCGAAGCATCCTTCCACGCCTCTTCTTATCAAGCGCCATCGCCTCGTAAATCCGCTCCGGCGAAATGTCGGTTACACCGGCTTCCGAGAGACTCGTTGGCAAGCCTGCTTTCTTCAACAGCTCCAATTGCTCATCCAGCACATCTTGTGAGCACACTCCAAGAATGCATGCCATCCTTGAAGCTGCTATCATCCCGATGGCAACAGCCTCCCCGTGCAACAGCTTGCTATAGCCAGTGGCAGCTTCAATGGCATGTCCGAATGTATGCCCGTAGTTGAGCAGCGACCGTTCGCCTCTCCTTTCATGTTCATCGCGCTCAACAATGCGCGCTTTTATCTCGCAGCAGCGTGCGACAATTTCGGAGAGGGTCGGTAAGTCCCTTTCATTCAGCGCATCAATGTTGCGCTTGATGGTATCAAACAGCGAGGCATCTGCTATGACGCCATATTTGATCACTTCTGCAAGCCCCTCCCTGTAGGCTCTTTCCGGCAGGGTGTGAATTGTCTCAACATCGGCTATCACGAGTTTCGGTTGATAGAAACATCCGATGAGGTTTTTCGCCCTCGGATGGTCAACTGCTACCTTCCCACCTATTGCGGCATCAACTTGCCCGAGCAAGGTCGTTGGAGCATTCACGAGAGATATGCCGCGCATGTAAGTTGCAGCAACGAATCCACCGAGGTCGGTTATCACGCCGCCGCCAAACGCTATAAGCGTTCCGTCCCTCGTCATCCCGAACTCAATTAGTGCATCATATAGGCGCATCGCAAACTCAAACGACTTTGTTGCCTCACCGGACGGGAGCGACACCGTTGATAAGGGTATACTGCGAACTTCAAATGCTCTTTGAGGGCGGTGCAGCTGCGTCCGAGCAACGCACTCGTCGGTGAGAAGCACGAAGGGCTCTTTGAGCCCAGCTGCGTTGAGGATGTTTGGCATGCACTCGCAAAGCCCCTTCCCGATGAGGATGTGGTATGTCCTCCCGTCAAGGCAAACGGGCACTGAGCGTGCATCATCGGGGAGCGAATCTACCCAAGCCATAATTTGCGATGCGACCTCTTCTGGGCTAAGTTCATCGGTCTGAATCACAAAATCAGCTCGGCGATAAAATGCCTCCCTTCGTTCAAGCAATTCAAGTATGCGGCTGAAGCGATCGCTCACATCCAGCAGAGGTCTGTCCTGTGCGTCCTTGATTCGCTTCCAGATTGTTATGGGTGAGGCACGCAGGTAAAACAGGAGCCCGTTGGAGCGCAGCGCCCGGATGTTCTCTTCAAATGTGGGCACGCCGCCGCCGGTGCTTATTACAAGCCCACTTTTGGATGCGACCTCCCTTACAACCTCCTTTTCAAGCTCGCGAAACCACGCCTCACCATGCGTGCGAAATATCTCGCTTATGCTCATTCCGGCTCGCTGTTCAATGATTGCATCGGTGTCCGCAAACTCCATCCCGAGCATATGTGCCAACCTTTTTCCAATGTCGCTTTTGCCGCTACCCATGAATCCGATCAGCACAACATTCCGGTTGTGTCGCTTCATGTCCTCATCACCTGAGTCGTAGTGTTGTCACTCGGATTGCACAAGATGCCTTGGCGATTCATTCGGCGCCGTAGAGGGCGAAATAGCTTGCCGGCGGTATCACTTCCCTCTCGAACGAAGGACCCTTCCACATCACCCGTATAGATGCAACTGGCGGTGGTCCCTGATAGAACTCAAGCTTGAACTCATGCACACCCTTCGTTAACTGTATTGGCTTGCTCGCAACGGAGCGTTGAGGTCCTATGCGCCATTCATCAATTACAAGCTCGCCATCAATCCAAAGGCGAGCTGCGTCGTCCAAGTCCTCAAAGAAGAATTGATATTCACCATCCTCTGGGATGAGCAGCTTCCCGTGCCACTTTACGCCCCAGTATTGTGAACTCATCTCCGGATGCGGTCTTGTGTTCCAGTCATGGTTTATTGCGGGGTCAACCCGTGAGAAGATGTAGCGCTGGAAGAGCGGTCCCGGAGGCGGCTCTCCGAGTTTCCAACCCTGTGGTTCTGGGTCATCGTAATAGTCACCCTTTACGCCCTCGGGGAAAATGACGAGCTGTTTCGGCATCTTGGGCGAGCTGAATGAAAGCCTTATGGAGGCACCCGGACCGGGACCTTGATGGTATTCAACTATGGCATTGTGGAAGCCAGCATTTAGCTCAACTGGACGGCTCACATGGGTTGCCGGCATTTGTATCTTCCAAGCATCCAAGACAAGCTCACCGTCAATGTAAAGCCTCGCTGCATCATCAAGGTTGTCAAAGTAGAAGGTATACTTGTCGGTGCGCGGAACGAAAATCCTGCCCTGCCATCTTACGCTCCAAAATTCGCTCCCCATCTCGGGATGTGGTGATGTTCCAACATCCCACCTGAAATCAATCATTTCGTCCTTGCGCGTAAACACGAGTTTTGAGAAGGTCGCCTTCGGCGGCTCACCAACTTCGTATGTCTCCGCATCTTCATCATCGTAGTATTCTCCAATCACGCCATCGGGGAAGAAACCGCGCGGCGGACCGGGTAGCAAGCTCCTTCTCACAACAGCCTTCCAATATTCAATCGGGCTATATGTTGGCTCAAGCGGTTGGTGCAGCTCGTATTCAATTGTGAGCTTCGGTGCCGTCAGCGTTTTTCCACCCGCAAACTCTACTGAGCCGCTGCCGGAGATGGGGCATAGCAGCAAGCCGCTGTTTTCTGCTTTCCCTTCAACCCACGCCCTCACAACATCGGTGACATCAAAATTAACCCAATCACCAGCTGCTGTCACCTTAGCCAATGCCTCTTCGCCGCGCTGCGAAGCTCGCCTAAAGCTGAGGCGTGGTGAGTTGTTTCCGTCGCCGGGGAAATCGCCTCCGGGCGTGCTCCATGTTGTTTCTCCATCGGGTGATAACCATGTGACCTTTTCTTGGCGCCATCGCCTGAGCAATCTAAAGACACCGAGAGTAAGCTCACCTTCACACTTTAAGGCATACAGTGATAGCACTGCCCGCTTTATCCTGCTTCCCGTCGGCATAACTGAGAGGTCAAAGCGAAGCAATACCCTGCTCGTTGTCTTATCCTGTCTCACGAGTGTTAGCGAACGGGTGTCAACGAGACCCCTTTTCGGGTCAGCATTGGTAATACATGCTTCCTCATAGCCGCTGTATCCGGCGAGATTTTGTTGGAGGGTGACGGTGCGCAGCCTGCTCATTCCCAAGTTTGAGATCACTTTGAAGTCATCAATGGAGCACTCGCTCCGAAAAACAAGCACACCAGCCTGCCCGCCATTTAATGGCTTGCTGTCAAGGTATTCAAGTAACCATTCTCTCGGTTCATGCTCATCGCCCCAAACTTTTGCCCGTATGAGCAAGCCGTTATAATGGGGTTGCAGTCTGAGTTGCATCGTGCACCATTTTCCCTCATCAATGCGCGATGGTGCGCTGCCGAGGTGAAATGTTTGCTCGCCATCCCGCTTATCAAGCATGACCACACCGCGAGCATACCACAGCCTATAGAAATGCTCACCGGCATCGTCAATGCTGTGATAGCCAATGATGCCGTAACCCCAAACTGTGCGGACTTTATCGGCACGGAGCTTCGCTGTGATCGTATAATCTCTCCAGTGCACAATCGCATACGAGTTTTCGTCAAACGAAAGCGGTGTCTCATCCTCAATCTGCCTGCACACGTGAACACCATCCTCCTTATCCACAATCCATTTGCCACCGTATAGCGAGAAAGAGAGCGGTGCTTGCCCCTTGCGGTCTCCTTGGAAGTCCTCGCTAAAAAGAACCGCAGCTTGCCTCCCGCTTAAACTCTCGCTGTTTGATGTGACGACCAATTCTCCGAAGATGGCATCGCAGCTTGCGGTCCAAAGCCCGGCTAAGCCGGCTTTGAAGGATGGATTTGTATCGGAGGTTGTTAGCATCCACTGCTGAGGTTCGCTGCTCTGCGCCGCCCATACCTTTCCCCTCAGCTCAACTCTCCCTTCAAGGGTTGTCACTTGCAGCTTGAGGTAATGCCAGCAGCGGAGTGTCATTGGGAAATCTGTTCTCGCTAACAGGAGGGCTTTCCCATTCTCCACTTTGATGATGTTCATTCCCGAGCCATCCACATAGAAGCGATAATGGTTGCGCCTGTCATGCCAATATGCAACCATTCCAGCACCCCAATTTGAGCCGCAGGTCATCACTTTGAGGCGAGTGATTACAGTGTAATCTTGCCATGTGGCTATTGCGTATGCAGCCACTTCCATGTCAGTTTGAAGTTGCTTCAGGACATTGCTCTCCTCTCTAACGATGAGCCATTGCCCTCGCATGAACTCCCAATTGCTCGGGGCAGTTTGCACTGCGTGCCTTTCAAAGTCGTCCGAAAAAATTACGGGCGCCAAGAGTTGCTCAGCTGCGCATGAACAAACTTGAAGTTCAAACATCGCATGCACCAGCACCATCGTGGCAGTCAAAAGGTAACGAATCAGCATGAGGCTGCAGTTAGACCGAGTTGTTAGCTTGACACTTGATGCATCCCGCATACGCTGCACTGGAAGCTTCACCTCCCCACATTAAACTCAACTTTCAGGTCGTCAAATTCACACGATGTTGCGAGAGAGACAAAACCGAATGTCCCCGATGGGATTCGTCCCTTGCTGTCATCAGTTACATCAAGCTGCCAATCAGCCGCTTCCTTCTGGTCTGTGCGCCATATCTTCGCTTGCAAGTTGGTAGCGCTGCCTGCAGCGCTGATGCGAAACTTAAACCAATACCATTGCCCCCTCTCAACTGTGAGGTGACGCTCGGCGAGCATTTTTGGCTTCTGCTCCTCTGGGGTGTATGCGAGCAACACGAGCCTTGTTCCGCCGATGCTCAATAAGTCGTAATGCGAGTTGGCATCTCTCCAATTAGCCGAAAGCCCAATGCCATAAACTTCAGCGCCCTCAGTGGCTCTAATGCGAGCAGTAATTGTATACGAGCCCCAACCGATCATGACCGCGTAGCGGTTGTGCTCAAATGCGTGCTCGTTCAAAAGGCGCAGTTGTGATAGCGCCTTTGTATCGCTGTTTTTAATCTGCCACTCTCCGCCGACGGAAATCCATGTTGCGGGTGGTTGACCGATTGCATATTGCTCAAAGCCATCTCTCAATCGCACCCGCTGTTTTCCGAGTCGGTCGCCCCATGTTATTTCAAAGTCGTCAAACTCGCATGTGCACTTTGCGCACCATACACCAGCCCAACCGTGCATTACAGTTGGCGCTAAGTCCTCACCGACGAGCATCCAGGCTTTTGGCTCCTCATCATTGTCCATCCACACTTTCCCATAAAGCGACAGCCGCCTGCCAAGGTTCACAATGGAGAGTTTCATACGATGCCATTTCATCGGATCAAAAGCGTATGGCATCCAATTCAAACTGATCACCTGACCATTGTGCACTTTAACCAAATGTGCTTGGTTGCCGTAATTCAAAAGCCTGTAGTGGTTTTGTGCATCCTGCCAATATGCCACTATGCCCATCCCGGATGGCGGGAGGACTTTTATCGGACGAACTTTAACGCTCACAGTGTAGTTTGCCGGGGAGAAAACTGCGTATGAGAGACCTTGCAAAGTGGGTGAGCTTTGTTGCAGCACTTGCTCATCTCCTGAGATGCTGATGCGCCAATCACCGCCGAATGCTTTCCAACCGGTTGGCAGCACTCCAATTGGCTCATCTTCAAAAGTAAAGGTGTAAATGTTCAGCTGCTCTTCATTTGCGCCATCCAAGTTCATAACCATTGATACGAATGCGCACTGGACGACCGCGCATGCGACAAACACAACCACTGTGAAATGGAGCCTCATAGTGACGGAGTTTAACCCCCTTGATAAAATCCCCGTGCTCACTATCAGTGCGAACGAACGGAATTTGCGCGCGGGAACTTTGTGCAATCGTCCTTCCACACATTAGGTTGAAGCGTTATCACAGCATCGTCTACACGGGGGATTTGTGAGGGGTAATGGGGGGAGCATACGAAGCTCCCCCCATGTGATGCTTTTGATGGGTTACTTTTGGACAGCCTCTTTAAGCGCCTTCGCCGGGCGGAAGGCAGGCACATTGCGCGGCGGGACCTCTATAAGTTCGCCTGTTTGCGGGTTGCGGACTTTGCGCTTCCCTATCCTGCGGACTCGGAAGCTGCCAAAGCCGGCAATGTTGACTGCTTCCTTCTTCCGCCCGGAGAGCGCCTTTGTTATGCAATCAAACACCGTGTTGACTGCCTTTAGCGCATCCGCTCGCTTCAACCCAACTGCATCCGCAACAGCCTTCACAATGTCCGCCTTGTTCATTTCTCAACCCACCTCCATCAGGGTTTTCTGTTTTTTGACTTGGGCATCAGAGCAGCTACTTCACTCACCCCCTTAAGGTTGAGATTCAAGTGCATATTAGCATCATTATAAAATCATAGCGAATTTTTGCAGACATGCAACCTCATGAGATGTCATCAAATAACGGTGCACATCAATTCCGCATCGGAGATGCAGCGGTATCACTCCCGCATGTGAAGCGATGCGTGGTGACCCTTAGGATCGCGATGATGGTGCGATATGCTTTAAAGCGAGGAACAGTTTAAACGACCCATCTCGGATGGAGGACGGCGTATGGCATGACGGTGATCGCTCACATCTGTGACATCCACATCGGCGCTCGCATCGGGAGGGTTTTTCCCGAGGACATAACTCGTTGGTGGCGGATGATGCTTGAGGATTGGAGGAGGTTGCCGCAGGAGGTAAAGCTTGTGCTGGTGTGCGGCGATCTAACATCAGATGGAACTGATGAACAACTTGATGCCGCAAGGGAAGCAATTGAATCGCTCAACGCTGAGGTGCATTTAGTTCCCGGAGAAGCCGATATAGCAATGGGGAAGGCGGGATGGATTCACAGGTTTGGGGAAATAGACAAGTTGGTGAGGCATGGAGACTTAAACATCCTCATTGTTGATGTTTTGCATGGCGGCGAAAAACGGTTGTGGACCCTCACCGAAAAGCAGTTCAGGTGGTTGGACGATTGCTTTGATGAGCATTCCGGCGAACCATTCTTGCTTGTCCTTTATCCGCCGCTTGAAAAGCACGAGGGGATGTTTCGCCCGCCTTGGGATGAGGATGTTGCAAGTGCATTGCTTGAGAGGCTGAAGAGGGTCAATTTGCTCTGCATCCTTTGCAGCGGCATGCATTCAAACCGCGAGGAGCTCATTGATGGAAAGCTCCTTTTGGGGACTGGCGCTTTGTGTGGCTTTAGGGTAACGGACACGCCGCCGGAAAGATGTGTTTTAACGCGCCCCGGTTACCGATTGATAGCCGTTGATGATGTTGTTCGGACATTCTGGCGTGAGATTACCTCAAGAGTTCAAGTCACGATCACCTTTATCGGCAGCTCCCACACTCTCGGACCAAGACCATTGGTCAACACGCTTGATGTCTATAGTGACTGCATTGTTTATGCGCAGGCATATGCTCTTGATGCCGAAATAACCTCAGTGGAGATAGGGCTTGGTGGCAGCCCTTGGATTCCGATGCGCAAAGTTTGGGATGACATATGGAGTGAATGGGAGGGTGTAATTCGCGCTTACGAAATTGGTTGGGGACAACAGCTCCTTGTTGCACGCGCAAAGGCGAGCAATGGCGAGGAGGCATATGATGCTATACCCTTCTGGATGCGCAGCCTTCCATCACAAAGCGCAACTGCTGTGAGGGAGGCAACGGTGTTTGAGCTGCTGAGACGACCGCGATAGTAATGTGACCCTTGGAGTCATGCGCTGCCATGTTAGTTCCCTTTACCGAATTAAGCGTGCAGGTTAAAATGCATTGGTGAAGGTGTTCAAAGGACGGGGCGTAGCGCAGCTTGGTTAGCGCGCTAGCATGGGGGGCTAGAGGTCGCCGGTTCAAATCCGGCCGCCCCGACCATCCCCAAATGGAGGCTGCTAACGAAACTGTATTGGCAGAATCGCACTGCTGCTTTGAAGGGTGAACACAAACAGTGAAAGGGATGCAGCCAAGAAACGCAGTTCACCCGTTGGAAGACGAATGCTGCTTGCCATGCAGCCTTTGGAAGGAGAGCTTTTGGTGCAGCCCTCTCAAAAGTCGTTACCATCCCGCGATGTTGCTCATCTCTTTCCCGAGGCAGCACTGCATTTGCACAATGCCATCAAATAGGGGATGAACCAATGTGAGTGGAGGAGCGAGAGAGGTTGTAAGGCTATATGAGGAACACATCAACCGCGGCTTGGTGAAGCTCCTTAGGTTTGGCGGGATTGAGGCGACGGAATATAGGGCATCTGGGATGTATGTTGAGGATGAGGAGGGCAATCGCTATCTTGATTGTCTGGGTGGCTTTGGTGCGCTCAACTTTGGGCATCGCCACCCCAAGATTGTTGAGGCAGTTATAAAGCAGCTCAATTTGATGCCGCTTTCATCCCGTGTGCTATTCAACGGGGTGCAGGCAAGGCTCGCAAAGATGCTCTCTGACTTGCTCCCCGGTGACTTACGATACTGCTTCTTCTGCCACAGCGGTGCCGAGGCAGTTGAAGCGTGCATAAAGCTCGCTCGCCTCTCAACTCGCAAGAGGAAGGTCGTAGCAACGCAAAACGCATATCACGGGAAGACACTCGGAGCTTTAAGCGCTTCTGGGAGGGAAGTTTACCGCTCACCGTTTGAGCCATTACTTCAGTGGTTTGTGCATGTGCCATTCGGCGATGTGAATGCGCTTGATAGAGAAGTTGATGAAGATACTGCTGCCGTCATCCTTGAACCGATACAAGGTGAGGGCGGGGTCATCATCCCGCCGGACGATTATCTCCTGGCAGCGCGTGAGATATGCAGTGAGCGTGGCGCTCTGTTGATACTTGATGAGGTGCAAACCGGCTTTGGGCGCACTGGCGCTAATTTTGCAATGGAGCACTATGGCGTAGTGCCGGATTTGGTTGCGCTCGCCAAATCGCTCGGCGGCGGAGTTGTGCCAATAGGGGCAGCAGTCGGAAATGAGAAGTCCTTCAAGGGCTTGTTTGAGAGCCCATTAATTCACTCGTCAACGCTTGGCGGCAATCCGCTTGCATGTGCTGCTGCATGCGCTGCAATTGAGGTTTTGCAGGAGGAGAGGTTAGCTGAGCGGGCGAGGGAAAGCGGCGATTACTTCCTCTCCTCATTGCGGCGGGTCGCGGAGATGCACGGCGACCTGATCAAGTGTGTGCGTGGGAAGGGATTGCTCATCGGCGTTGAATTTTGTGACCCCGATATTGCAACCATTGTTGTTGCCGGCATGTTTCAAAGGCGCGTCCTTGTAGCATATACGCTTAACAACCCGTTGGTTGTAAGGTTTGAACCGCCACTCATAATTGAGCGCGAGCAAATTGATGAGGCGGTGAATGCATTTTCCGAGGCGATAGCGGACGCAGAGGAGTTGGTATCCCAAATTGCGTGAGCGGTGCTTGGAGGATGCGCTATGCCAACGATCGTTTGTGAGAGGTTAGTGAAGGCACCACCGATCGTGACCTTCAACAGTGCAAGAAATGTGGAGCGCTACATAGCTTGTTCTGGAAATGTTGAAAGCGTGAGAGTTTTGAGTGACGATGGGATGACACGCATAACCGAGTGGGTCGCAAATGTGCCCGTGCTCGGAAGGAAGTTGCGATGGGTTGAGAAAGATGTCTGGGATAGCTCATCGCTCTCATGCAGCTTTGAGATGATAGAAGGCGACATGGACAGCTATAGCGGTGAGTGGCGTTTTGAAAGCCATGAAGAAGGCACGCTCATGAGACTCATCATCTCTTACGAATATGAGGTGCCACTCATTGGGCAGCTTCTTCACAAGGTGATTGAGAGGTTGGTTGAGGCAAACGCAAATTCCGTCCTTGATGCTGTAAAGGCGGCTTCCGAAGGCATTCGGGATGGCGCTGATTGGTGATAGCCTTTCAAGGTGCCAAGTGGGTGATGGGCGCTGCGATGTGCCCGCAGAGGTGATGGATCATGCGCCATAGCGCGATTCTCACGGCAGCGTGTGTTTGTCTGGTTATGTTGCAATGCTTTGCTGTCCATCTGCGTGCCGAGAGCAGCCAAAGAAGGTATCACATCGTGAAGAAGGGTGATACCCTTTTCTCAATCGCAAGGCGGTATGGTGTGCCGTTGCAAAGGCTTCGCGAGGCGAACAATAGGCTTGATACCGACATAATCCGTGTGGGCGAGAAACTGCTGATACCTTCACCCAGTGCTGGTGATCGGAAGCCTCAAGCTGTTAAACCCACGCCACAAAGACCTCTCACCACTGCACCACGAACGCCTTCAAAGCCAAAAGCGGAACAGCGTGATACAGCAGTTGCGCAACCCAAGCGAATTGAAGTGGCTGTAGGGAAGTCCGCGATCGTTCGTGCGCGGCGTCTGCTCAGCATTCACATTAGCAATCCACAGGTTGCCGATGTCGTCGTGATGGGCAAAGACCTGCTTGCAGTCGTTGGCAAATCCGCAGGTAGCACTACGCTCGTGATACTTGATGAGCGTGGTATTTCCACTTACGATGTGGTTGTGAAGGAGGCACTGGGTCTCTCCGCCGAGCGAATTGCTTCAGCCATTGGCATACCGGGTGTATTCGTTCAAGTCATTGACAGCACGATTGTTTTGACCGGCAAGGTTGCCACGCAGGAACACAAGCAGCTTGCCCTAACAGTAGCGCGCCTATTCTCACCGAATGTGATTGACCTTCTTCGGGTTGAGGAAGTTGAACTGAAACCCGAGGGGGTTAAAAAGCCCGAGAAGCCATCAATGCGTCCAGAGGAACTTGAGCAGATCATTGGTCTGGAGGGCGTGAGTGTTCGTCAAGTTGGCGATGTGCTCATCATTGAGGGGGAAGTTGAATCCCAACACGACCTTGAAAGAATACAACATGCAGCGCAGCTTGCCGGGGTAACGGTGTTGAACCTAACTCGCTTGCGAGTGCCGTCCCCAAAGGAAGTCAAAGAGTTGCTTGGGCTACCAAATGTGGAGGTGAAGTTCACCCGTGATTGCTTCGTTGTCACCGGTGAGGTGGACAGCGAGGAGCAGAGACAAGCCATTAACCAGATTGAGCAGTTGCTTGGGAAGAAGGTGATCAACCTCGTCCGTGTTGTTCAACCAAAGCTACCCGAGTTAAAGCCGGAAGTCAAGCCGGAGATCAAGCCCGAGGTTAAGCCCGAAGTTAAGCCGGAGGTGCAAACGCTCCCGCAGAGGTTGAAGGAGCTCATCGGAATAGACGCGATTGAGGTCATTGAACTCGGCAGCCAGAAGGTGATGCTCCGCGGCGTGGTTGAGACGAGCGTTGAGCGTGACCGTGCCATCAAAATAGCACAGGCTGTTGTTGGCGAGGGAAATGTGCTTGACATGCTACAGGTTTTGCAGCCACAGCAGTTGCGAGTTGAGGCGTGGGTGCTGGAGATAAATCGTGAAGCGCTCCGTCAACTCGGCGTGCAACATCCGGAGTCAATAACCTTTGGCGAAGTGGGTGATGCGGTAGTTGGCAGAGTGTTCACGCGCATAAGCAACATCCAAAGCATGCTCCAAATGCTCATCAGCAAGAATGTGGCAAGGGTGCTTTCAGCGCCGAGCGCGGTCGCAGCAAGCGGCAAGCAGGCTAAATTCACGGTCGGTGGTGAGATACCAATACCAGTGACAATGCTTGGCGGTCCGGCAGCAGGAGTTCAAACGCCCCTTGGCGCCGGTGTGCTTGCACAAGGTGTTGAATTCCGTCAGTATGGCATCATACTTGCAGTCACTGGGATTGTGGATCATAGCGGCGTGATAAAACTCAAGTTGCAAACCGAAGTGAGCGCCCCAGCTCCGGGGATAACGGTCAATGTTTGGGGGGCAGTTATACCTGGCTTCAGGACGAGGAGCTATGAAACGGAGCTTGAGTTAAAGCCCGGAGAGGGGGTTGTCCTTGCGGGATTGATCAGCTCTGAAGATGTGCAATACTGGAGGCGCGTCCCAATATTGGGCTCAATACCCGTATTGGGTGAGCTGTTCAAAAGCCGTCGGTTTGAGAGGCGAGAGACGGAGCTTGCCATCTTTGTCACTCCGACGATCATCTTCGGAGAGGCATCACAAAGCCCTTCGGCTGAAGGATGAGTTGGTATTTTGGCATTTGCCCTCTGGCGATCGGAGCTATAAATTGAAACTGCTGCATGCACCGATTGCGAGTATATGCCGAGCGCAATTGGTGGCGAGTGCGATGGTTTGGGAAGCGCGATGGCACCCGCTATATCGTGAATGGATCATCGTCGCAGCTCATAGGCAAGCTCGCCCATGGGTTGGTGAAGTCATGCCAGCTTCGGAAGGTGAGCTCCCAGAGTATGATCCGCAATGCTATTTGTGTCCGGGGAATTTAAGGGCAAGCGGTGAGCGCAACCCGGAGTATGAAAGCACATTTGCCTTCAACAATGACTTCCCATGCGTCTCGCTTAACCCGCCGATGGAGCTGGAACAACCGATCGGAATTTATCGCAACCAACCAGCGCTCGGAATCGCGAGGGTTTTGTGCTATCATCCAAAGCACAACATGTCGCTGTCGCTGATGGATGTTGAAGGTGTGAGGCGCGTCGTGGAGGCGTGGCGAGAGGAGTTCATTATGCTCTCAGCGCATCCCGAAGTTGCATATGTGTTCATCTTTGAGAACAGGGGTGAGGTTGTGGGTGTGAGCAATCCGCATCCGCATTGCCAAATTTACGCCCTCGGATTTGTCTGCAAGCTCATTGAGCGGGAACTTGAAGCATGTCAAGCACACTTTGAGAGCACGGGAAGGAGATTGATTGAGGACATAGTTTCGTCCGAGATCGCCGATGGTAGAAGGATTATCGTTGAGGGCGATGTCGCAGTTGCCTTTGTCCCATACTTTGCAAGGTATGCATATGAGGTGATGATTGCCCTCAAAGTTCACAGGCGCGACATAGCCGAGCTGAGCGACGATGAGATTGCCGACCTGGCGAGGGTGTTGCACTGCGTCCTCGTCAAATATGACAACTTGTGGAGGATGCCATTCCCGTATGTGCTTGTGTTGCATAACAGACCGAGTGATGGTGGAAGCTACGATGCTTACGATTTTCACATTGAGATTTATCCGCCGCTGCGTGCGCCCAACTTGAGGAAGTATCTTGCCGGTCCCGAAATCGGTGCCGGTGTATTCCTGAGCGACACCTCACCCGAGGAGAAGGCAGCTGAGCTGCGCTCCCAACCGGATGTGCATTACAAGCATGCAAAGCACCACAGCAGCTGAAGCGGTTCGAGGACTAAAGCGATGGTGATGGGATTTCAAGTGGCTGCCGACGGCAATGTGGAGTGAGCTTGCGGCTGTAGAAGTTGAACTTCATATTGTTCCGAATTGCGAGCTTGGCGAGCGAGGTGACCCGAGATGCAGCGATTGCGTTCGGAAGAGGTGAAGGTAGGTGTTGATAGAGCGCCGCATCGCGGTTTGTTGCGCGCTTGTGGTCTTAAGGATGAGGACTTTAATAAGCCGTTTGTGGGTGTGGCCAACTCATACACCGATATTGTTCCCGGGCATGTCCATCTGCGTGAGATTGCTGAGGCTGTTAAAGAGGGCATACGAGAAGCCGGTGGTGTGCCATTTGAGTTTAACACGATCGCCGTTGACGACGGTATAGCGATGGGGCACATAGGGATGCATTATTCGTTGCCCTCGCGTGAACTCATCGCCGACTCAGTTGAGACTATGGTTGAGGCGCACAGGTTTGATGCGCTTGTATGCATAGCCAGCTGTGACAAGATAGTGCCCGGAATGCTCATGGCTGCTGTGCGCTTGAACATACCGACGATATTCGTGAGTGGTGGTCCAATGTTGGCTGGCAGATCAAGCACCGGTGAGCCGCTTGACCTCATTTCAATCTTTGAAAGCGTCGGGGCATATCACTCCGGACTGATCACTGAGGATGAATTGCGAGAGGTTGAGGTGAGGGCATGTCCAACATGCGGTTCTTGTGCCGGGCTGTTCACCGCCAATTCAATGTGCTGTATTGCTGAGGCGCTCGGCTTGGCATTGCCGGGCAATGGGACAATCCCGGCGACCGATGAGAGGCGAAAGGAATTGGCGAGGATGGCTGGCAGGCAAGTGATGAAGCTGCTTGAGCTCAACCTTCGCCCAAGGGATATCGTGACCATTGAGGCAATTGACAATGCGTTTGCGCTTGACTTGGCTATGGGTGGCTCAACGAATACGGTGTTGCACCTGCTCGCAATAGCTCACGAGGCTGGCATAAGCTACCCGCTTGGGCGGATCAATGAGATAGCCGATCGCACCCCATACATCTGCAGTTTGTCTCCGGCATCAAAATTTCACATGGAAGACCTTGACCGTGCCGGTGGAGTGAGCGCCATCTTGAAGGAGTTGAGCAGGATAGATGGCTTGCTGCACCTTGACTCAATGACCGTCACCGGAAGGACGCTCATGGAAAACATAAAGGACGCCTCCGTTCTTGATCGGTCAGTGATACGCCCAATTGAAGAGCCATATCTGCCATCTGGCGGGCTGTGCATACTCTATGGGAGCTTGGCTCCAGATGGCGCAGTCATTAAGACAGGTGCTGTGGATCCATCCATTAGGCGATTTGAGGGGCAGGCTGTCATCTTTGAATCGCAGGAGGAAGCCGTTGAGGGTATCAAATCCGGCAAAGTCAAGCGCGGCGATGTCGTAGTGATTCGCTACGAAGGACCAAAGGGCGGACCGGGCATGGTTGAGATGCTTGCACCAACTTCAGCCATCGTCGGGATGGGCTTGGGTAAGGATGTGGCGTTAATTACTGATGGTCGTTTTTCAGGCGGCACAAGGGGCATTTGCGTCGGGCACATCTCTCCAGAGGCAGCTGCTGGTGGTCCGATTGCGCTTTTGCGCGACGGTGACATTTTGCGAATTGACCTTGACGAGCGCCGAATTGATGTGCTTATACCGCAGGAGGAGCTTGAGAGAAGGCGTGCAATGTGGCAACCGCCTGAGCCCAAGGTGAAGCATGGTTGGCTTGCAAGATATAGCAAGCTTGTGACAAGTGCAAATACCGGCGCCGTGCTCAGAGTTGATTAGCATGCCGAGGGCTGTTTGATGAGGCGGTTTTGCGTTCAATATAGCCCTGCAGGATTATGGCAGCTGCGACAGCATCGCGAAGGCGCTTCCTCTTGCGGCGCGATAAGTCGGCTTCAGTGAGCAGCCTCTCGGCAATGGAAGTTGTAAAGCGTTCATCAAACAACTCAACCGGCAACCCACTGACCTCGCTTAAAAGCGATGCGAATGAAGCCGAGCGCCTCTCAGTTACGCTCGTTCGGTTATCGGTGCGCCTCGGGATTCCGACAACGATGAGTGAAACATTGTAAGCCTTCGCTACCTCTGCAATATGCCTTGCTGCGCATTCGTCACCGTTGTTTTGGATGCTCCTCAGCGGCTGCGCGATGAGACCGCTTTCGTCCGTTACAGCCAACCCTATCCGCTTCGTTCCATAATCAACGCCAAGTATTCGCATGCAAGCTCACCACATTTTTATTGTGACGCCGGGACAATTTCACATTGAGCTGAAGTTTACCATTGAGGGGGAAGATTCCGCGGGCGCAGCGGGTCTTATGTGGCTTAAAAGGTGCGGCATCTTCAGAAGCGAATGTGGGGGCAACTTATCGGGTATCATGGGTGTCCAATATCAAACGAAAATCGTGCAGGCGTAAGGGAGCACCTCCGAAAGGTTCAACTCATCCTGTTGTTCCGGGTAAAGGTGAGGGCGGATGCTCTGGCGTTATGTCCTGAGCTATGTGAGTGCCATTGTTCTAATAGCGGCTGTAATGGCACAGCCATTTGAGGGAACACTTGAGGAGGAGTGTGAACCCGAGTTTGCCATCGCAATCAAGTATCAGCTACAGGTTGCTCCACCGGCGAGGATCAATGTTTCGTTCTGCAGGACGAAGTCGGGCGGATACGAAGTTAACCTCAGTGCTGACCCCGCCAAGTCAAAGTGCCATGTGAGCTTGGTTAAGCTCTCCAACAAGACGGCACAAGTGCTCGGGGTGGGCTATTCAAGCGTGCGTGTTGGTGGCGAGTTGCAGAACGAACTCATCATACGCTATCGCTATGGGAAGATAAAAGCCATACACAATGGCAGGCTCCTGTTTGTGTGCCACGACGACGAATTTAAATCTGGGCAGGTCGCTTACTCGGCGGTTGGCGGCGTCAAGAGCATTGAAGCGAGGTATCAGCCAACTGAAACCATACTATTTGCCGATGACTTCATGCGCGGCGCTGAGGATGTGCAGCATTGGGAGAAGATCTCGGGCACATGGATGCCAGTTGGCGCAGACAGCTCAAAGTTTGACCCGCGCTTAAGCGCAAACCCGTTTAGCCTGCAAGGGGTGTCAACCAGCATTGCCATAGCGCTGACTGGATATTGGTTCTGGGACAACTATGTGCTTAAGGCTGCGGTGCGCCCGCGCTCTGACAATGGCTCTATTGGACTCGTCGTCTACGCGAGGGATGGAACCAACTATTTGCTCTTCCGATGGACAAACGATGTAGAGGGCGGGAAACAACAGCTTATCGCTGTTGAGGATGGAAGGCAAAGGGTGCTCGCTGAGCGTGATGGCGGATTTGTGCCGATGCAATGGTATCAGGTTGAAGTGCATGCCGGTGATGATCGCATAGCAGCCTACATTGATGGCAGGCAAGTCCTGAGCACTCGGTGCAACTCATTCAGCATGGGCAAAGTCGGGCTATACGCTGATGGCAGGATGATAGCTCAGTTTGATGATGTGTGCGTGGAAAGCTTTGACGAGTTTGCGGATACATTTAGCGAACCGTTACTCAGCAGGTGGAAAGCAATCGCAGGTAACTGGTCTCTCGCATCGGGCATCCTTACTGTGAGCGGCAGCAGGAACGAAATATCTCCAACCCACTGGCTTGTCACCGGTTCGGAATCATGGAAGGATTGCACAGCCAGCATCACATTTGCGACTGGTGACAGTGCTGTTGGGATTGGAGCGTGCTTCAAAGACCCAAGAAACGCTTACCTTGTGAGGATTGCACCGCCTCGTGCGAAAGTGCCATACAGGGGTATGTGCCAATTGGTGCGTATCTCAAATGGAGCCGTTACCATACTCGCTGAGGCGCCGTGCAATTTGAGTGTTGAGCAATGGCATAAGTTGAGCTTTGAGGTAAGCGAGGGAATGCTACAAGTCAGCGTTGATGGTAAGGAGCTGCTCAGGTCGTTTGACACAACATATGCATCCGGCAAGATTGCCCTCTTCCACGAGGGGATTGCGCCCGCCAAGTTCATGCATGTGGATATCCGATTTGGCAGGCGTCAACGCCTTATCACTCCGAGCGTAACGGCTCAGTTCACCCGAGAGTCAACAATGGTTGATTGGGCATCGCCGGCTGGCGTATGGCGGCAAGCTGGCGGCGCATTTTGGCATCGCGGTGAATTCTTCGGCAGCTCGTTGATTAGGCTTCACTTCCCACCGGAGGAGCGGTTCAAGGATTCTCTGGCTCTGATCCTGTGCGGTGATGGTCAGGACACAAACAGCGGTTATAAGCTTGTCATTGATGGCAGTAGTGATGAGCATGTGTCATATGAGTTGCTGCGCTCCGGGAAGAGCGTGGCAAAGGAGATTATGCGCCGTGAGCTCAATCAGCCAGCGAGCATTGAATTGCGCCGCGATGGAAAGTTTATCCTTGTCAAATGCGATGGCAAGCCGCTGTTCGCGTTCGTTGATCGGGAGCCGCTGAATGGACGCAAGATTGGAGTTGCACCGATCAGGGGCGTTGTTAACTTCGGAGCATTGCAAGTTGCTTCAGACCATATGCTTGATTGCACTTTCTCAAGTGCACCAGTGGATTGGTGGGTTGCAAAGGGCTCTTGGGAGGTCACAGAGCGGTGGACATGCAGTCCTGAGTGGTCTTTCTTCGGTGGGAAGGATTCGCAATCGCCAATCCTCGTAAGTAAGCGTTCCTTTGGTGGGGACATAACCGTTGAAGCTTATGTCAGCATCAGGATGCATGAGCAAGGCTACAATTACCCCGGCGATTTGAACATGAGCCTATGCGTTGATGGGCTTGATTTGGGCAGCGGTTACAGCTTCATCTTTGCTGGATGGAATAACTCAGCATCGCGCATCTTGAAGGGGACAAAAGTGCTTGCGGAGCGCTCGGACGAAATCGGCAAGTTGACCAAGCCGATGCAAAATTACCATCGCTATTGGTGGTATCTGCGCGCTGAGAAGCGAGGCAACAAGCTGCGCATGTTTGTTGATGATGTCCTCGTGCTTGAGGCTACGGATGAAAACCCAATTGATGGCGGGCGGGTGGCTATATGGACGGTCAACAAAGGCATATCGGTTGCGAGGGTGCGCATATGGTATGAGCGTGAGATGCCAGTGAAGCCACTTGATGAGGTGGTTTGGTCAATCGCAAAGGCATTGAAGGACACCGAGAGGATTCTCTCGGAAACCAAAGATGTGAAGCAAGTGCAGGTGCCAGTCAAATTTGACTTTGATGGGAGCCTGCCGCCCATGTCTGTTGCGCAGGAGAGAGACAACAGCGTGGCAATCGTGCTTGATACCACAACATCGTTAAGCGGCAAGCGAAGCCTTAAGCTCATCAATGCCATCCCGGGCGGTAAATTTGAGGTGATGTTGCTTAATGGTGAGTTTGATGCCGTGAAGGCGCCGGTGATGCGATTCGCGTATAAGCTGCAGCCGAGTGTGAGAGTGGACATAGTTGTGCGTGCCCTTGGACAAACCTTTTTCATTAACTTCTCAGGTGGTGCTATAGGGCAGGATGACCCGCGCCTGCTCGGCAGCATACCGGGGGTGGCTTCCGATGGCAAATGGCACATAGCCGAGTTTAACCTTGGGGAGGCACTCGCATCAAAGCTTGGGCGCAGGGAATCCATCACCGTTCACGGCATCGGTTTTGCCAACCTGAGCAAAGATGCGTATCTGCTTGCGGGCATCGGCGGAAACCCGTTTGGGGCTTCCTTCAATATTGATGACTTTGCTCTCATACAGCCACAGCAGCACACCGCCGCAAGGTAAGATGTAGCCCCTTAAGAGGCTGACAGCCAATCTTGGCAACCGCATTAGCTGACCCAAGTTATGCTAAGCAGCGGCTGGCAACACTGTTGCGCATGTGGCATGTGATGACGAGAGTTGATTTCTCCGCCCTTATGGCTCGCCCGTTTCTTGGTGGTGAATTAACATTGCATGAGTTTAGCCTTGCAGTGCGCCTGATTGAGGCGATTGGGCAGAAGGCTGAGGAAGTTGGCGCAGTAAAGGTTTCTCTTGTAAAGCTGAGGGTTGGTCTGGCAACCACCGTCGTGCCCCAGTTTCTAAGCGAAGCATTCAATGTCGCAAAGCTCGGAACGATTGCGGAGGATGCTGAGCTTGAGATTGAGACGGACCCGATTAAACTCATATGTTGGAACTGCGGCGCCGAGTTTGAAGCGGATAACTTCTTTGCCGAGTGCCAATCATGCGGCGGCATTGGCGGTAAGGTCATCTCGGGTGACCAAATCGTAATTGAGCGGGTTGAATTTGAGGTGAAGCAACAGTGAGTGATTCCGAGGGACAGCGGAAGTATGTGCTGATGTTTGAGCACCTGTTGGAAGCTAATGAGCTGATTGCGAGGCGGACAAAGGAGCAGCTGACCGAGTCCGGCGTGTTGCTCATCAACATACTTTCATCACCCGGTTCGGGCAAGACAACCCTGCTTGAAGCCACCGCAAGGGCTCTCAAGGGCAGGCTGCGCATGGGCGCGATACTCGGTGATGTAGCCACTGAGAGAGATTACGAGCGCCTATCAGCATGTGGTGTGCCTGCAGTGCAAATAGTGACTGGTGGGGAATGTCACCTTGAGGCTGCAATGGTTGAACAAGCTGTGCGTCAGCTTCCCATTGAGGCATTGGATGTTGTGTTCATTGAGAATGTGGGCAACCTTGTGTGCCCAGCTGAGTTTAAACTCGGAGAGCACTTTAGGGTGACTCTGCTCTCAGTGCCAGAGGGTGAGGATAAGGTTTTGAAGTATCCGCATGCCTTCCGCACGGCTGATGCCATTCTCATAACAAAAATTGACTTGCTTGAGCACACCCGGTTTGATGCTGGACTTGCGGAGAGCTACATCCGTTCGCTTAACCCGAATGCGCGCATAATCAAGCTATCCGCGCTGACCAATTTTGGGCTGGACGAATGGCTCACACTCATTTTTGATTGGCATGGAAGTATCATCCGGCGGGTTGATGCATAAGGACATCAGCTGCATTTGAAAGCCTCAGTTGCTGTCTTAGGGGGAGGCGCGATGCGCAGGCGCATTCGCATGACAGTGAATGGGATTGTTCAAGGGGTGGGGTTTCGCCCGTTCGTGTTCAAGCTCGCCACCGACTTGGGTTTGTGCGGCTATGTCAGGAATGCCTCAGGGGCAGTTGAAATTGAGGTTGAGGGTGATGGAGATGCGCTACAGGCATTTGTGAAACGCCTCCGTTCGGAAGCGCCGCCGCTGTCTCGCATTGCTTCAGTTGAACTTGAGGAAGTTGAACCTGTTGGGGATAGCGAGTTCAGGATAATGGCAAGTGATGGCACATCTACACCTCGCCCCGTCATACCGCCGGATGTGGCAACTTGTGCCGAGTGCATGCATGAGGTCAATACGGCGAGCAACCGCAGGCATTTGTATCCATTCACCAATTGCACGAATTGTGGGCCGAGGTTCACGATAATCGTCCGTTTGCCATATGACCGCCCAAATACGACTATGGCTCGCTTCAAAATGTGCGAGCTGTGCGAGAGCGAGTATCACGACCCACTGGATAGGCGTTTTCATGCGCAGCCAAATGCGTGCCCATCGTGCGGTCCAAGGGTGTGGCTTACTGATGCTTGCGGTAATGTGATTCGCGCTGAGACGCATGGCGCAATTCAACTTGCCGGTGAGTTGCTTCACCGCGGATACATTGTAGCGGTGAAGGGGTTGGGTGGATTTCACATAGCGTGTGATGCGCGCAACTCAGCGGCTGTCAGCAAGCTACGCTTGAGGAAGCGCCGTTTGGCAAAGCCTTTTGCGATAATGTGCCGTGATGAGGACGAACTTAAATCGGTAGCAAGGTGTGAGGATTGGGAATTGAGATTGCTCAAGTCGCCGCAGAGCCCAATTGTGTTGCTTCGTGAGGCGGACGAAAGCGGCATTGCACCGGAGGTTGCTCCGAATAATCTCTACCAGGGTGTCATGTTGCCATACACTCCGTTGCATGCGATACTGATGCGTTATTCCCCGAGCACACTCGTGATGACGAGCGGGAATGTTTCCGATGAGCCGATTTGCTTCACAAACGAAGAGGCTTTAAGGAAGCTCTCAGGCATAGCTGATTTCTTCCTGCTACATGACAGGGACATACACACGCCTTGTGATGATTCGGTTGTTCGTCCAATGTGTGGGCATGGTGTGTTGCTAAGGCGTGCGAGGGGCTATGTGCCATCCTCTTTCGACTTGCCAAGGCGTCTCCCTGTGCCAGCTGTTTCCGTTGGTGCCGATTTGAAGAATACGGTTTGCGTGGCGCAGGATGATTGGGCTGTGCTCAGCCAGCACATCGGCGATATTGAAAACTTGGACACATGCGAATACATGAGGCGCACACTGAATCACTTTTGCAACCTGCTTGGAGTTGAGCCGGCAATCGTCGCCCATGATATGCATCCCGGATATCACACAACCAAGTTGGCGAGCGAGTTTTGCGAGGTTCGCTTCACGGTGCAGCATCACCATGCGCATGTGCTGAGTTGCATGGTTGAACATGGTGTTTACGAACCAGTCATCGGTGTGGCTTTTGATGGAACAGGCTATGGAGCTGATGGGACGATTTGGGGCGGTGAAATGTTGCTATGCGACCTCAAAGGCTTTAAGCGCTTGGGGCACTTGCATCCGATGCCGCTCGCCGGAGGGGAAGCCGCCATACGAAAGCCAATCAGGCTCGCGTTTGCATATGCGTGGGAGTTGCTCGGTGAGGAAGCGCTCAAGAATGCCGGCTTGAAGCCGCTTCTTGAGAGGTTAAGCCCGGATGAATTGCGCGTCATTCCGCTTCAAGTGGCGCGCCGATTGAACTCACCGTTAAACACGAGCATGGGGCGATTGTTTGATGCCGTTTCAGCTCTGCTTGGCATTTGCGATGTAGCCACATATGAGGGGCAAGCTGCAATTGAACTTGAGATGGCTGCCACGCATGTTTGGGATGGGAATGTGATTCCATTGAAGTTTGCCATGCGCTGGGAGGACGGCAAACTCATCATTGACCATCGCCAAACGCTGCTGCATTTGCTTGAGCTGCTTTCAAATGGTGAGGATGTAAGATTGCTCGCTGCGCGCTTTCATCGGGCTGTGGTTGAAATGATTGCAAACGGGTGCGAGCAACTTCGCTCACTGACCGGCGTGAACAAGGTTGTGCTAACTGGCGGTGTGTTCCAAAACCGCCTTTTGCTTGAAGGGGCAGTTTGCAGGTTAAGTGAACTTGGGTTTGAAGTCTTGTGGCATCGTCAAGTCCCGCCAAATGATGGCGGTATTGCGCTGGGTCAAATTGCAGCATTGGCATTTGCCGATATTGGCGCCATAGCAATGATTTCGCACAGGAGTTTGATGGCAGGCACTTCTGCTGCGGATGTAACACATGCGTAAGGGGTGATGGAATTGTTTCCCGCACGCTATGACAGGCAGATGCGCATAGACGGATGGGGTGTTGAAGGGCAGCGCAAGTTGCGTGAGGCGAGTGTGGCAGTGGTTGGCGTTGGTGGGTTGGGTTGCCCAATTTCACTGTATCTGACTGCCGCTGGCGTCGGGCGGTTAAAGTTGATTGATGCCGATGTAGTTGACGAGAGCAACCTTAATCGTCAAGTGCTTCATTGGACGAAGGACATCGGGCGCCCGAAGCCGGAATCGGCGATGGAAAAGCTCAAGCAGCTCAATCCCGAAGTTGAAATTGAGATTGCTTGCACGCGCTTGACGGAGGAGAATGTGGATGAATTGCTTGGCGATGTGGATGTGATCGTTGATGGGATGGACAATTTCCCGACGAGGTTCGTCTTAAACTCATATGCAGTTCGCTCCGGGAAGCCATTCTTTCATGGGTCAATTTGGGGGCTTGAAGGGCGAGCCACTACAATCCTGCCGGGGCAAACTGCTTGTCTGAGCTGCATCTTTAAGGCGTCACCACCGCCCGGGGTATTCCCGGTGGTTGGGACGACACCCGGAGTTGTAGCTATGATTCAAGCGACCGAGGTGATTAAATATTTCACTGGCATAGGACAGCTGTTGCTAAACCGCTACCTCATTTACGATGGCGTGACGATGTCGTTTCACATAATCAAACTGAAGCGCGATCCAAATTGCCATGTATGCGCCGATGTTGGGCGGCGATGAGCCGGAATGATGGCGCACATTGCGGAAGCCGCAGAAGAGGGCTTCAAGCTTGCTGTTGTGCTTCTGTTCCTTGGGATTATAGCCAGCGCCATTGTTGGCAAGTTGATTGAGGGTGAGTTCTCACCCATTGAGGGCGTTTTGTTGGTTGCGCTCCCGTTAAGCAGCCTTGTGCTCGCCATGATCTATTGGGGCAATCTGTTTGTAGTCGTCATCAGTTGCAGTTTGTGTGTTGGCGTGATTGTGCTATGGGCTTTGCACCGCATCGGTGAAGAGCGAATCAAACGCTTCCTCCTTGAGCAGGACATTGAGCGTTACAAAGCAACTATTAGGCGTGACCCGAAGAACGCCGCAGCTCATTCACTTCTCGGTGATATATACCTCAGGATGAAGCGCTACAACGAGGCGATAAAAGAGTTTGAGGAGGCTTTAAAGCTTGACCCGATGAGCCAAAGCGACCGATATAAGCTTCGGTTAGCTATGGAGAAAAAGCGCGAGGCTGAGTTGAAGGGCATATCATGTCCGCGCTGCCACACGATTAATTCCCGCATGAGAGCACGGTGCCAGCAATGCGGATACGAACTCAATCGTTCAATCGCTCTTGATTTTGTTGCATGGCTTGTAGAACCACAGTCGCTCAAGCGCATCGCCGTCACCGGAATAATTGCCATTGTCCCTTTGACGCTCATCTCCTTTTTCATCTCTCTGCTGCCATCAATACTTAAGCCGGTTTTCTGGCTATGTATGCTCGCTGCATTTATGTTTTGGTTGAGGCGTTCCATACTCTGATGTGATGCCCGTTCGGGCATGATTTACTAATTCGGGTCGCGTCGCCATAATTTGAGTTAGATGTATCACACCATAGTTGCTTGGGGGTGAGCCGAAATGAAGCGCAAAAAGCGGATTGAGTGGTGGGCAGCGGTAAAGCAGTGTGGGGGATTCACGCTTATTGAGCTGCTCGTGGTAATAGCTATCATTGCTGTGCTGGCTGCTATCCTCTTCCCGGTGTTCGCGAAGGCGAGGGAAAAGGCTAAGCAGTCAGCATGCCTCAACAACTTAAAGCAAATAGACGGTGCGTTCCGAATGTATATTCAGGACAATGATGAGCGTTTTCCGCTGGGTGTGGTTTATGCTCCCGGCTACATTGGGCGGATAACCGGCAACGCTGGTGTGCTTTGGACTTGGGATATACTTGAACCATACCTGCGCAGCGATCAAGTTTTCCAATGCCCATCAAAGGACTACAAGACAAACCCATCACCGATACGCTTCGGTTATGGCTATCACTACCGCTTGTTCGTTCAAGCCATAGGTGCAAGGCGTGGCGACTATAGCAATGTCTTCAACTGGCCTGAAGACCCCATTCAAATGGCGGAACTCAGGGAGCCGGCTACAACTGTTTACCTTTGTGACACTGGCAATATCTCAAACCCAGCATGGCCACCTCAAAAATGGTCTGATGACGCCGGAACAGACTTTCGTGTTTTCTTCCCGTATGTGTGCGCTGATTCAGCATGTGCTACTTATGTAGTCGATCCGAACTATGGAGACAACACTGTGCGTCGTTGGGTGCCTGCACCAAGGCATATGGAGGGCGTCAACGTAGTTTTTGCTGATGGGCATGTGAAGTGGGTGAAGATGACAGAGTTAGTCGGCTTCCGCCCCGGAGACCCAAGGTGCATCTACGACAATATGCCTTAACCCCTCACCAAACTTGCGAGAGCGATAGCATCAATGAATAGGTCCCCTCTTGGACGCCGGGGTAGCGGAGGCGTTCATTTGTATTGTAATGAGCTGAGAGCGATAGGTGGCGATAGTCGGAAAGTCTCCAGCTATGTGAGATGGTGTAGATTAATCCCTTCACATCGCCAGCTGGTTGCTTTCGCCTTTCGCAGATATGCCTTATTGAGAACTGCAGTTTTCCATTGCGCCCTGTTTTCCCATTTAGCAGCACAGATGCCTCTTTCCTCTCCAACGGATCGGCATTGGAATAAGGGCGCAACCTGTTAGCGCTTATCTCAAGCATCCAATCTTTAGCGAGTGGGATGTTAACGGCAACCATTACCCAATCCGTCAAACTGAGCTGATTCAACTTTTGCCCCGATGGGAGGGTAGGGAATGGGCTCATTGGATTCCTTAGGAACCAACTCTCTTTGGTCCATCTCGTCGCCCAGTTCTGTGGCATGTTGGAGAAGCGATATATTTCAAGTTTTGCTTTCCCAATGGGCAGTTGGAGGACGAGTTCACGCATCGGCAGCCGACCCAGCTGTTGTGTTTGGTTGAGTGCATAGCCAGCCGTTAATCTCAAACTCTTTTTTCCACCGATGCTCACACGCGCTAATGGCGTCTGAATCGTTTTGCCGAGCGGCTGGCGCATGCGCTCATAACCAACATGGACTTGCGGCAGCGAATCCGACTTCGGCACCGCTGCGATGTAAATCCGTTGCTGCTCACCTTGGTTGCCCTGATCGTCACTTGTTCTCGCTATCTCGGTTCCAATGTGCATCTCCTTTGTGATGGGTTGCACGAGTGTCAGTGATTCCATCTGCTCGGAAGTGTCACCATTTTGCTTGTTCACTGAGGACACCTTAATGAGGGTTTCATTGCTTTCCGGATTTACGCCCATCATAGCGAGCGAATTCTCTCTGACCTTATGATCGCCTTGCTCAACTGAAGATAGATTCACAACCACATTGAGGTCCTCTGTGAGTGGGTGTTGCAGCTGCAGTTGATTCACTTTACGCTCTACACCTTGCGGTAGTGGCTCTTCAACTGCTCGGTAACGAAGTTCAAACTGCGCTAACTTGAGCGTGCATTCGCTGAGCTCAAAAGTCCCCTTTGGCGTTGGCTTGCGCTCCCAGTTTGCAGCCAATGAAGCACTGCTTGAAAGGAGTGATTGCAAGCTCACCTTTGTGTGAGTCCCATCATTGCCCCTATCCGGATGCTCTTCCGTTCGGATGATGCTGAGCTGCAACCTTGTTGGCGATTTTGGGTTTGTAGCCAGCGAGAGCGATGTGCGCGAGAGCAGGTAAGCTTCGCTGCCCCTCGGCTCCATGCGCCGTCCTGAGTGAGAAAGCACCAAATTGTGTTCACCGAGCTCTATCTGCCTGTTGAAATTCCATTGGGTTAACTTAACTTGCGATGTGCTGCCATCCTTTGATTGCGTTTCTGCTTGACCAAATGCAAATGAGGCACTTGTGTCCTTGTCCGGTCTCAGAGAAACCTCAGTCATGCGTGTCCTGCAATAACTCACATTTGATTTCGCGCCTTGTAGCGCCTCAACTTCTGTAACAGTGTGCGATATCTGAAACGCGTTTGAAGGCGCCCACAGCAATTGCGTTACAGTCTGCTTATGCCCGATCAGGCTTGCCAGCGCTTCCTTCCCAACAAGCTTCAGTGCCTGCTGAGTCAGGTTCGCATCAATGCTATCGGTTCTTCTCGTCGCTGTCAGCCTTATGCCAGCCAGGTTCAGCGTGGTGGCAGTTTGCAATAGTTCTCCTGAGCCATTTGATATGCGCACACTCTCGTGGCGCAGCTTTACATCTTTTGAGGGCTCCCATGCGAGTAAACGCTCACTCTCGCGCAAGTTTGGGAAGGGCTGTAAGCTCGCCAACTTTACGGGTGCGCCAAGCATCGCAAACTCCTTGCCGAGGGCATTAAATTCGGAGGTCAGCGCTGCGATTTCTTCGGCGGCAGCCTGAGGATTGATTCTGGCACCTTGCTCAATCCTCGTCTCACCAATGTGCAATTTAATTCCACTCCCGTGCAACCCAACGCTATATCTCTCAACCTCGCCGCCTCCAGAGATAGAACGCCAATTGCCGCTCAAGTTGAGCGCTCCGAATCTGCTGCCAAGTGACAGCGATGTAAATTCACATCCCTTTAGGGCATTGACTGAGCGGGGCAACGGCGCAACTGTGTTGAGGGCGTTGATCCAAGCGCCGCTCGCCGTGAGCAAGTCCTTGTCAGCCTCAGCTCGCTCAAACTGCAAGTTGAATGCCTTTGAACGATGCTCAAGGCGAAACCTCGTAAGCGAGCCGTGCCGGTAAAACCTCACCGGGAGTGGCTGAAAGCCATCCGTGACCATCGCCGTAGATAGCCACTTACCCCCCTGTCTCAACTTCGTGCCCGATGAGAGCGAGTCGGAAATTGATGTGGCTTTGTGAGGCATCCATTGCGATTGTGCTGATCCCGGGAGGAACTCCGCGCCGTTAACCAGCGTTAAGGAAACAGTCGTGTTGGCACCAACATTGGTGTTGATGTGCGCACCATGAATTAGGCTTCCGGGAACGAGCTTTGAGCCATTCCACATCGGCTTAACGCTGTCCTGCAAGGTCATCAACATTGATTGGTGTCCTATGCGTTGTGAATCAAGGCTGCCGATATGGCTTTGGACAAATGATTCTTGTGCCACTGGCTCATCGGCTTCGCCACTAACTGCCAAGCTGATACATATGGCTATCCATATGAACGCTGTTATCGGCATTCGCATGGAGCTCATTGCAGTTCACCTCGCCGCTCGGCGAGGTCGTTTGCGATTACCACTTTATGCCGAGCCTAAATAATTTGAGGCAGAGTATGCGGTTTTGGTTTGCACCCATGAAGGCATCGTTGGAGCGCAACTGCTCAACGAGGCTCTCATAGCCGAGCATCCGTTCTCTCAATCTCTCAAGCTCTTCAACCTCAGAGCGCGGTTGGAACGCAGCACCGCTAAGGATCTCCCATTGCTGACCCGAGTGCTCACCTAACTTTGTTAGCGTGCTCTCTCGCGCCACTCGCTTATGCTTCAAAAGTTCCCCAAGACCACCATGCATATAGAGTTCATCATTTACATGCTCACCGGTCGCCGTCCCAATGCCATGCTTAGGCAAACTTTTTTGGAAGCTCGCCGCCGCCAACCGCTCCGAAGCTACAGCAACTTCTGATTGCGTGCCATGTTGGTATCTTGCGCCAACTGCAAATTGATAGCTTTCAACGGTCGGCATCTCACTCACCGTTGCATCTTTTCGCTGCGAAAAAAGCGTTTGAGCTTCCTGTGGCTCACCACCATGCACTTTCAATTCAACCGGCTTGTAAGGGCGCGCTGTCACTGCCGTTACAGTGAGGCTTTCCCTTTTTATGCCGGCTGTCACTGGTATGCTCTCCTTCACCCTTTCCACCTTCGCTTCCCAGCTCTTCGGTGTCCCTGCAGCAGACGCGGTTGTAACTCGCATCGTGCCCCTTGTGCTTCTCGGCTCGGTCAGCGGTCTTGAACGGCTTTCCGAGCTTGGCTGCCCAATGATGCTCGCCACCCGCTGCGGCTTATATGATTGTGATGAATCAATTGTGCCTGTGGCAGCTGTCATCCCTTCTTTGGTCATCTCGCCATGAGCGCTTTTAACTGCTCTCGGAGAGCTGCTTATCACCCTCCGTTCACGATATGCTGCTGTTCGCGATCGCTCAGGTTGGTATCGTGCTAATAGCGCAATGATTGCCATCGCCGCAACACAAGCGATGAGCGCGCCTGCTGCCAACCGCAGCAGCGCATGCCCAAATCCGGCGCGCTTTGCAAACCCCTCCTCCCTCAACCGCTCAATCAATTCAGCTTTTCGCTGTTGAGGTATTGGCACATCCACAAGCTCTGCCATTGCTGAGGCGTATCGTTCCCATTGCGCGAACTCAGCAGTGCATGTATCACAACGGGCAATATCCGCAAGCAGCATTGCAGCTTCATCGTCGCTCAGCTTTCCGTCAATCAACTCCAACATTTTCTGCCGAGCCCCGCTACACCTGTGAGCGCCGTAACATCGCTGTTGCCGTGAAGTTTTCCGGACAAGTTGGATCAACGCTGCAGCCCCATCCCTTGATGGCGATGGAAAGCGATGTGAAGCAAGTAAATGCTTCAACGCCAAGAGGGTGTTATGAAAGTTGAGGCATTCATCACACGAACGGAGATGCCCTTCAACCTCCGCCCTCTCAGTGTGGCTCACCTCGCCATCAATGTATGCCGATATGAGTATGCGCATACGATCACAGTTCACCGCTTCCACCTCACAATTGGGCGATGCGCTACCAATGGAATTCGCAGCCGCATCCAATTAACTTGGACACCCGCATCCATTGATGGTTTCGCAATTTTTGGCTTTCTGCTGCCATTCGTTCCAATGGATACAACCGTTCGGGATGATGCTACATAATGGTAATGATCACTTCACACAGGCAACGATGGTGGGATTTGCGCCTGTGAGGTGGGTCTTTCGGGAGGTGCAATGGCATGGGCGGTTACAAAGTCTTTGTGACGCGCATGCTGCCCGAAGCCGCAATTGAGAAGCTGCGCAGTGCTCCGGAAGTCTCCGAGGTGAGAGTCAACCCGTATGATCGCGTTATAACGCGAGAGGAGTTGATTGAGGGTGTAAAGTGGTGCGATGCGTTGCTCTGCCTGCTCACAGACGCAATTGATGCAGAAGTGATGGACGCAAACCCTAACTTGAAAGTGATTGCAAATTATGCCGTCGGATTCAACAACATAGATGTTGCGGAGGCGACGAAGCGCAAGATACCCGTGACAAACACGCCCGGGGTGCTCACTGAGACAACTGCTGATTTGGCTTGGGCTCTGATGATGGCGGTGGCAAGGAGGTTGAACGAGGCTGAGCGCCATTTGCGTTCGGGGAAGTGGGAAGGTTGGGGACCGATGCAATTTCTCGGCGCAGATGTGTGGGGCAAGGTTTTGGGCATAGTCGGTTTTGGGCGCATAGGGAAGGCTGTCGCAAGGCGTGCATGGGGATTTGATATGCGCGTCATTTACTACGATTATGTGCGTGCCGATGAGGAGATAGAGAGAGCCCTCCGCGCCACTTATGTTCCATTTGATGAGTTACTTGGGCAATCCGATTTTGTGAGCATACATGTGCCGCTCATAATGCACGGACCGAACAAAACATACCACATGTTCAGCGATAGGGAGTTTGATTTGATGAAGCCGACGGCTTTTCTCATCAATACATCTCGTGGTCCCGTCGTTGATGAAAAGGCACTCGTTAGGGCTTTGAAGGGGGGCAAGATAGCCGGTGCCGGATTGGATGTGTATGAGAACGAGCCGCAAGTTGAACCCGAGCTGCTTGAGATGGATAATGTCGTTCTTCTGCCTCACATAGGGAGCGCCACCACGGAAACAAGAACGAAGATGGCTCTTATAGCCGTTGAGAATGTGCTTGCGGTGTTGCGCGGCGAGCGCCCACCGAATATCGTCAATCCGGAGATTTACGAGGGTGAGTAACTGCCTGCGAGGCGCTCATATGCAACGGTGGTGAGGTTTTGCGCCAATGATTGGTGGCATCATCTTGGTCGTTGTATTCGTGCTCGCCATTGCTGTTGCCTTTATCATAATCGTTCGGGCGCTTATCGGCACTGCCGAGGAGTGGTGGAGTAAGCCGCCGGAGGTAGCGTTGCAGCTTCCGCCGCCATCGGTCACCGGACCTGAGTGCATCGTGCTGGCATTTGCTGATATGTTCATTGAGGCAGCTGAGTCGCCATCAGAGCACCTCAAAACTCAGTTCACACAGGTGCCATCCTCTGGGATGCATGTCCACAATAGGCAACTCGCCGAGGAAATGCTGTTTGCATCCTTTGTGTGGCTATTCCGTGAGGGTGCTATTGAATGGAGCTTGCGCAAGCGCAACATAGACCCATTTTCACCGTTCCCACCGCGAGACTGGGAACTGCACATGCGTCCGATAAGGGCATTTCCGAGGACGCCATTCGGGCGCAACTTTGAAGTCGGCTTTAAGCGTGCGCTCAAATCGTGGCTCATACACAAGCCGGGCGATGACACAGCTTCAGTTGAAGAGGTCATTGAATTCTCGCTCCGTGAAATGCGCAAGCTGATGGGGCGCATGTGGCTTTCCGGGGACGCTTGTAAAGACCTCATTCAGTATGTGCAACGCTTCCTTGCCGAACAGGGTCTGTATGAAATGCATGAAGAAGTTGGCTTCCTCGGCAGGAGGATGCTCTCATTTAAGCCAATAAAGGAGCGCTTTGAGGAATTGCGACCACAGGCTGAGCAGCTGAAAGCGCAGCTGATGGAGTTCATGAGGGATGAGCCGACATTGGCAGAGCAGCTTCGCACGAGCATATCGGAGGGAATGGCAGCCATCAGGCAACTTGAACCCAACAGGGATTTGTTCTTCTAACAGCGGGCTTGTTAGTAAGGGCTGTTTTTAATTGAGCCCAAGTCAATCTTTGGATGGCAATTTTGTTTCTCGCTGTGGCAAGGCTCTGAGGCGCATCGCACACTATATGAGGAGTCCATTTGAACTCACAAGCTCATAATGGGTGAGGAGCGTGCGCATAGTCATAACCGGTGGGGCTGGTTTCATAGGCTCTCACTTGGTTAGGCGTTGGCTAAAGGAAGGGCACGAAGTTGTCGTAATAGACAACTTCATCACTGGCAGGCTTGAGAATCTACCTGATGGGAGCGGTGGGCGACTCACGCTCATCCGCTACGACTGCTGCAACTTCCTCTACATTGATGGTCATGTGGATTATGTTGCCCACTTTGCAAGTCCAGCCAGCCCAGCAGACTATTTGCGCCACCCAATTGAGACATTGCTTGTAAACTCTCTCGGCACATGGCGGACATTAGGGTTGGCTCGTGCTAAGGGGGCAAAGTATATCCTCGCTTCAACCTCCGAAGTTTATGGCGACCCACTTGTAAATCCGCAGAGTGAGAGCTATTGGGGAAATGTCAACCCGATTGGCATCCGCAGCGTGTATGATGAGGCGAAGCGCTTCGCTGAAGCGCTCGTTATGGCGTATCATCGTCAACATGGGTTAAACACTCGCATAGCTCGCATATTCAACACATACGGACCCGGGATGCGCCCGGATGATGGGCGTGTGATACCGAACTTCATCTGTCAAGCGTTGCGCAGTGAGCCGTTAACCATCCACGGTGATGGGACTCAGACACGCTCATTCTGCTACATAGATGACATGGTTGAGGGGATTGCAAAGCTGATGATGTCGGATTTGCATGAACCAGTCAATTTGGGCAACCCAAATGAAATGCGCATTATTGACCTTGCCAAACTCATCATAAGGCTCACCGGGAGCAGGTCAGAGATCATGTTCAAACCGCTCCCTGAAGATGATCCAAAGCAGCGCCGACCGGATATAACCAAAGCAAAGCAACTGCTCAATTGGGAACCCAAAGTGCCAATTGAGGAAGGGCTTAAGTGCACCATTGAATACTTCAGGCGCTTACTATCACTTTAGCTCTCGCAAGCCAAACTGACCTTGATTGGCGAATCAAGTTGCCAAACACACCGTGAGGTGAACTGCGTGAAGGGGCAGCTCAAGTTTGTCCCTTGCACAATAGCATTTTGTCTCTCCATCGGTGTGGCGGTTTCACAGGTCAAGGTGGATCAAATTGTGTATCGTGGGTGGGAGCATTCGTATCGGATAACAAACGGCATTGTTGAGGTGGTCGTCGTCCCGCAGATTGGTCGGATCATGAGTTACAGGTTTATTGATGGCGATAATGTGCTCTGGGAGAATGAGAAATGGTTTGGCAAGTTGCGCAGGGACGCAAAGCCGAACGAGTGGGCAAACTTCGGTGGGGATAAGGTATGGCCCGGACCGCAGAACCAGTGGAAGGAAGTGATGGGGCGTTCTTGGCCGCCTGATGAGGCATTTGATGGCGGTGAGTGCACCGTAAACGAACTCCAAGACGGAGTTGAGCTTGTCACTCCTGTGAGCCCATATTACGGTGCGTGGCTTGTTAGGGAAATTCGCCTCAGCGCTGATTCAACTCGCCTGACGATAAAGCAACGCCTTGAGAAGCTCCGCCTCCCAATTGTGGACATGCTGATATGGAGCGTGACGCAGATACGGTCGCCGGATTTGGTCCTGCTTCCGATTAACCCGAAGAGCAAGTTTGAGAACGGCTTCACCATACTCGCCGGGGGTGAAGTTGAGCAGCAATATCGGCGCATTGAGGATAACTTCCTGCTTGTGCGGCGACACCCGAATAAGGCGACCAAGGTGGGAACAGATGCGACTGAGTGCTGGTTGGCATCATTTCACGGTGATGTGCTGTTTACGCAACATGCCAAGTTCGTTGAGGGTGCCGTATACCCTGACGGCGGTTGCACAGTTGAAGTTTACACCAACCCAGATGAACTCCCCTATGTTGAGCTTGAGCTGCTCAGCCCAATACTCAAGCTCGGTCTCGGTGAAGAAGCGCGGTTTGACATTGCGTGGCAGCTGCACAAACTGAAGGCTGTCCCGAAGGATGATTCCGAGCGCCTGCGCATCTTGAAGGAGCTCATCGAGCGCTCAAAAGTGCCGCTATAAGGTGCAGTGGATAAACTGCGACGCTTCGCCATCATTATGCACAAAGTAGCTTTGGAAGCAGCGCTCAACTTTTGAAGTGCTCATAGCCGCCGACGAGTTTTATGAGCCTTCCATGCTCATCAATTCCGTAAACGCCCGGCTTGCCTGCTTCTGCTGAACCGACAATTGAGCATCTGACATTGCAAGTGCTCTCAACGGCATTGCAGACATGGCGCGCATGTTCTGCCGGGACAAACATAGCAAGCTCATAATCCTCTCCGCCATATAGCGCCATCTCAATCGGGGAGCAATTTAGCAGCTTGCTCGCGCTGATTGCCTGCTGGCTTATTGGAAGGCTCTCAAGTGAGAGGCATATGCGCACATCGCTCATCTCTGCGACCCTTTCCAAGTCGCTCACCAAGCCATCGCTCAAATCAATGGCGCACTCACAAAGCCCTGTGGAGAGGACGGTCATTCCCTCGCGCACTCGCGGCACAGGTCTTAAATGCCGTGTTGCAAGCCACCTTAACGGTTTTGAGCGCATCACAGCTTTCCGTCCAAAGCGTTGAAGGGCGAGCAGACCGATTGCTGAATCCCCGAGTGTGCCGGTAACGATGATCAGGTCGCCCGGCTTGGCATTGGAGCGCCTTGGCAGCTTGCCCTCACACCACCCTACAACACTCACCGATATGAAGATGCCTTTCTCGGAGCTTGATGTATCTCCACCGACTATAGCCACACCGAAGTTTGTGGCGAGCTCAATCATGCCGTGATAAAATTGGTGCACCCAACTGACCGCAATGTCGCATGGTAAGGCAAGCGACACGAACGCAGCAGCTGGCTTTGAAAACATCGCAGCCATGTCGCTCAAGTTGACCGCGAGCGCCTTCCATCCCAAATCGTATGGTGTTGCGTATGCTCGCTCAAAGTGGACTCCCTCAACGATGGCATCGGTTGTTATGGCAATTTGCTTTGCGGCGCCGATGTTCAACACAGCTGTGTCATCACCAATGCCGATTGCCACATCCTCTCGGTCGCCAAATCGCTTCCCGAGCTCATCATATAGCCATTTGAGCAAGCCCCATTCACCAACATCCCTCAACGCTCTGCGCGCACGCATTATGAGCGCCCCCTGTATGTCTCACAAATGCGCACGAGTTCTTTAACTGCTCTCAGAGGTTCATCTGACATCGCCACCGCGGATATAACGGCTATGGCATCAGCGCCGGCTTCAATGACCAAAGGGGCGTTCTCATGCGTGATGCCACCAATTGCAACCACGGGTATGCTGACAGCCGTTTTGACAGCCTTCACCATCTCAAGCCCGACAGCCTGAGCAGCATCTGGCTTTGTCGCCGTCGGAAACACGGCGCCAATTGAGACATAGTCGGCGCCCATTCTCTCAGCCTCAATGGCTTGCTCAACATTGTCAACGGAACGCCCTATTAGCGCTCCTTCGCCCATGAGCTCCCTCGCAATCTCTATTGGCATGTCGTCATCTCCCAAGTGAACTCCGTCAGCTTTGCACGCCAATGCGACATCAACCCTGTCGTTGATGATGAGCAATGTATCTGTGCATGCTGTCATTCGGCGCATCGTCATCGCCCATCCAATGAGCTCTCTTGTTGTGGCGTTCTTGTCACGAAGTTGGACGGCACAAGCACCGCCATCAACTGCAGCTTTGGAGATGGATATGTGATCGTGCAATGGGTTAATGTAGCGGTCGGTGATCACATAGACGCCATGTATCTTTTGGCGCTTTTCATAGCGCAAACAAGACCGCATCCTCGCTCACCAACTTCCGTCAGTCAATTGCGCGTGATATACTGACGCAATGTAATTGTAGCGTTTGAAATGTTTTACTCCACTTGGGTCTTCTCGGCGAGGGGGCAGTTTTCATGAGCGGACTTTCAAGAGAGCGCTTTGCAATCCATATTTCGCAAGATGGTGAATTGAGCTTCTTCAGTGTGCAGCTTGATGCGATGCACATACAGGCTTTGCTTGAGAGGACGATCAGGAAGAAAGCTCTGTGGAGGTTCGTTGGTGACCTTTTACCTGTGGGAGTGAAAGTCCCATTGCCAACTGGGGAGAGCGTTGATGTCCTCGCTGTGGATGGGTTATGCAACTGCGTTGGCGTGCTAATTGACCTACAGCCTGCCAAGCCAATTTCACTCATCATTGGGCGCGCGATAGTCGTAGCATCATGGCTTGATGGTCTCTCATACGCAGATGTTCTGCGCATAGCGAGGGATTGGTGGGGAGAGCCGAATGCTGACCTGATTTCCGTTCACGCACAGATGTTTAGTGGGGCGGGCGGAGAGCAAATTGGTCGCCGCGGGGGAGTAACCTCGGCTGGTTTTAACGAACACCCGATGGTGGTGATATTAACCGCAACCCGAGAGAGCCTACCTGAGCTGCACCGATACTTGCTCCGTCAGGGGATATCCGTTGAGGTTGCACAAGTTGAAGCGTTTACTGATGATGCAGGAAGGGCTATAATTTGCGTTGAACGCGTTAGTGCAGTCGGTGCTCCGCCTCGCACGCCGACTCAACCTCATGGGGAGGTTATGGGGTTGGTGCAATCCTTCTTGAGCGCATTGGTTGAGCGCGGTGAATAACCATCAATCCAGTTGCTGAAGCCGGGGGTATTGCACGGTGATGTTGGAGTATCAGACAAAGCATTCAACGCACCTCAATCCGAGAGAGATATTTGAACTCGCCATAGAGGTGATGCTCACCCTCATTGATGGAGATGTGGGGTGGGTAATTGCGCACGATAGGTTGTCGGGTTCAACTCACATTGTGGCGCGCAGGGAGTTGGGCGGTCAAACTACATCCGCAATTGATGAGAGGCATGTTAGCGAGTTGGCTATGGGTGTAATTCGCTCAGGAGAGCCACTTGTGCTGGATGCTGAAAGGGCATCTGAAGAGGAATTGGCGAAGCTTAAACGGTTTGGAATTGGTTCACTCATTGTTGCGCCGATGCTGTGCGGCGATCAAGTCATAGGAGCTATGTGCATTGTGAGCAAATTGAGGAAGCGATTTAAGCAAGCCGAGTTTGATGCAGTCTGGCAAACTGCTGCTAAGCTCGGTGACCTTGTAATTGGGTTCTCTCCGATGCCGTATGACTATGTCTCGCTGCGGCGTTACCTTGAATCGGCAGCTTGCATTGATGCTTCACAGCTGCTTGAGCGCAATATCAGTATACTCCTTCACCTTGCATTGCTCGCAACCCAATGCGAAGCCGGCATCCTCATACTCTGCTCACCAAAGGATAAGCGCACAAAAGCCCTTCTGATGCGCGGCAGCAAGGAGATGCTTGAAGGATTAAAGGAACGGATAAAGCCCATTGTGGGCTCGGATGGCGGTGAGATTGAAAAGCTTTCGCTTGACGATATGGTTGCAGCCTTTACAAGCGGAGTAAAGCATTATGCAGCTCTCATCACAAATGCCTCTGGGGTTATCGGACAGCTAATCCTGTTCGGCGATGGGCGCGACTTCCCGTTGGGAAAGAAGCAGCGCGTTGTTGCCCAAATAGCAGCGCATGCAGGCATAGCTATTGAACGAGTAGCCTCGCTGTTCTTGCTTGAGAGGATGATTTGGACGGATCCAGTAACTGGATTGGTTAACAAGCAATACTGGCTCGCGAAAGCCGAGGAGGAGATTGCGAGGGCTCGCAGAATGAGATTGCCGGTGAGCGCTGTGCTAATTGACCTTGATGGCTTTAAGGCGATTAACGACTTCTTAGGGCATGTAAAGGGAGACATCGTGCTCCGTCAGGTTGGCAGCGCATTGAGGAGGAATGTTAGGCGATATGATGTTGTTGCAAGAATTGGCGGTGATGAGTTTGCATTGCTTCTCCCAGCAACATCGCCCTCCGGGGCGATGGTTGTTGCCGAGAGGTTGCGCAGCCTAATTGAGAGCTTGGATTTAAGCAGCTCAGTTGGATGTGCAATCCGTTTGACAGCGAGTATAGGCGTGGCAACTGCACCAAAAGCTGGTGACACACCGGAGAAGCTCCTTGAGGCGGCTGACAGGGCAATGGCGATGGCGAAGCGCTCAGGAAAGAACCGAATAGCGCGTGATGAAAGCACCGGTGAGGAAGAGGAAGCAGCATGGGCGAACATATCACTCCTGTTTGACACACGCTTGGTCAAGTGGTTCGTGAGCAGGATATGCCACGAGATAAACAACCCAGCACAGGGCATACTCGGCATTGCGGAGTTGCTGTTGCAAAGGGTGGAACCGCTCCCGGAGGATGTGCAGAATGAGATTGTGAGGGTGCAAAAACTCATTATGCGTATCCGTGAGGTGACGCACAAACTCGCCACTTCCTCTCATGCTGACCTCGTGAAGTATGCCCGCGAGTTCGCCGAAGTGATGAATCGCATATCGCTGCCCAATGGTAACAACAATAGCACCGGCAGTGGACAGGCAAAGCCGTAGCTGTAGCAAGGCATGCAGAGGTGAATGCCTCAAATGAACGAACCGGGTATGGGAGGTCAATCGGCGGATAGGGGAATGCGGGTGGCGGTTATTGATGATGATGAGATTGTCAGGGAAGTGTGCAAGGCTGTTCTGAAGCGCCACTCATACGATGTAGTGGAATTCAGCGATGGTCAGTCCGCTTTGGGCGCGTCACGCCATGAGAGGTTTGATATCGCCATCATTGACTGGGTGCTTCCGGATTGCGATGGATCTGCGCTCTTCAGGGAGCTAAAGGAGATGATGCCCAACCTTGTCGGGATTGCCATTCTTGGGCAGGGTTCGTATGAGGCAATTGCCCAATCCCTCAGCGGAGGCATGCTGTGGACGCTGATCAAGCCGTTTACAATTTCGGAGTTGCTTTCGGTTGTAGATGCTGCACGCAGATATGTGCGCCTTGTTGAAATGGCTGAACGGGTGAGCTTGTATGTGGACATAGAGAGGGCGACCAAAAGCCTGCTTAGGGAGATTGACCTTGAGCCACTCAGCGAATTAATCGTTCGCGAGGCAGCTGGGCGTGCGAACTCGGATGCTGCATCACTGCTTGTGGTTGATAGGTTATGCAACTGCTTGAGAGTGGTTGGCGCGATTGGTGCGCCATCGGCTGTGAAGGGCATTGAGGTTAAACCCACAAGCGGCATCGTCGGGCTTGTCCTTCGGCTGCGCAAACCGATCGTCATCAACAAAGAGACCATTAAGCAAGCTCACATTGCCGAGAGACTGCGATATGGTGGGAAGGGAAGCGCGATCTCATTCCCGCTCGGCGAGAATGATGAGATAAGCGGCGTGCTCAACATAACTCGCTTCCCTGAGGAACCGCAGCTTACTGAGGAAGATGCCGGTAAGCTGAGTTGGTTTGTCGCTCATACAAGCCTTGCGCTATCACGCTCGCTGCATTACGAATGGTTGAAGGAGAGTTTCTTTGGCACAGCGCAGGCTGTTGTTTCCCTCCTTGAGGCGCAAGATCCGTATAGGCGTTCGCATTCTGAACGAGTCGCAGAGTATGCATGTGCGCTCGCCGCAGCGATTGGGTGCTCAAAGCGCGAGATCGAGTTGCTGAGGGCATCGGCGCTATTGTATCAGATTGGGTTACATCAGATTGACAAAAGCATACTCCACAAGCCGTCCAAGCTCACGGATGAGGAATATGAGCAAATCAAGCGCTACCCAGAGCTCTCACTGCGCCTGCTCAGAGGCGTGCCGCTGATTCAGAGCATAGGTGAAATCATAATATCGCACCGTGAACATTGCGATGGCAGTGGCTATCCGATGGGCAAGCGCGGTGACGAAATACCTCTGTTGGCGCGCTTGCTCGCTGTGGCTGACACTTATGTCGCTTTGACATCGCAAAGACCACACCGCCCGGCAATGAGCGAAGAGCAAGCGAAAGAGGAATTGATGAGGATGGCTGGCAAGGAGCTTGACAGCGATTTGACCAACGCCTTCATCAACCTTGTGCTTGCTAAGGCTTAACTGTAGATGATTGAGATTGCATTGGCTCCGAAAGTGGCGTTGCTTCTCGGTGTCTAATCCTCATATTCGCTCGGCAATTGGATGTCACGCAAGTGAGCGGCATTTTCCTCAGGCAGGCTGACATTGATTGTTATGCCAGAGCCGAGTTCAAATCCAGCCGGCGTTGTCAGCCTCGGAACAACGCGCATATACCAATGATAGAACGGCTCGCCAGATGAGAAATGCGGAGCACTGTTAAGGACGAGGTTATAATCGGGTTGGTTAAGCCCGATGTGTATCCTGAGCAGTGTTGCCCTTAAAGCGGCAGCAAGTGCCGTCAGCTCGTCTCCGGTAAGCTCTGAGAATGTGGCTTGATGGCGCAATGGTATGATCCAAAGTTCGTATGGGAAGCTCGCTGCATATGGCACAAGGCTAACGAAGTGCTTATTCTGAAAGACGATGCGCACGCCCTCACTCATCTCGTGCTCCAAAATGTCACAGACAGCGCATCTTCCAAGCGCGTCGTAATGCCTTTCAAGCTCATACATGTATCGGCGTATGTGCAGCGGTATAAACGGCATCCCGACGAGTTGCGAGTGAGGATGGGCAAGCGAAGTGCCTGCTCTCTCACCCTGATTGCGGAAGATGATGATGAGCGTGCAATGCGGCAGTTTGCTCAATTCGCAGAACCTGTCGTAGTAGGATTGGATGACGAGCTCCATTTGCTTCATCTTCAAAGTTGCCATCGTCTGGTTATGTTCTGGCGTCTCAATTATCACCTCATGCTTTCCGACCCCATCCATGCGCAGGTAAATCCCTTCACGCCGCCTGGTTGGTTGACCATCAGGGATGAGCGCCGGGAACTTGTTTGGCACAATTCGCACAAGCCACCCATTATCGCCATCATACCTGAGCACCTCCGGTGGCGTCATGTCCTCATTGCCCGGGCAGAATGGGCATGATGGATCATAGGATGGCAGCTTTTGCACCTCCTCCTTTCGGGCGAAGTCCTTTGGGCGCTTCGAGCGCTCCGTCGCTATGATGACCCACTCTTTCGTCACAAGGTTTTGGCGAACCTCAGGCATGCACATTCACCTCCCATGAAAAATATCGGATGCCTCGCACAATGTGCGCCATACTCTCGTTGGAGTAAACTTGATGTGACTTTCGTATTCACAGCACAGTATGTGAGCGGCTGGACATGCTTAACACCCTTTCGCAAGTTCCATTTTGGCAGCTTGCAGTGGGAGTTGGAAGGCATGGAAGGGCATTTGGTCAAACCGTTGGTGTCAATCATCATCCCGGCATATAATGAGGAACGCCGCTTGCCGCAAACGCTTTCGCGCATAGTTGAGTATGTGCGCCAAAGGAAGTTGAGCTGTGAGATTCTCGTCGTTGACGATGGCAGCCATGATGCTACAAGTGATGTAGCTATCGCGGTTGCTCGGTCACTTTCGTTCTCTCCATTCCGTGTCCTGCGATACAAGCCGAACATGGGCAAAGGTTATGCAGTCAATCGCGGTGTGCTTTCATCAAACGGCTGCTTTGTGCTCTTCACCGATGCCGACTTATCAACACCAATTGAGGAGCTTGAGAAGCTCCTTCAACCGCTCCTCAACGGCTATTGCGATGTAGCCATTGCCTCTCGCGCCCTTGCAGGCTCTGAGTTGCCCATTCGCCAGCCACTGTTCAGGGAGTTAATGGGGAGAGCCTTCAATGTCGTTGTGCAAGCCACCCTTTTGCCCGGCATAAGGGACACGCAATGCGGCTTCAAATGCTTCACAGCGCGAGCTGCACGGGACATATTCATCAGGCAGCGCACATTTGGCTTCGCATTTGATGTGGAGATACTTTACATCGCACGCAAGCTCGGCTACCGGATAATTGAGCTGCCGGTGCGTTGGCTTCACTCGCCGGAGACGAAGGTAAAAGTCTTTAGGCACGGCTTACAGATGCTCCTATCGGTGTTCCAGATACGCTGGAGAGCATGGTGGGGCGTGTATAGCATGCCATCTGAGTTTGATCAATCACTCATGATGACGAGCACTATCACCCTGCATGGTGATGAATGTATACATGGTGGCGAGCCATTGCAGCTGCAGCGGGATGCTTGAAGAGTTATAGTAGGTGAGCTTTGATCCCGTCACACAGCGTGTGCGGGGTAGTGTCACCCTTCAGGGCGTGGCTCTCTGGACATCCGGCAATTCACTTTATCACCTGCGCATCAAACCGAAATACGAATGCGCCTTCTTTCCATGCGTCTTTGCTCAGCCCGGCTTTCTCACACACCGCCTCAATGAACTGCACCCTGTCCCATTTGAACTCGGTCGCAACCTGCGGTAACAGCAGTCCCGAATGCTCCCCATCAACGACTACCAAGCCGTGTCTTCCGATCTCAATCTCCCTCAGGCTGACAATCTCCTCAAGTCTTCCGAGGACTGTCACTTCAACTTCAATTCCCTCAAGCTCATCCGGTCTTACGGGGGTGAACCTGCGGTCGTGCAAAGCTGCCGAGATGGCTGCATCAATTGTCCCCTCCCAGAGCGGCTTTATTGGCTCAACAATACCAATGCAACCGCGAAGCTCGCCATTTTTCTTCAGCGTGACGAACACTCCCCAGCGCTCAAGCAGTTCGGCGCTGTTGACTTGCACCTTTGGCTTTTGCCTATCCACCACAGCGCTTCGCAGTGCGACCCTCGCTATGCGCAACAGCTCTTTGCACGCCGTGCTGCTAAGCTGTGGGCGAATGTGAGCTTCGTGCAAAGATGGCTCTTTTGGTCGCTCTGCAGTTGCCCTGCCAGGTGGTTTCCCATAGATGCACGCTGCGCAGTATCCCACAACCTTTGATTTATCCCCGCTTGGCACATCGCCCGAGTTGGCATAGCACAGTATCTCCAATCGTGGCGATGTGCACAATGCCTTTGCAGCTTCAATCACGCTCAAGACAGCGCTCATCCCACAAAGTGTGCATTCAAGGTTGCGTATGCGCCTCTTAAGCAGCCTATCATTCGCCGCCAAGATTTTCTCCGCCGAGAGCGTCTGGAGCGCTTTGAGCATTTCCTCGTCAACCCGTTTTGCATCCTCATACTTTGGGTAATGCGACATGTCGCTGCTGGCTATGAGCAATGCTTTTCTTCCGGAAAGCAAGTTGGAGAGAGCTTTTCCGAGCACCCTGCAGTGCTCCGGGCTGAGTTCACCGGTTGTGATTGGCAGCAATTTCCAATTCGCTTTGCCGAGGGCGATTTGAAGGAATGGCAACTGGCTCTCTATGCAATGCTCACGCTCATGTGCAAGGCTGTTCCTGTAAACGAGGCGACATTCTTTGATTAGCCTTTCGGCAAGCCCTATGTCAACCTCAACTTTCCCAAGCGGCGTCATAAAAGCTTTGGCAGTTGGCACTGCAGCACCTTGCACGGGAAAGTAATGGCTTGGTCCAATGATGACGATGGTGTCAAATTCCATGCCCTCAATGACCTTGTAAGCTTCAGCGGCAACAAGACCGCAAAACTGCCATCCGGCATGTGGCACGATTAAGGCTAACGGTGTTTCAGCTTTGCGCTGCGCCTTTGCGGAGCTGAGGTGGTCGGAGACGGTGCGCTTAAGTTCGTCCGCATCCTTTGGATACCAAATTCCGGCTACAGCAGGTGGACGAACCTCTGGACGGTGGGGTAAATCCACTTCATTTGCAGTTTGAACCTCACTTAGTGCCTTCACATGCTTTGCCTTAGTTGGCTTTTCGGATTTGAGTGGCTCACTCGGCTGTTGGATTGGGAATGAAGTCATCTGGCGTGTCCCGCACCCAATGAGGCACAGGGAGATGACCATCACGGAGATGGCGTTAAACATCCTGACTTTCAAAACGCCGATTCCTCGGGGTGATGTTGAAGATGCCCCATGCGGTGATGCCTTAACGGGCAATGAAACTCCGTTGTGCGGCATATCCTCGGCATGCATCACTATCACCCCTTGCCGTTGTGCGTGGCACCTTTCACCGAGTGAGAGCCATGCCGCTTATATGTCAATCTCAACTACCTGCACCTTTTCCTGATCAGCGACGCCAAGCTTCAATGGCTCGCTTGCAGCCGTGAGGATGTATTTCGGCTTGCGCCCCTCGCTTTCAAGGCTTTGCAAACCCTTTGCCTTCCTGTATCGTTCAACGAGCCTCCAGCAGTAGACATCAACAGCCACTGGGTCTGTTGAAATGATGAGCGCTCCGTGGCGAACGAGAAACTGCGGCTTGAAACTCGGACCGCCGTGATACTGCAGGTCAAGGGCATCACAGATTATGAGCTTCTGCTTTGAGCGTATTTCGGTGAGGGCATTCAATTCAGCTATTTGTGGGTCTCCACCGTTGTCGTGATACTTGTTTGGGTTGTGCACAGCGCCAAGCCAATTCTTCAAAGCCCCGGTATAACCCACAATGCCGTGATCTTTCGTCACCGGCACATTTATGAGCGCCGTGCAAACATGCGTGACTATGCGGCTCAACTGTGAGCCAACATTGCCAGCCTCATAAATTTCCTCACCGTAGCCGATGCCATCCGTGTCAGTCCCAAAGCATAGCGGTTCGGATGATAGCGTCACTTTATAGCCAGCTGATTCAAGCTCACGGTTGAGCCTGTCCCAAATGATGATGCGTTTACCGTTTATCCCAGTGCTCATCAATTCAAGCGCGATTGCATTTGCAACCTCAGTGTGTGATGACATCTTTGCGCCAGCGAGGCAGTTGACTTTGATCCCGATCACATCGTCTGGTTCAAAGAAGTTACGCCATGCAGCCTTCACCGTCTCGCAGCCAGTCAGCTCCGTCAGACCGATCTGAAGCATCTTTCGCACTTCCTCGGGCTTCACTTTCCCACTTTCAATGTATCGTTTGCTTCTGACGACGATGATGCGCTGCTGCTCCATTTCGCGTGGCTGGCTTGAATGTGTCATGCTATGGGGATTTTCGCTCTTGTGCCTGTAAGCCGTTACATCGGCTATCCTCTTGCGGTTGGAACATGACGAGAATGCAATGGCGGAGGCACATGCCTCGCACAGGGTCAAGATGAATTTTCTCCTCGTTAGCTGCACTGCATGTTCATCATGGCGCTGATTTTTGACTCGCATTGCTCATTAACCCCTCATGCCCAGACGCCAGCAATTGCAAACTTGCATTTTGCGCATCTGCCATCCTTGAGACCGCTTGCGCTCGTTTTATATCCCAACCTCTGAATGACGATGCTGCCGCAATTTGGACAGTATGTGCTCTCTGCCGGATGCCCGAACACATTGCCGATGTAAACATAGCGCAAGCCGACCTCCTTGGCGATTTCGTGGCAGCGCTCAAGTGTCTTAACTGGCGTTGGTGGCAGGTTGCGCAGCTTATACATCGGGATGAAACGGCTGAAGTGGATCGGGACATCCTTTCCCAAGTTGGCTTTGATCCAGTTGCACATTTGTCTTATCTCGTCGGGTGAATCATTTAACCCCGGCACTATTAAGACGACGAGTTCAAGCCAAACATTGCTTGACTTGATGACTTCAATTGCCCTCAGCACCGGTTTGAGTTGCCCTCGGCAGATCTTTTTGTAAAACTCCTCGCTGAAAGCCTTTAGGTCAACTTTGACGCCATCAAGCACCTTGCAAGCTTCCCGCATTGGCTTCGGCTCAATGAACGCATTGGTTATCATGAGCGCCTTTATTCCGGCTCGGCGTGCGAACTTTGCAGTGTCAACCATGTATTCGTAGAACACAACCGGTTCTGTATAGGTGAACGCAATGGACTTGCACTCGTAGTGTTTAGCCAAATCAACTACCCTCTTGGGTGGCAAATAAACATTGTCGGTCTGTTCAGGACGGCGTTGCGATATCTCCCAATTCTGGCAATAGGCGCATTCAATGTTGCATCCGGCTGTGGCGATTGAAAATGAGAGTGACGCCGGAAGGAAGTGAAAGAATGGCTTCTTCTCAATTGGGTCTATATGCACAGCGCATGGGTTTGAATAAACAAGCGTGTAGTAAACCCCATCGCGATTCTCGCGCACACCGCAGAAGCCGCGTTCGCGGTCGTCCACAACGCACTTCCTTGGGCACAAATCACAGCGCACCTTCTTCAAATTGAGCTTCGTATACCACATGGCTTCCTTCAAATCGCCTTCCCATTTCTCCCGATGGCTCTGTTGTCCTTGCACATTGGTGACAAAAATTGAGCACGCAATGCAGCCCATGAACTTGCGCCTGTTCAATTTATCGTTCATCAGCGACACCCCTTCTTCGCTTCTTCATCATGTAATTATAAACTGCCTCATTGACGCTCATTCGCGTGTGAGGAACTGAGTAAGCGCATCCGTAGTTGTGGGCATTGGTGCAGCAATGCGATAAATTTATTCTTGGCAACTGTGGCTTTGCAAGAGGTCAGCTTGCGTGCAGTCACTCTGAGTGGCACTTGCAAGAGGTTGCAAGCGCCGAAGTTGTGTGAATGAACCTGTTGAAGCGATCGGGACTTACCAGGTGGATGAGTTCATGAGTTAGCTGCATCAGATAAGCTCGGATGGCGTCCTGATGAGTCGCTGCCTTCGCACCATTTCAGCTCAATCACTGTCTGCGAACGATAAACTTAAAGCCTCAAAAGCTCACAAGGCATTTTGTGAAGCGCAGTCGCTGCAAGTGGTTGACCTACTGTGTCAAACATGGCAAACTGAAGTGACGGTTTCTCAAGACTTCGCAAACGAGGGAGGGTGCAACGATATGGGGCAGGCTAATGTTACGGACGAGGAGCGGCTTTGGGCGATGTTGGGACATTTGTTGGCACTGTTAGGCTATGTGGCTTGGATCGGCGCATACATTGCCCCTTTGGTCATCTACCTCGTTTACAAGGATAAATCGCAGTTTGTCGCTTTCCATGCATTGCAATCTCTCTTCTTCCAATTATCGCTACTTGTGGTCGGTGTAGTTTGCGCCTTGCTTATCCTGACTATTGTGTTTGCCTGCGTCGCTATCCCTTTACTCATTTTAGTTTCAGTTGGAGCGTTGGTTTACATCATCGTTGCCGCAATCAAAGCCTATAATGGAGAACTTTTTGAGTATTGGCTTGTGGGCAAATGGGCGAGGCAAATTGTGGGGATTTGATCCCAATATGCTCGGGAAATTGTGCCAAGTTTGGTTCCGTCAAGAGCCACCTTTTGATTCCGAACTCGGGGTGACCGAGGGGTGAGATGTGCATATCTTGCGTCAGCATTGCTCACTTTTGCGGAGTGCAGCATTGCCCTTGCCTTGCTGTTTGAGGATGTTCGGTTCCATCAGCTTGCAAATGGCGTTCGTGTCATCCTTGACATTGTCCCGCAAAGTGATCTCACGGCGATTGGCGTGTGCGTTCGCGCTGGCTCAAAGGACGAACCTGAGGATGCTCAAGGTGTGGCGCACTTGGTTGAACACCTCATCTTTAAGCGTGCGGGCATGAATGGTGGCTCAGGCACCCAACTTGGTGCGTTATGCATGGTAGCTAATGCTGAGACATCGTTTGACTATACCGCATTTTATTGCGCCCTTCATCGGGATATGCTTTACAAAGTGCTGAAGTTAATGTGCTCGGCGATTTTCTCCCCAGAATTTGACCAAAGCTCTTTGGAACTTGAAAAGAAAATTATCAAGCTTGAGCTTGCACAACGCAGTGAGGATCCACTTGAGCTGGCAAAAGCTCTCTCACAGTGGCTGCTTTTTCGGTCACATCCCTATGCTCACCCATTTAGCGATAGCGTTTGGAATGCTGAGCGCCTAACATTAAGCAAAGTGCTTCAATTCCATAGAGCAAACTACCTTCCTCAGAACATAACAGTGATATGTAGCGGTTCGTTTGACGAGCTGGCTGTTTTAAGGGAGATTATGGGGACATTTGGGGCTTTTAATCCTCCGTTAGTGAAATTTACCTCTCCTCCGACTCTGCGAGATACTACTCGGGTGCCGGAGAATTCGCTCATTTTTGGGATTGAAATGCCCTTTAATGCCGTTTCAATGTCATTTCTCGCGCCGGGGGCAAGTGAACCAGAGGCATTTGTAGCCGGTGAAGTTATAGCCAATTGCATTGGCGACCCGAATGTCGGAGAATTGGCAAGGTTTTTGGAAAAATATCCGAAAATTCCCGTGACCAGATTCAGCGTATCCTTTGCCCCAAGAAGAAATCAATCTGCCCTTTCAATAAACTTGCTTTTGAGGGAAGGAAAGCATTCTGAAGTTGAGAGAGCAGTTCTGGACTTGCTCAATTCATTCAAGAAAAATGGCATAAGTGGTGACGAACTTCTTAAATTTAAACGCTTGACCGAATTGCGTTTTAGGAAGCGTTGCAGTGATGTCCTCGGAAGAGTCAAAGTGCTTGCGGAAGCCGAGGGAATTGGGACATACAAAATTGCCACTAATTACATCAATTTTATTGAAAATTTGAGTAACGAGCAATTCTTGGGCATCTTAAGGCGCATTTTTAGTCCAAACGGTTATGCAGTTGCAGCCATTTGCCAAAAAGCAAGATGAATATTTTTGGACAAATATTTGCCCCTAAAATTTTACAAATCTCCGTTTTGTGTTCAAATAAAATGCAAAATGTTGAACAAATTCGTGGCTGGGGTGATTGAAAATGGCACGATGGTTAAAGTGCGGGCATTATACGATACCAATTGGGGAGAGAACGCTAATAATGGGCATACTTAATGTCACACCAGATTCATTCTCTGGAGATGGTATCTATGGGGATGTTCAAACTGCAGTTGATAAGGCAATGCGCATGGTAGAGGAGGGTGCCGATATCATAGATGTTGGTGGTGAGTCAACTCGTCCCGGCTCTATCCCTGTGCCAGTTGATGAGGAATTGAGGAGGGTAATCCCGGTAATTGAGCGGCTTGCTGATAAGGTTGAAATTCCAATCTCAATTGACACATATAAGCCACAGGTAGCTAAAGCTGCGATTGAGGCTGGTGCATGCATCGTCAACGACATTTATGGCTTGCGCAACAAGGGGTTAAACGAGGGAATGTTGCAAGTTATAGCCGATTATAAGCCGGCAGTGGTCATAATGCATATGCAAGGGACACCACAAACGATGCAGATAAACCCGAGATATGACGACTGCGTGAGGGAGATAAAGTCATTTCTTGAAACTCAAGCCAAAAAGGCAATGGAAGTCGGGCTTGAAAGGGAGCAAATCATTATTGACCCCGGGATCGGGTTTGGGAAGCTACTTGAGCATAATCTTGAAATATTGCGCCGCTTGAGTGAGTTTAAGGGGCTTGGCTTTCCGGTGCTTGTTGGGACTTCGCGCAAGTCGTTTATAGGACAGGTGCTCAATTTGCCAGTTGAAAAGCGAATTTGGGGCACTGCTGCATCAGTGGCAGTTGCGATAGCAAATGGTGCTGACATTGTTCGGGTTCACGATGTGGCGGAAATGGTGCAGGTGGTGAGGGTCGCCGATGCGATTGTTAGGTCTTGAGCATAATATACGCTACTGTAATGCATTTGAAGAATTTTTGGCAATATTTTGGGAAAGATGCCAAAATTTGTGCATACATGGAGATGTTTAGCATTTCATTGTCATGGGTATAATGGTAATGGCGCTTGCACCTTCACAAACCTCAGGCTGAGGAGGTGATTGAGATGGCGAGGCGGATAACTGACATAGTGAGACTCTCCAACAGGATTGACCGGATGATTGACCGCTTGTTTGGACATTGGCTTGATAGATGGTTGGAGATGGCACCCGAATTAGAGCTTGAGCATGTGCCACCCCTTGACCTTGCGGAGACAGACGATTCATACATTGCAAGGGTTGAAATACCCGGCGTCCGCAAGGACGACATTGAAGTCACCCTTCGAGGCAGGCGCCTGATAATACGAGGGAAGAAGCAGCGCGAGGAGCGTGAGGAGGGAGAGGGACTTATCCGAGTTGAGCGCTACCATGGCGAGTTCAGGAGGATAGTTACACTGCCCAGCGAAGTAGATGCTGATAATGCAAGTGCAACATACAAAGATGGTGTTCTTGAGATCCGGTTGCCAAAAATTGAGAAGGAAAAAGGGAAGCGCATAGAGATAAAGGCGGTGTAAGGGCGCATGCGGCATGCGTCCCCGCCAATCCTTGGCGGGGACGCAAAAACAAAACTAAGGCACACAATCGTGAATTCCTGACGCTGAGGCAAGGAGGTGAGGCATATGGAGATTAGGCGCTGGAGACCATTCGCAGAACTTGAGAATCTCAGGCGAGAGTTTGACCGCATCTTCCGTGAGGCATTCAGGGAATTCTGGGGTGAGGAGCCGATAAGGCGCGGCGCTTGGGTGCCACCGGTGGATGTATGTGAGACCGAAAACGAGGTTATTGTGGCAGTAGAGTTGCCCGGGGTCAAAAAGGACGATGTCACAATTGAGTTGACGGATGATGTGCTCACGATTCGCGGGAAGAGGGAGCGTGAGCAAAGAGAAGGCGAGACCTATCACCTTATTGAGAGGGCATATGGTGAATTTGAGCGCCGCTTCAGCCTCGGCGTGCCAATTGACCGTGAACGCGTTGAGGCGGTTTTCAAGGACGGAGTGTTGACGATAAGGTTGCCGAAGGCTGAAGAGGTGCGCCCGCGCCGCGTGGAAATCAAGGTTGAGTAAGCGAGGTTTAACCGATATTGCCTGAATGCCTCACGGAGTGCAAAGGGGGCATGCCATCTGGCATGCCCCCTTCTCATATGATGCCAATCATCGGCATGGATGCACACGCCGCCATGAAGAAAATTCCAATTAATGCCTCCTTTTCTTCCTCTTTTTCCTCCTCCTCTTGGCGTGCTGTGCAGTTAAAAGCGCATCCAGCGATGGTGATGTGGATACGGCGATTGGTGCTGTTTCACCGCCCTCTTCATCCGGTGTGGAAGATGGCTGTGCTGCCTGAACTGGTTGAGGTGGTGTGGCAGATGGTTTTACAGCTGGGCGAACGACTTTAGCCACCTCTTTACCCAGCAACCTGCGCAAGATGATGACCACAGGCGTAGCTATAAAAATGGACGAATATCCTCCGGAAGTGATGCCAATTAACAATGGGAGCGCAAAATCCCTTGCGGCAATCCCGCCAAAGAGAAGTATCACCCAGAGCGGGAATTCGGTGGTTAAGAGTGTGTTTATGCAGCGAGCCATCGTCTCAATTATGCTGAGGTTGGCTACCTCGTAAAATGTCCATTCCCTGTATCGCTTCATATTTTCGCGAATCCGGTCAAAAATTATGACAGTGTCGTTGACTGAGTAACCGACAACGGTGAGCAGAACTGCAACGAATGGGCTGTTGATCATGATATGTGTGAAGGAGACAAAAGCAAGCACTGCAAGGACATCATGAATTAGCGCAATTATGGCGGCTATAGCGAAAATTGGGTCATAACGCACCCAGATGTAGATGAGTATTCCGAGCAAGCCAAGCACAGTTGCCTTAATTGCATTGGATTTCAACTCACGCCCGATGACCGGTCCGATCATCTCCATGCTCTCTTGCCTGACTCCCTTGAACATCCGCTCCATGACACGGTTGACAGTTTGCTCATGTTCTTTTGCTTGCTCCTCGTCTTTTGCCTGCGTGCGAATAGAAATTACATCGCCCTCCGAAACTTGGATAACTGTGCCATGCAAGCCCGCTTTGGCGAGTTCGGAGCGTATTTTTGCAGAGAGCCTCCTCTCTGCAGCAGCACCAATGGCTACTTTCCCGGGCAATTTGTAGGTAAATTCGGCACCGCCGGTGAAGTCCAAGCCGAAGTTTATCCATCCCGGAGTTAGCCCATGTGTCCACTGTGGCGGTATCATCCCAACAATGCCAAGAAGCATAACAATTCCACCGATTGTAAGCCATAGGCTGCTTTTCCCGGCAATGTCAATCCTTAGCGCAACTGACGCCTCTCTCCCCTTCATGATGAGGTTTTCCCTCCTATCATCATGTGCTTAAGACTTGCTTCGGGCAACTTCATCAAGTCTTAAGACTTTTCTCACCCTTGGGTTGTCGGCTATAGTCAGGAACAAGTCACTCCTTTTTGCAGCGGATGTGTATGTGGCGCCTTCAAGCATTGCCTTAGTTGCAACAATGGCGCTAAACATGCTCGCAGCCACGCCTATGCCAAGCGTCAGCGCGAAGCCTTTCACAGGTCCAGTGCCAAAGTTATACAGAAAAACGCACGCAATCAATGTCGTCACATTGGCATCAAGGATGGCAGTCCATGCCCTATTAAATGCCACTTCAATCGCTGTGTGCAGTGTCCTTCCGGAGCGTAACTCCTCTTTCAGGCGCTCAAAAATGATGATGTTAGCATCAACAGCCATCCCAAGTGAGAGTAGGAAGCCGATTACACCGGGCAATGTTAATGTGGGTCGCCAACCGGCTATCGGCGCCGAGAATGCCGCAAGTATTAGCAGCCCGTAGAGCCCTAAGGCAATACAGGCAATCATCCCCGGAAGCCTGTAGTAAGCGACCATGAAAACCACGATCATGATTAGCCCGAGCACCCCAGCAATTGTTGACTTGTGAATGACATCCCTTCCGAGAGTTGGAGATACAGTCCGATTCCACACGACTGACACGGGCACAGGTAACGAACCAGCATCAAGGAGCACTTTCAAATTGCGCGCCTCCTCAAATGTGAATCTGCCGGTGATAATGCCGTGAGTGCTTATTCGGTCTCGTATGACCGGTGCGCTGATGCATTCTCTGTCAAACCATATCGCCAAATGCCTCCCGATGTTCCTTCCCGTCTCATATGCGAACTTCTTTGAGCTTGCCTTTTGCAAGGTGAACGCAACAGCTGGGCGATTCATCTCATCGTATGTGACTCTGCAAGGCGGTTTTAAGTCCTTGCCGGTTATCACGGTTCTTGACTCAAGGTAAACCTGCATTGGCGGTATCGTCTTACCCTGCTCATCCCTGAAGACGGTTTTACCGCCCTCTTCGCTCACCTTGTATTTCGTCGGGACAAGTTTCAGTTCAAGGACAGCAGTCCGCCCTATGAGCTTTATTGCCTCAGCGGCGTGCCTCACCCCCGGAAGCTCAACAACTACCTTATCCTCGCCATGCCTGTAAATCTGCGCCTCTGCAACACCGTATCTGTCAATGCGCCTTCGTATAATCTCAATCACCGTGTCAACGACATCGGGCGAGAACGGATATAACTTCGGCTTAGCAGCTTCTCTCACATCACCAAGCACTTGCCTCAGTGCCGCTCCAATTAACCTTTCTTGGCGGTTTAACTCGCTTTTGCTTTTGGCTTGCGTCAGCACTGTTATGAACTGACCAGTTGCCTCATCAATTGCGAGCTCAAACTCATCAAGTCCCTTTTCCCTGAGAGCCGCAATTAGCTTGTGGCGGACCGGTATGCGCTTCTCTGGCTCCTTACCTATTGGTTGCGCAAGCTTGTATTGGAACTCAGCGCGCTTGCATTGAAGGACAACCCTTGCACCACCTTGAAGGTCAAGTCCGAGATTCAGTTTTGGCTTGGGCACAAGTATGTTAACCACACCGAGTTTGAGGAGTGGGCGCATACCGACTTCCCTTTGGCTGCCCTCAATCAAATGCGCCTTGGGAAATTTCTTCTCCATGAGCTTCAGGATGCGCTCACGCATCTTCAACGCACCGCCTTTGCTTTCAGCCTCTCCCCTCACTACAAGGATATGCTCGCCAACGAGTTCGGCATCCGTCATCTCAAGCTTCGCATTCATGAGCGCATCCTCAACGGCTTGGTCAAATGCCTGTCCCTTCGGAGCAAGCTTTGACGCCGGCTCTTCAAGCTCAAAACGCATCGTCAGCTCAACCCTGTATTCCTCAACATGCCCAATGCGTATTGGGCGGAAGGAGATGAAGAAGGCAGCGAGCACCACACCGGCAACGAGCGCAAGCCGTTGCTTAACCCTCCTCGGCATAAGTGCTTCACCTCGGTTGTTCATGTTGTAGCTTTATCGCCAATTGCATCATCATAAATCTCATGGCGGGGGTAAGCCAACTTGCGGGTTGGTCACCCACAGTTCACGCCGATCATGCCAATCCAATCTCACATCTGGCGGCGTCATCAAAATCATCATGCTGGGCAAACTTGTGTCGGCGTAAAACCACCTACATTGTAGCGCGCAATATTTCACTGAGGTTTCTCCTGCTGGCGGTGACGGCGACTAATTGAGATTGATTGAGTGAGGAGTGGAGTGGGATATGAGTCAAGTGAGCAATCGCATGCTTGATGAAAGCGAGAATGGCGAGGATGTTCACTGGATGCGTTTAGCCATCAAGCTTGCGAGGAGGATGAAGGGGCAAACATCACCCAATCCGTGCGTTGGTGCTGTGCTGGTGAAAGAAGGGAGATTGATTTCCAGCGGTTATCACGAGGGCGCTGGCACGCCGCATGCCGAAGTGGTGGCGCTCAAGAATGCCGGGGAGAATGCGAAGGGTTGCACACTTTATGTCACGCTTGAACCATGCTGCCACTACGGGCGCACGCCACCGTGCACGGATGCAATAATAGCTGCGGGCGTAAAGCGAGTTGTGGCTGCAACGCTTGACCCAAATCCATTGGTTAATGGGAATGGCGTAAGGAAGCTGCTTGAAGCCGGAATTGAGGTCAAAGTTGGCGTCGTTGAAGATGAGGCAAAGAAGCTCATTGAGGACTTCGCAAAATACATCGCAACAAAGGTCCCATTTGTCACGCTCAAGCTTGCATCAAGCCTTGACGGGAAGATTGCCACAAAGCTCGGTGAGTCTCGTTGGATAACATCAGAGCGGTCAAGACGCATTGCACAAAAGCTGCGAAGAGAGCACGCTGCTGTTCTGGTCGGAATCAACACAGTGTTAGCCGATGACCCACTCCTTCTGGTCAGGTCTAAAGGTGTTCGCCGCCAGCCAATACGGGTTGTCGTGGACAGCAAAGCGAGGCTGCCAACATCAAGTGCGCTGTGCAGGACGCTGAGTCAAGCGCCACTGTGGCTCGCCACAACGAAGCATGCCGACGCTGAGCGATTAGCTGAGCTTGAAACTCTGGGTGTGCGCACGCTCATCGTGGACGATGCCAATGGGAGGGTTGATTTGAGGAGCCTGATGAGGAAACTTGGTGAGCTTGAGGTCATGAGCGTGCTGATTGAGGGAGGCGGCGAAATAGCTTGGTCGGCGTTGAAGGATGGCATAGTTGATAGGGTTGTGTGGTTCATAGCGCCGATGATCATTGGCGGTAGGGATGCAAAGGATGCGGTTGCCGGTGAGGGCGTTGAGAGGCTCTCAGAGGCTTTCAAGCTGTGCGATATCAAGGTGAGGCGCATTGGCAGCGACCTGATGATTGAAGGCAGATTGCATCGCGGCTGAGCGGGCAAAACATTGCGTGCCGAATCATTGGCAGCTTGCTAACGGTATGCAAACTTCATCCGGGGGTAGTTGGAAAATGTTTACGGGCATAGTTGAGGAAGTTGGGCAAGTCGTAGCAGTTGAGCGCATGGGTGGTGGCGCGAGACTCACCATCTCGGCTTCGGTTGTGATGGATGACTTGAAGGTTGGCGACAGCATATGCGTCAACGGGGCTTGCCTGACGGTCACACGGAGGTCCGCATCGCGCTTCCAAGTTGATGTGATGGAGGAAACCATGCTCCGCACTAACCTCGCTTTCCTGAGGGTGGGCGATAAGGTCAACTTGGAAAGGGCTCTTAAAGCCACTGATAGGTTGGGTGGGCATTTTGTTCAAGGGCATGTTGATGGCACTGGAGTTATAGCTGGCATACAGCGGATGCATCGCTCATGGGTGATGAAGATAAACTGTGATGAAGCATTGACGCGCTTCATGGTCCCAAAGGGGTCGGTGGCTGTTGATGGAGTTAGCTTGACGACGGTGGATTGCGGCAGTGGTTGGTTCACAGTCGCATTGATACCGCACACGCTGAGTGCAACGACGCTCGGAATGAGGCGCGTTGGCGATGTGGTCAACATTGAAGTTGACCTGCTTGCAAAATACCTGCACAAGCTGCTGCAATCGCACTTAGCGCTGCAAATGCAAAAGGGCAGTGAAAGGCTCATTGAGTTGCTTGGTGATTCACCACCTCACATTCGCCAGTAAACTGCAGGACGATGATTGGAAGGTGATGGCGCATGCCGCGCTCCACAATTGAGGAGGCAATTGAGGCATTTAAGCGCGGTGAGTTCCTGATCATCGTTGACGATGAGGACAGGGAGAACGAGGGCGACTTAGTCATCGCAGCTGAGAAGGTTACACCCGAGGCAATTAACTTCATGCTCAAGCATGGGCGTGGTCTTGTGTGCCTCGCAATCATCGGGCAAAGGCTGGACGAACTCTGCATACCGCCAATGGTCTCAAACAACACCGACCCATTTGGGTCTGCGTTTGCCGTTTCAGTTGATGCCCACCCGAAGTTCGGCGTTACAACCGGCATATCCGCGCATGACCGAGCCACAACAATAAAGGTCATCCTTGATCCGAATACGAAGCCATCGGACTTGACTCGTCCGGGACACATCTTCCCGCTGCGCTATAGGGAAGGGGGCGTGCTCAGGAGAGCCGGTCACACTGAGGCAGCTGTTGATATGGCAAAACTCGCCGGGCTATACCCAGCAGCAGTGATATGCGAGATATTGCGTGATGATGGCACTATGGCAAGGTTGCCCGACTTGGAGCGCCTATCCGATGAGCATGGAATCAAGCTCATCACGATAGCCGATTTGATTGCCTACAGGAGAAGGACGGAAAAGCTTGTCCGCAAAGTCGCAACAGCGCGCTTCCCGACCATCTTTGGTGAATTCACAATGCACGCTTTTGAGAGCCTGATTGATGGAACACCATACATTGCGCTTGTGATGGGCGAGATAAACCCAGATGAGCCAATACTTGTGAGGGTGCATTCGGCTTGCGTCACCGGGGACGCACTTTTCTCATTGCGGTGTGATTGCGGAATGCAACTTCGCTTGGCTCTTGAGAAGATAGCTCAAGAGGGTAGGGGAGTGCTCGTCTACATCTCGCAGCATGAAGGGCGCGGAATAGGCTTGCTCAACAAGCTTAAGGCATACGAGCTTCAGGACAAGGGGCTTGATACTGTTGATGCAAATCTGCACCTTGGCTATCCGCCGGATTTGCGAGACTACGGGCTTGGCGCTCAAGTGCTCTATGAGCTCGGCGTCCGCAAGATGAGGTTGATGACAAACAATCCATCAAAGAGGGCTGGTCTTTTGGGCTATGGGCTTGAAATAGTTGAGAGAGTCCCATTGGAAGTCAAGCCGAACAGCGCAAATAGGGATTACCTGCGCGCAAAGCGGGAGAAGCTCGGTCACATGATTGATGTTGAGTAGCGGCACATGAAATGCTCTCGCAAAGCTTGGAATACGCCGTATGCAAATGAACCAAAGCGTTGGTGTTCTATCGTGCCCATCCAACTTTGGTTAACAGGATGGCAGTGGCGAGGATTGAGAGCGCTGCACAAACCATGAATGCCACAGTGGCTCCGAGCGCTTCCCACAAAGCCCCAAACAGCAAGCTGGCGGGTAGCATGCCCATCCCGATTACGAAATGAAAAATTCCATAACCGCTTCCGCGAAGATGCTCGCTGACTAAATCAGCCACAATGGCTCTTTCTGCGCCCTCCGTCATGGCGAAGTAAAGACCATAAACGGTGAACAGAAGCCATATGTGAGTTGGCGATGAGGCAACGCCAAAGCCGGCATAGACCAACGCATAGGTAAGCCAGCCGAGCGCAATTGCTTTTATTCGCCCTATCCTGTCCGAGAGCATGCCGCCATATACACTCAAGGCGCTTTTGATGATGTGCAGCCAAGTCCAGAGCATCGGAATCGCATACTCCGGCACGCCGCATTGGTTCGCACGAAGCAGCAAGAAGGCATCACTTGAGTTGCTCAGAGTGAATGCGAATACCGAAGCCAATAGCCAACGAAAGCGCGCATCAAATTGTGACAGGCAGAGGGAAATGGGCTTTGAGCTCACAGCCGATACTTGAACCTCGCTCGTCTGGCTTAGGCGTGGGTCGCTGACGCCAAACCACAGCACAAAGAGGGATATCAGCGCAGGCACTGAGGCGCACAGGAACACAAGCCTGTATTGCCCACCAAATAGCGCAAGCAGCGCAAAAGCCGACATAGGTCCTATTAGCGCTCCGAGATGATCAAGCGACCTGTGGAATCCGAAAGCGGTTCCACGAATGCCTTCATTGCATGCATGTGCAATGAGTGCGTCCCTTGGTGATGTGCGTATTCCCTTCCCAATCCTGTCTACGAAGCGCAGCAGAAGCACTTGGTAGGCTGCATTGACAAAAGCCATCAACGGACGAGTTGCCCCGGCAAGCGCATAGCCTATGAATGTCAAAAGCTTATGCTGCCTTATGATGTCAGCAAGCCAACCGGAAATGAGCTTGAGCAGGCTCGCCGTCGTTTCAGCGATGCCCTCTAACAGTCCAATGAAAGCAAACGAAGCTTTGAGCTCATGCCTGAGGAATAGCGGGAGAAGCGGATAGAGCATCTCGCTGCTGGCGTCATTCAATAAGCTGACGATGGCGAGCACTTTGACAGCTCTCGGCAGCTCCTTCGTGGCTCTGAGCAGTGCAATTGAGCGCATTATATTCAATCCCCTTTGATGACATTCGCGTTGAGCGCCCAAGCGAGGTTTGGGGCACACAGCAAGGAAGCATTCTTGTTTGGCTGCCTAAAGCTCTCGTATGCGTATGTTGCGCCAGTGTATCTCCGCTCCCTCAGATTGAAAGATGAGATAGCCCTTTCTCGGCTCAGCATTTGCCCCTATAGCAATGACATGCCCGTTGACGCATGTCGCCACGAAACCGTTATAGTTGATGATGTGATACGAATTCCACTCGCGCAGTTTTGCCGGGCGCTGCAAAACCGGCGTTGCATCCACTTTACCGCCGCTCACCCCAAATATTCTCCCAACTTCGGTGTGAAGCAGCTGAAACTCAATGCCCTGCGGCCAGATCTTGTCGGGAAGAACCATCAAGAAGACGCCGCTGTTACCGGGCTCCATCATGCGATATTCAAACCGGAGGATGAAGTTGCCAAACTCCTTTTCAGTGCGCAGGTAGCCATTCGGTCTGCCAGTGCATATGATAATGCCATCTTCAACTCGCCATGTCTTTTGTGGGTCACCGCCGGGAAGGAATGGTATGAACCCACTCAGGTCTTTGCCATTAAACAGCGGTGTGAAGCCCTCTTCAGCCACCTGCGAAAATGCAATGTCAACCAACGCTCCAGCCCCAACAAACGCCAAAGCTGTGAGCAATTCTCGCCGATTCACAACTTTCACCCCCCCTTAGCGCACCATTAAGGGCTTGAATTGACCCCACACGATGTAAGTATACCACGCATCGCCGCGTCGGCGGGAGCAGCTTTAGCTATGCGCTTTCCACCCGCTGCAGAATATTAAGCGCATAGGAGTTGCGCAGCTCTGGATGCAGGGATGGCTTTTAATCCATTCGCAGGGGCGCATGAAATGCGCCAAAAACAGGCGTGTATTAAGCGGGCGTATTTCACGCAACCCTGCATTTCCATCCGACCATAATGGGATGATGACTTGCAGGAGAGGCTTTAGCCACAAAGAAGCTTATAAGTCAACTGCGCGAGTTCCAAAGCGCTCTCATATTTGGTGGTGCAACAAGATGGGCGAGAGAATATGGCTTGCATGGAGCAGCGGAAAGGACTCAGCACTCACACTGCACATCATTCAACAGGATAGCAGGTGGAGCCATTTTGAAGTTTGCGCTCTGCTTTGCACCATCACCGAGGACTATGGGCGAGTCAGCATGCACGGTGTGCGCAGGGAGCTCGTGCTTGCCCAAGCCGAATCAATCGGCATACCATTGGCTGAAGTGCTGATACCGGCAAAGTGCACCAATGATGCGTATGAGGAAGCCATGCGCACAGCCCTTGAAGCGGCTGCGAGGGACGGAATTGTTGGTGTTGCGTTTGGTGACATACACCTTTCGGATGTGCGTGAATACCGTGAGAGGCAAATGGCTCGTGTTGGCATGACGCCAGTATTTCCGCTGTGGGGGATGAAGCCGGGCGAGGTTGCGCTTAAGTTTTTGTCCCTCGGGTTTAAGGCGGTTGTCGTGTGCGTTGATTCAAAGCAACTTGATCCGGCGCTATGTGGTCGTGAATATGATGAATCGTTCTTGAGCGAACTGCCGGAGCTGGTTGACCCGTGTGGCGAGAATGGCGAATTCCACACATTCGTTTACGACGGACCGACCTTTACAAAGCCGATTGAAATCCGGCGCGGCAGGGTGATCATGCGGGACGAGCGATTTGCATTCTGCGACCTAACTTTGGGCAGGTGATGAGCGTGAGGGGTGACGAGCAGACTGTGGTTCTCAAGGAGGCGTCGTATTACGAGGTGCTCCCGGATGGTTCGGTTAAATGCGCTCTTGAGCCACGCCAGTGCATCATTCACGATGGAGAGAGGGGCTTCTGTGGAACAAGGCAAAACATAAAAGGCAAGCTTTGGTCATTGACCCACTCAAGAGTTGCCGTCGTTGACATTGAGATGCTTTACCATCACCACATTTACCATGTCCTTCCGGGCGCATACTTTGTCACCGTCGGCACAGCCGGATGCAACATGAGCTGCCAATACTGTGAGACTGCCGCAATATCGCAGGCGACACCTGAGGCAGTGGAGAGCATACACGCAACACCACAAATGCTTATCGGGTTGGCGATTGAGCGCGGAGCTGTGGGGATACTGTTTGCTCACAACGAGCCAGTGGCAAGCTACGAATTCATGCTTGACACATTCAAGCTCGCAAAGGATTACAAGCTGCGCACTGCATGCCACACTGCCGCAAAGATATTCGCCAAACCGCTCATTGAGCTGTGTCGCCACTTGGATGCCATCAACATTGACTTGAAGGCTTTTGACGAAGCCGTCTACGAAAGGCTATGTCAGGGAAGCCTTGAGACGACGAAGGAGGCAATTGCTGTCATTTCAAAACTCGGCAATGTCTTCATTGAGGTGACCTACCCACTCGTGCCCGGATTTAATGATGAGCCGGAGCAAGTCAAGCGCATGTGTGAATGGCTGCTGAAGACAGCTGGAGATGAAGTGCCATTGCATTTCATTCGTTTCTTCCCGGCGCACAAGATGAAGGATGCCGCTCCAACGCCGATTGAACTCATCTATGAGCGCCGTGAGCTCGCAATGAAGATGGGTCTCAAGTATGTCTATGGTGGCAACCTTTTCGGCGACAAAGCCGAGTTCACATACTGCGCCAAGTGCAAAGCTATAGTCATTGAGCGAGATGAGGAAGGCATCCCGACACTGCGTATGCGTTCAGGTAAGTGTGAAGCCTGCGGCAATGCCATCCCCGGAATATGGAAGGTTTAGTGGCTTTGGGGCGAGCGTGAACTTCCCCTTGTAAGTGGCGTATGGTGAGGGTGCATCCGTCAAATTGCACCATCAGCGCCCGTGACAGACTGCGCAAGTCTCCTCTCGCTTGTGGCACTTTAGGCAAGCCGAACTTGGCTCAAAGCTTGCCACATCCTTGTGCTTGAGCGCGAACCCCTCAGGATGCGGCAAGGGAACCCCGTGACATGCATCGCATGCATTCTTCCCGTGGCAGCGCTCACATAGCTTTTGCTCCTCCTTCTTCACCTTCGCGTGAGCCTTCCGATAATCCTTCGGATGCGGCATCGGTAAGCCATGGCAAGCATCACACCATGATTGCGTGTGGCAGCGCATGCAAAGGCTCGGGTTTAACTTTGCCTCTTTGTGCTTCCGCTCATATCCCTTCGGGTGGGGCATCTTGATGCCGTGGCATGCATCGCAGAATGAGCTTGAATGACACATCAGGCAGTTCTGTCCGGAAAGGTAAAGCTTGCCATGACGCTCAATGAAATCGGCTTTGGCGTGTGACGGTGGCTTTCTGACGATGTGGCACGCATCACAGAATGAGCGCTCATGACATTGCAGGCATTGAGCTTCCTTACTGCTGGCAAGCGCCCCGTGCTTTGTGGCGAAGCCCTTCACATGGCTGGAGGGCTTGCGCGGCTTATGACATAGGTCGCAAAAGGTGTCACTGTGGCATTCCAAACATCGTTGCCTATCCTCTGTCTCGGTCGGGTGGCGCTCAAGCCAACCTTGGCTATGAGTTTTTGGCAGTGCCGTCTCGGGGCGTAAGTGGCACAGCGAACACTTTTTTGGGGCGCTCTTGCCATCATGGCATTCCAAGCACACATCCATTGGCACTGCGCCGTGTTTCGGATATTGCTGCCCAGCCTTGCGCCGCTTGATGTCCCTGTGACAATCGCTGCAATGAGCGCCTCGCTCAATGTGCTTCATGTGCGAAAACGCGATTCGGTAGGCGCTCTCACCGAGCGTGATGACATTATGGCACTCAAAGCACTCTAAACCATTGACGAGACGGAGGCGCTCATTAACCGGCTGTGAGCTGGCAAGCTGTTCAGTCCTGAATTGAAGCATGCTCTTTTCCGAATGGCGCCTGACAGCGCTCTCAACTTGGTGCATGTGTAGGATGAGCAATGCCGACAGCGCGCTCACAAGAACAATGGGTGCAAACATGAGCGCGAGTTTAAGCAGCGCGTAAGCAAATAGCCGTAGCTTCACCCCTCTAACCCCCAAACAGCAAAGTGCATGAGCAACGCATTTACCCACATCAAATTGCGATTGTGCCCTTCGGGGCTGATTCAGTCGCCCGAGATATGGCGCTCATATTCAAGGGCGTGTCTTTCCTTCAACTCCTTCAAGCTCATCTTGCCGGTGAGCCATACAAAGCTCATCGGGAAGACATCCGGGCGAAGGTGTGCAAAGTAAACATGGAAACAAAGGAGGGCAAATGTTGCGAGCACAGCCTCATGGCTGTGCAGCGCCTGTGCGATCTCAATGACCTGCGGCGATGTGCGTTCGGCGACGAATGGCGCCTGCCAGAGCATGAGCCCAGTTATGCCCATCATCAAAATGCCCCACCCTGCTGCCCAGTAAAGGAACTTCTCAACGAAGTTGTATCGCCCCATCTTCGGCGGCTCACGCCGTATGCGGAGCAGGAAGAGAAGCGAGTGATAAAAATCAACGAAGTCCTTGGTGGTCGGGAGCATCTCGGCTTGCCTGTTACCGCGAGCGAGTTGGGCGAACAAGTAGAGCAGGTGATAAGCGACAGCAAAGAGCATGACAATCCCAGCAGCTCGGTGTATGACGGCAGCGCTTTCAACTCCGCCAAGTAACCTCAAAAGCCGCCCCGAGACAGGCGATGAGAAGCACTTAAGCGGCAAGCCAGTCAGCATCAGAACCATGACGCTGCTCATGAAGAGAAAGTGTTGGATGATTTGATGGACATTCCAGCGCTGCACATACCCCTTGAGCTCCCCGCACTCATTTCTGGAGGCACTGACACACCACAGCGCTGCCATCACAACGGCATCAAGCAGTGTGTATGCAAACATTGAAACGAGCACGATGATGACGAACCACTCAAAGAGCAAACTGATCCAATAGACTGCAGGTCGCTCATTTGGCGAAGCCAACCTGTGCGTAAATGTGAGGGCGAACTTTTCTCCGCCACCCTTGTGGCAGCTGCTGCACACGGATGCGCGCTTTGATGGGTGCATCGGTGAAGCTGGGTCGTTGGGCGGTAGTATGCTGTGATGGCTATGGCATGTCATGCAACTCGGAGTGCGCCTGCTGCCAAGGCGCAGCTTCTTTCCGTGAAAGCTGCCGAGGTAAGTTGTGACTGTGTGCGGATTAACTCCGTGTCGGAGCATCATCGCTTCGTTGGCATGGCACTTTGCGCATACCCATGCAACATTATCTGGGTGCGTCGGCGAGCGCTTGTCTTCGCTGCTGAGTATGTAATGGTTGCCATGACAATCAGTGCAAATCGGCGGCTCATTGCTGCCAGACAAAATACCCCTTGCATGTTCGCTTCGGCTGTATTGCTTAAACTCGCCGCTATGGCATTCAATGCACGCAACTAAAGCCGGCTGGGTGAGCTTTGGTAGGCGTCTTACAAAGGGCTCAAATCTCTCTTCGGCGCTGCTTCCCTTACTGCACGCTTGCGAATTCACCGCAGGTTGATGTGAGCCACCCATCGGGCGCATGTTTGTATGGCAACTGACGCATTTGAATTTTCCGTGCACCGATGATGCGAACCTGTTTGGGTCAACATAGAGGCTTTGCGCCAATTCGCCCGGTAACTTTACATGGAGCTTTTTGTTTGCGTGGCATGTCACGCAATGCTCCTGTGGTGACGCGCATTCTCGCCACGACCACAGGGAGAGGATGATTGCGCACGCTGTCACCGATCTCCGAGTCATCCCAACCTCACTCACCTGAATGCTCCTTATAACCGCTTTCCAAACCATCCATAGCGCTGAGCAGCTCTGCGCACGCATCAATCACTCTTACTTCGTCCTCATCCATAGCCAATGTCTTGAGGCGCTCAATCAGCGGGTGAAGGAGGCGCTTAACCAAACGCCTCGTGAGCATATCAACCGTTTCTATCCCATCCACGCCGCGCACGGAAAGTTTGCCCATGAACTCGCTCAGTGTTTTTGAGCGCACTCGCTCCGCAGCTCTGAGCATGCTAACTATGGCTGGCTCAACTTGCTTTGAACGCCACCAGCGCCAGAAGGCTTCAACTTCCCTTTGGACAATTGCTTCGGCGAGCTGTGCTTCATGTTGGCGAAGCTTGCGGTATTCATCGGCTATGCTGGCAAGGCAGTCAATGTTAAAGAGCTTTAACCCACCCAACTCGGCAACGCTTGGCTCAACATCCCTCGGCACGGCGAGGTCAATGATCAGCAGCTTCTTTGAGCCCCTCTTGCGGCTCACGAGCGCCCTTGCAACCACATCTCGGCTCAAGACAAAGCTTGGAGAGCCAGTGCATGAGATAACGATGTCGGCACTCGGCAGCCAACATGGAAGTTCATCAAGCGGTATAGCTATAGCTCCAAACTGTGCAGCCACATCCGATGCCCGTTTGAGCGTCCTGTTTGCGATCACAATTTTACCAACGCCGCATTTCTTGAACAGGCGTAATGTGAGCAAGCCCATTTCTCCGAGCCCAATGAGCAGCAATGTCGCGTCGCCAAAGTCACCGTATTCTTGCTTTGCCATCTGAACTGCAGCGTGCGGTATTGAAGTTGCCCCTTCGGAGATGCGCGTCTCTGTGCGCACCTTCTTGCCGACGCTGAGGGCGTGCATGAATAGCTGTGAGAGGATTGCGCCACAGCACTTCATGCGCATGGCGAGCTCGTATGCATCCTTAATCTGCTTGAGTATCTGCGGCTCTCCGATGATCATTGAATCCAAGCCAGCTGCAACATGGAACAGATGAGCGCAAACACCCTTGTCGCTGGCTACATAGAGTCCTGATACCAATTTCTCCCTCGGCATATGGTGTTGCTGACACAGGAACTCAACGAGCACCGCTGGGTCTGTGCCCTCAACGGCGGCATATATCTCGGCACGATTGCATGTGGAAAGGAGAACGACCTCATTTATCCCCTCAATTGAGCGCAGCGAGCGCAGCGCATGTGGCACATCAACTTTGCACAGTGATAGCCGTTCACGCACATCAATTCCCATTGTGCGGTAGTTGCCACCAACAAGCACCAACTTAATCCCCATGCCGTTATGACGGGCACTCATTTGCGCCATGTCATTCATCCAGCTTGTCACCCTAAGGTCACACCATTGCAAAGCTCGCAGCTGCATCCCGCACATGGTCTGAGGATGGGCAGCTTAACGAATGCAGGATGGTTAAACAGCAAAGTCCATCAACCGAGTTACTGCCATTTGCAGGTTGCATCTTGCCACCCACCCCTGACCGCCGCCACGCTCATTTTAGCGCGAGCGTTGCAGCCGAATTTCAGCTCCGTCAATTTGATGGCTTACAAGTCGCCTCGGTGCCGCAAACGGAAACAATCCACCGAGCAAAATGAGAATGCTGCTCAGGCGGAGCAAATTCATGAATGGCTTGATGCTCAATTCAACAAAAGCGTGCAATGAACTTGCTGACGCTTTCCGCCGCTCAACTGAGAGCCTTATCATCCCCTCATCGGCGTTCATTGCGAGTATGGAGAATGTCGCGCTTTTATCTGGCAAGCTGTCATCAACTCCCTCGCCTGAGCTCGTCAGCCCAGGCGAGACAGTGTGACGCTCCCCAGTTGCCACTTGATACACTTCAAGCACTGCCCTTGCAATGAACTCACCTTCGTGACCAAAGCGATGTCCTCTAACATCAAACTTGACGAATCGTATGCTCATGCCGAATGCCCGTCTCTCCTCGCCCCTGCGCAGCACCAAGATGGCACGCTCAACATCCCACAGAAGCTCAATTGGAGACGCATAGATGTCTTTGAACGGCAGCACCCTTATTTTCGGCTGGCGAACAATGCCGTATGGACTGTCGTAAATTCCGACTTGCATAATGTGCCTACGCCTGCCATGCTCAACTGTCAATGTCAATGTCAATTTGGCGCGATTGCCGCTTTGGCTCTCAATCACGCAACTAATCCTATGTCCAAGCGCGGTCTTGCTCTGCCCGCTTGCAAGCTTCAATGTTTGTGAGCGCTCAAACGATGCCGAAAGCGATATGCCAAGCATCAGCAAAGATATGCCGATATGGGATATGGAGCTCCCGAGATGACGCCAATTGCGCTTGGTGATGCGCCAAAGCAAGTGAAGGTTGATTAGAGCAGCTGCAGTTGATGCCAGTGTGGCTGCAACATGAAATGGGTTCCGCATGCCAAAGAGAAACGCAGCGGAAGCAGCTATGCACCCGAGCAAAAGCGGTATAGCAAGCAGCCGAGCGTTTACCCCGCTTTGGTAATATGCGTTAACGCTGAGCAGGAGTAGCAATGCCAATGCCATCGGTGCGAGCGCATGGTTGTAGAAGCTCGGGGAAGCGCCCAAGCTCACCCCAAATGGCTTTGTGAGGAGCGGGAGCGATGTCCCGAGTTCAACAATGCACGCCATAAGGGCGAGCAATAGAGCTGCGCACCACAGGGTGAAGTTGGTGGAGCGAATTGATGTCCATGCCGGTTTCCTTTCGCCGCTGTGCCAATGGCGAATTAGCATTGCGGCGCTGATGGCTGTGCAAGCGATAAGCCAGATGAAGATGATTGCGTTGGTTAAGCCGTGCGCTTCAGCAAAGACATGCACAGAGACTTCACGCAAGATGCCACTCCTTGTGATGAATGTCGCATAGATGACGCTCACATAGGTAAGCACGGAAAACAGAGCACCCATCCTTTTAGCCGCGCCATTGCGCCTTTGAATCGCCAAGGTGTGGAGCAATGCCGTTAGCAACAGCCATGGCACAAGCGATGCGTTCTCAACCGGGTCCCAACCCCAATAGCCACCCCATCCGAGAACTTCATAGCTCCAGTATGCGCCGGCGATTATGCTTGCACCGATTATGAGCCACGCAAGCATTGTCCACCGATGCGCGAGATTGAGCGCCTCAAAATCTTCCGGCTCGCGCAGGAGCAGGAACGAGAGCGCATATGGTGCGGATGTGAGCGCGTAACCAAGGAACATTAGCGGCGGATGAATTGTCATCCAAAAGTTGCGCAGCAGTGGGTTAAGCCCGTGACCATCAATGGGTCTTTGTGGGAGCACTTCAAATGGGCTTTTGCAAGCCAGTGCCACAAGCAGAAACAGCTGTGCGAACGAAAGTAGCGCCACCGCGCATGGCGCGCCTTTGCCGAGCGAATTGGATGCTCTAATGAAAATGACCCCGATGAGCAATCCGAACCATGCCCATAGCAACATTGAACCTTCCTGACCAGCCCAAAAAGCGCTCATGCGATATTGCAATGGCAAATCTCTGGAGGTGTGTGCAGCCACATAGGCAACTTCAAAGCGCAGGTCGCAAAGCAGCACCATAAGGATGGCTGAGGCAATGGTCGCACAGAGAAATGACAGCACCATGCTGATATGTGCCAGCCATCGCACACCAGTTGCGTTAGTTGCTTTGAGGCTTTGCAGCGCGCTTGCAATTGCGCTAACGATGAGCAATATGGTAGAGGCGTAAACCGTTGCCTTCCCAATGCTCGGCAGGACGAAAGCGGCATGCACATTCAATCACCCTTAAAGCCGCCACTGAAGTTATGTGCCTTCGCATTTTGGCGGTTCAAAACATTGCATGTGATTTGAGATTGGTTACCCACTGCTTGTTTCAATTCGCTGCGGTGCAATGAGAGTTGCATCGGCTTCAATGTCACTCCATCCGAAAATAAGGGCGATGCTGCGGCGCGAGGTAGCGCTCAACATATTCACCCCATGGCTTCCTGTAAGTTCGGCAGATGTGTTTGTTGGCTTCCTCGTCACCAATTATTAGCTCGTTTTTGCTATCCCAACGGATGACTCTCCCAAGCTTAAACGCTATGTTCACAAGGTGCAGGGCACTGGTTGAGAGATGTCCCCACTCAATTGGCGCTACTGTTTGCTGGCGGCTCTTAACGCAGTCAAGGAAGTTGCGCACATGTGGTGGATGTAGCGGAGAGCCGCCGCTTTTTACAGGTTCTGCCCTGCCCGGCTCCGGTATCAGTTCAAATCCCTCCCGAGTTAACACGAGCGTCCCATTAGTGCCGTAAAAGGCTATCCCGTATCCTCTCCCCTCAATCGGGCGTGCGCTTGTATGGTAGACGGATGCTTGCACATAAAAGTCGCCGTAGTCAAGGAAAGCATCCTGCGTGTCCGGCGTTTCCCTGTTATCTTGGAGCGCATACTTGCCGCCGACCGACATGACTGCCCTTGGGGCAGTCACGCCAAGTATCCAGTGAACTGTATCAATGTGATGAATTGTCCATGCGAGCATGAACCCACCGGAGTAATCCCAAAAGAACCAATAGCCGGGCGCATTGCACCTATTTCGGTTGAACTTTCGGTATGGGGCCGGCCCAAGCCACATATCCCAATCAACGCCTGCTGGCGTGTCTTCATCCGGTGGGTTGCCGATGCCGAAAGGTGTTTCGTTCCACGCATTCCAGACACGCACCCTCGTTATTTTCCCGATGGCGCCTTTGCGTATCAAATCCCTTGCTGCAGCGTAATGGGCACCGCTCAACTGTTGTGTGCCGTGTTGCGTAATTCGGTTGAAGCGCTTTGCCGCATTCACTGCTGCTCTCCCTTCGGCTATGTTATGGCTCAGTGGCTTTTCAACATACACATCTTTTCCCGCCTCGCATGCTGCAATTGTTTGGATAGAATGCCAGTGGTCTGGTGTGGCTATAAAGACGGCGTCAATGTCCTTTCGGTCAAGCAGCTGCCTGAAGTCTTTGTATGGGGTCGCCTTCCCGTCGGTCATTTTGACGGCTGCTGCGAGCCTATCGTCCTTTACATCGCAAACTGCCGCTACGACTACATCCGGGTTAGCCATTGCAACCCTCATGAGTCCTTGTCCCATGCCACCAACGCCGATGAAGCCAAGAACTACCTTTTCATTTGCGCCGAATAGTGAAGTGGAGCGTGTGGTCAAAAAGAGCGCGCCGACTCCGATGAACTCTCGCCTTGAGAGCTTTGACATGCCACCTTCCACCATGAGCCATCACCTCACTGCAGCGCGTGGAGTTTTAAACTCACCGCGTTTTGCGCCATAGCTATCTTGCTTTGATGCCGCTATCATTGTAACCCCGTCTGGGAAGGAAATCAAAAGGAGAGGAAGCCACGCTGAACTTAAAGTGAGCTTATGAGCAGGCTCGTCACCAGTTGGTTGTCACCGTCGCTCTTGACTTGGTCAGCGGGTCAATGCACACCCATTACGATGCCCGCATCATTATGGGCACGAAAACCTCAGTGAGTGATAAGCCGCCATATGATATGTGACAGGCATTTTGCCCACCACGACCCCTTAAAGGGTGCCGCTGTGTTGAATAAGGGCTCAGAGTGGGCTTTGAACGCTGCTTTCCGTGTCAGCTATGCCTACGCGGATTAACTGAGCGTGGATAGCAACATGGCATGGGCATCCCGCCCACGAGAAATTTCATGGGCAAGATGCCCATGCCGCTTGCAAAGGGAAAACTACCGACGGCTTTAAGGGGTAACGGTGCCCCTCTTGCCGGCGATGCGAGCCTCAAGACCATCAACGGGCGTCAATTCAGCGTTTAGGAAATCTTGGATAGTTCGGTTAGTCACAACAGCACCGACTTCCCAAGGGACTTGACTGCCGGCTGGAATGCCCCAACTGTTGTTCCAGCCACTTAAGCCGCTTAGGTCAGGCAAAGTGTAACTTGTTTGCCCGCCAAGCCAACCGGCGCTCAAGCCGACAAACCAGGAGCGAGAAAATGCCTGAATTGCTTGTCGGGAGCGCTTTTTCGGTCGTGAAAGTTGTGGGTTACTGACCAAGCGTTGGCGAAGGTCTATCCCACCACCCTCTCCGAATTGGGCAAAATAGGCTTGCGCTCCTGAATAGGCATCCCAACTCGCAGTGAAGCGGGTATAAGGTGTCGTCGCTGCTACCCTCACAGAAGCGTTGCCAAAGGGAGAAGGTAAAGTGACAGAAAGATTGGTCGGCGCTTTGAAGTAGCGCTCAATTAGCCGAGTGGTGGTGCCAGTCTCAGCTGTTGCGGATAGGTTATGGATATCATTTCCAAACTGCTTGGCAGTTGGAACGGCAGCAAAGGGGAACTGGATGGTTGGAGGGGGGACTTCAAATCCACCACCAGTCCAGGCTCTGGTTCCGTTGTGGCTTATGAAGGACACCTCACCGCCAGCCAGTTCTCCTGATGAAACGCCATTAATGACAGCATTATGGGTTTCAGGCACAAAGGCTTCAGAGCTGTTGAAGTCAATGTTGATGGTTGTGTTCCCTGATATGACAACATCGTGCTGGATGAGCCCCTTGTTTGGAGTAGGCCCCCCTGGGAACCTAAGTGCAATCAAGTCATAGGTGCCAGGTGGGACTTGCAATGAGTAGGTGTTGGAAGGGGGAAAGACAGAAGCATATGAGTTACCCATATAGACCACTGCTCCAGCACCTTCAAGACCACCGATCGTTCCCGAGACAGTGACGGTGTTAGCGGAAGGCGCTTCTTCACTAACCAAGTTGATTTGCGAAAGTTCGTTGACGGTGGCGTGGATGATGTTGACTTCCACTTCGGTCATCCCATCAGGCCCAGATGGTCTGACAAACACAACCGCCAATCCATATCTGCCATTGGGGGCACGAATGGTGAGAGTGTATTGAGGCGCAATGGTCGTTTCAATTCGTTGCCAAGGACCGTCTCCATCTTGGAAAGCGATAAAGTCAGGTGGAGCCTGTTGCCTGCCTCGGTAAGTCCGGACCACAACCGTCCCTGTAGTGATTCCCGACATCACAATCTCCAAGTTGGTTCGCTGACCTTCGGCAAGGGTCGCTGTCCCGCTGCCTGCAGCCACTGTCTGGTTGTTGTTGTCTTTTGCTTCCGCAGTGACACGCTTGAAACCAACAGGTAGGTTAGGATAGACCTTCGTTACGACAGTTTGATTTTGGGGTCGAGGGATGGAATCTCGGATGGGGTTTACTAACCCATCGCCTGTAATGGTAACATCTACCTTCACCGCTGAGGGCGGTATGACACGGGATTTGCTCCAATCAATCGTCAGCACTATTTCTCCTGTGCGATTGCTTCCGATGTTGCTACTACTTTTAGCGCTGGGCGCTTTGCTACCGCCACACCCAGCGATGATGAACGCCATTGCTGCCACGACCGTCAGGCTAATTCCAATCACCCAAAGGGTTCGCCTTTTCATCTCTCTTCACCTCCTGAGTTTTTTCGGCATAGGACGCCGTTTTTCACCACCAATGTAGGGCATGGGCTCTGCCCCATGCCGACTTCTTTCGGCGCAAGACAGAGCCTGCGCCCTACATAGGATGTCTTCTATCGTTGACGAATAGTCAATCCCAATTCGCCCGGCGCACGGACATGAACGGTCACATCCGCTTGGGCTGATTCATAAGTTGTTTCAGCTTCATAAGTTGTTTCAGCGTGGATGGTGATATCGGTGTTAGGTTGTGTCGCCGTCAGTGTGACCATTGCAATGCCGTTTTGGTCAGTCACTGCTGAGCCAGCGCTTAACTGTCCGCCTTGACCAGCGGTAATGCTGAATTTGACCGTTGCGCCTCTTATGAATTGCCCAGCATCTGTTTGAACTTGGGCAAGGATAGTTGCCCGCTCGCCGGCGTTGATGGCGGGCGGAATAGCACTGAGGGCAAGGCGAAGTTGGAAAGTGCCCGTGACGACAAAGCCGGCGGCTCCTTGAGGGGTCTGGTCAAAAGCGTCAATGTAGTCAGTGCCTAAGGTGTATTTGCCGTCTTGATCCATGTCAATGATGACATCATACCTGCCTGGAACCAAAGGTGGTATCCACACGGGATAGAGATACTGGTTCCCGCAGGCATACCGCAATATGTCCTGTTCGGGTCGCCCCGTTACATCAACGAGAGGGTCGCCATTCTGCCAATTGTCCTTGTGCAAGACGATGTATTTGCGAACCATTTGGCAAGGTGCCAGGGGACGCCAAGGAGGGTTAACCCAGACAGTGACGGTCTCGTTATCATTAAACTGGTCTTTGAATATCCCCTGCTGGTCAGAGGCTAACTCTACCCTTAAATGTTGCACTTGCCTGCCTCTTGATGCCGATTGAACGGTGAAGCCAGTGCCAATGAAGCCGTTTACGACATCGGTGCCAGCGTCAAATTTACCGTTGCCATTGACATCCACGACGACATCAAAGTCGCCATCAGTCTGCCTTGTTCCTAACCTTTGCGCTGACGCCCAAACCGTCGTTCGTGGCAGATTGCCATTAGCGTCGGTTGTGACAGTTTCCGCCCCGCCACTTTCATCTGTCAGTTGGTCTCCATTCTGCCAGTTGTCTTTGTCTCTGACGACGAACAGCTTAACTTGCTGATTGGCAGGGAAACCAAAGCCCTCAACCAGAACTGGTTCACCTACAAGGACTGACCCCATCGGATAGTGGGGTGGATTGCCCGCCAAGATGTTGACAAATCCTTGCCCCGCTTGTCGGCTCCGTGGTGAGTGAAGGCGTGACGACAGAATTTCAAACCGCAAAAGGGCAGCAAGCAAGCGCCCAGTTGACCCAACGGCTCGGAATTCGTAAGTTCCGCTGGCATCTATCGGTTGACCAGTTCGGGGATCAACGCCGATGTCCCAAAGAGGGATAGGTGGGATATTTCCACTCCGGTCAGCGGTTAACTGGAAGATGATAGGTTCTCCAGTCGTTGGGTCAGTAAGAGGGACACCGTTACGCAAGACTTGAATCTCCACAAGTTGCCCTGGCGTGAAACCGGAGAAAGAACTAAACACTGTTGGGCGGGCATCAAGGGGCAAATCGGGGACGCCATTGTTGTTAGTGTCACGAACGGCGCGCCCTGAAGCATCGGTGAGCGGACCGACTTGTGGTGCTGGACCTCCCCCACCACAACCTGAAAAGAAAACCGCTCCGACAAGCCCTAATGCTGCGAGGAGTATTAACCCACGCTCCCATACAACAACTCTCCGCTTCCGACTCATCTCACATCGCCTCCTTTTGTGCTCTTTCACTACCGCAAGAAGAAGGGAAAACTACAGACCACCATCACCTCCATGCTCTCGTGATGAGCTTGATGCTTAAATACTAACCCAATACCCCAGCCAAGCAGATGCACAACAGGGTTAGCAAGGCAACAGTCTGTTTAACCACCCTTACCTCCATCACCTCTCTCCTCCCAACCAAGAGTTCAAAGGTTTTTGACGGGTCTTGTTTATCAAAAACCGCTTACCTCACATGAACCTCTATCAACCTGTAAGTGGCAAGGGGAATCTTCACATTCTCTCCGTCCTTCGCCTTCCCTATCATCTCCCCCGTTTCTCTGTCGTAAAGGGAATACTCCTTGTAGCCGAGGAAAAGGCGCAAAGAAATTTCCACCTTTGGAGGCTCTTTCTCCACAGAGTTTATCAGCCATAGAAGGAATTTTCCCCTGCTTACCCTCGTCAACACACCATATGCCTTCCCCACTTTGAGAGGCAAAGGGCTCTTCTCGGCAAGGGATAGGATGAGGCTTCTGCTCTCGGGATGAGAGTAGGATTTCCCCTCGTAGTATATCTGCGAACCGTCGCTCTCCAAAACATGGCTAAACCTACCCCGAGGGACTGAAGCGTTTGTGGGAAAGAGGACGAGAATTCCGTAGGGGGTCTCAGGGATCAAGCCATCTTGGTATATCCTCTCGTTATAGAAGTAGCGGGGGATGTAGGATTCGGGTGTTTCTTTGAGCCAAGGGGCAGATTCAAAAAGCGCTAAGCCTTTCTGATTGAGAAGTTTGATGGCTATGGGGGAGAAGGAAAGGATTTCGTCCCGAGAAGGTATCCTTATCTTCCCGCTCCTGTAAAGTTCTATGAAGGGCTTTATCCCTTTCTTGTAGATTGGAGCGAGAGACCAAGTTCCCCATTCCCAAATCATCTGCATGTGTTCAAATTGGATGTAAGTTGCTCCCAAGCTGGCAGCTTGAAGACACATTCGGAAGATCACATCGGGAGGACAAGTTTGTATTGGACCATATCCTGCATCACGCCACCACCAATCCTGTGCGGAGAAGCCCCACTCCTTCGCTAAGCCTCCCAACCACATCCCAAGGCAGGCGCCTAAGTTGAGAGTTTCAGCCCTTGGGTCATTTGTCTCGTGAAGGGGAACTATGACATCCGAGTAATCCTTGTTGAAAAGTTTCGCCCATCCATCAGTGTCCACCATGCTAAAGCCCCACCAACCCATCCCTTTCGTCCCATCGCGGGAGTGCTCAGCCCAAACCATCTTCCGCTTGTATTCTCTGCAAAGGTTGCGAAAGGAAATTAGGTCGTTGAGGTAATTCCATCCGTGACCAGCGTTGAGGGGTTCACTCAGATAAACCCCCTTGCAAGTGCGGGGAGCAATCTTGAAAACTTTCTCACAAGTTGAGAGGGTGATCAATGGGGGAGTAGGTCCAGCGATTTGAAGGAAGAAGTTGATACCCCTTTCCTCACACCCCTTGGCTATTTCCACTATCTGCTCAGAAGAGCTCCCACCCTTTTTGACGCCGGGAGCCCCTTCCTCCTCAAAGGCTAAAAGGAGCGCAGGGTTGGGATCGTCTTTTATCTGACTCCACAATCTTGACAAGTAGTCAATGGTTGCCTCCTTCCAATCCGCTCTTTTGAGTAACCCCAAGTAGCCGGGAGAGTAGATAGAGTAGATGAGATGGAGTTGAGAACTTGTCAAGCCGTTGAGGGAGAAAAGGACAAGAAGGATCGGAATGAAGAATGGCACATACCCTCTCATCTTTTGTCTACACCTCGACAGCGCCAAGTTACTATTGAAATGCTCAACCAAACCACCTTCCATCAATGGCAATGGACAGAAAGACACACAATGGCATAAACGCATTCAATAGCATGTGCCGTTGGAGGCGTAGTCGGCATCAGCCGCAGTTCTCTGTGGGGTTATCCTAAGCTGTGGGGTAGATTGGGCATGCTTGCTTACCACTTCGCCATTGAGGATGTTAGTCAAGCGTCAACTTGACCCACCCAACTTGCATGCCTTACCCACACCGCCAGCCTTTGCCTTGAGCCATTATCAAACTCTTTAGCAGCTCGCTGACCATGAGCGAGCTCAGTGATGTTTCTAAACTCCAAGATGGCTCAAAAGGCTAACGCCATTGCTCGCCTCTCGCTCTCCTCTCCATCGCACCGTTCGGTTTTCAATGTCCAATCACAGCCGCCTTTTGATTGCACCACAAAGTCGCTTGCTGTTAAGCATTGCCTCGCTCAGCAATCCGTTACACAGTATAACGCACCTTGCGGATTTGACTCCACCTGCCATCCTCAACCAAGTTTGTTCTTTCACTTCCAGAGTGCCATCGCATTGGCACTATGCATTACAACGCCTTCTACATTCAAGGAACTTAGTAACTTGCCACCCGTGCACTATTGGCACCACTGCAAAGTGGAAAGCCACCCTATGCCACTACATGAGCGCGATGAGCCAAAATTCTATGCAGCTGCTCAAAGGGGGTGAAAGTCGTGGTCACAAGGGAACAGGCATGGCAGTGGGTTTGTGAGTGGGTGAGTAATGAACACCTGCGCAAGCATTTGCTTGCCGTTGAGGCTGCAATGCGCCATTATGCGCGCATCTACGGTGAGGATGAGGAGATGTGGGGGCTTGCTGGGTTGCTCCACGACATTGACTATGAACGCCATCCTGAGGCAACAGAGCACCCGCGTGTTGGCGCTCAGTTCTTGCGCCAGAGTGGCGTTCCGGAGGAAGTCGTTGAGGCAATACTTGGACATGCAAATTGGACTGGCGTTGCACGCAACTCACTTATGGCAAAAGCGCTCTATGCTTGTGATGAGCTTACGGGCTTGCTTGTGGCTACAGCGCTCGTCATGCCGAATAAGAAACTTTCGGAAGTGAGGGTGGATTCTGTGCTGCGCAAAATGAAGGACAAGTCGTTTGCGAGGAAGATTGACAGGCAGGCAATCATTGATGGTGCAAATGAGCTTGGCGTGCCACTTGAGGAACATATCGCCAATGTGTTGACTGCAATGCAAGGCATTGCAGAGCAGCTTGGGCTTTGATGGGCAACTGTTGGGGGTGATAATGATGGACAGAAGGAGCTTTCTGATCGGTATGGCTGCATGCCTCAGTGGGAAGGCTTTGAGCACCATTGAAGGTGGTGAGGAGAAATTGAGCTCGCCAACTCAACTTGTGCCCATCGGGAAAACCGGGATTAAAGCGACACTCGTTGGCATAGGCACCGGGATGCGCGGTTGGATGCGCCAATCAAACCACACGCGCATGGGGAAAGAAGCGTTTATCAAGTTGATCAGGCACGCATACGATAGGGGCATCAGGTTTTTTGATGTGGCAGACCTGTATGGGACGCACACATTCTTGCGCGATGCAATTAAGGGCATACCGAGAGAGAGCATCGTTATCCAGTCAAAGATTTGGTTCCGAAGGGAGGGCTTACCGGAGCATGTCACAGATGCTGCGGAGGCGCTTGAGCGTTTTCGGAGGGAGCTTGATACGGATTACATTGACATCGTGCTTTTGCATTGCACCACCGATGGCAATTGGCTTGACCAATTGAAGCAGATGCGTGACCAACTCTCGGAAGCGAAGGAGAGGGGCATTATCAAAGCGCATGGAACATCCTCACACAGCGTTGATGCGCTTAAGGCATCGCTTGCCTCCAATTGGGTTGATGTGCAACTTGCCCGCATAAACCACATGGGAAGTCACATGGATGGCAAGCCTGAAGATATAGCCGACCTGTTGCGCAAGATGCGCTCTGCAGGCAAGGGAGTTGTCGGGATGAAGATCTTCGGTGAGGGCACTTTCAAGACGAAGGAACAACGCTGGGCGAGCCTACATTTCGTGCTGACACAGCGTTGCGTGGACGCATTCATAATCGGCTTTGAGCGCCCGAGCGAAATTGATGAGACGCTCAAAATGGTTGAGGAGATACTTTCCTCAATCTGATGGCGCAACAAAGCTAAAGTGACTTCAAAGATATGAGACCGACGGGCGAGATGAGAAGGTGGGTGGTGATTCGGTATGGCTTTTGGACGCGATCACAATGGCTTAATGTTTTGGTGCATGCTTGTGGTGGCGCTTATGGTTTTCTCATCAAATGTGGATTGCTCAAACTCGGACAGCAATGTAAGCGGTAAGCTTTGGCGGGTTGACCTGAGTGGCGAGTGGAAATTCAAAGCCGGCGATGATGAGCGATATGCATTGCCGCAGTTTGATGACTCAAAGTGGGAGACACTACACGCACCGGCTTTGTGGGATGGTCAAGGTTACGCCGACTATGATGGCTATGGATGGTATCGCAAATGGTTCTTCGTCCCGAAAGAGCTGAAGGGGCGCGAATTGCTCTTTGAACACGGTGGCGTGGATGATGACGATTGGGTTTACATCAATGGCGTGAAGGTTGGAGAGGGGAAGGGATGCTACATCCCGCGCAGCTACATCATCCCGGCAAGGCTCATAAACTACGGTGGGCAAAACTTGATTGCGATCCGAATTTATGATGGCGCTATGGGCGGTGGATTAGCCAGAGGACCGTTAGGGGTGAGGGTGGTGAAGTTGAGTGACCGCATGGCAGTGGAAGGCGTGCGCATAGCCGGCAAGGTGGGCAGCAAAACGATGACATTGACCATGTGGTTGGTGTGCAAGGATGGAAGGCAACATAAGCCGAAGTTGAGCGTAAGCGTAATTGACCACTTCCTGAGGAAGCGCTTCCATCATTCGCTTGAGAGCTTCGTCCAGCCGGGAGAACGGAAGGAATTGTCGTTTCGCTTTGATGGTGGCGATAGCAAGGACTACCGAGTGCAAGTTGAAATGGCGGAGGGCAATGAGCGAGATGAGTGTTTCTTTCACATCTTGAGCGACATGACCGTTGGCATGCGCCCGACAATAGTCCTTTCCGGGGATTGGGAGATGACGCTCCCATCGGATGATAAGCTCCTTTTCCCGCCATCTGGCAAATGGCAACCCATTAAAGTCCCAATGCTTAGCTGGGGCGGTTGGAGCGGGAAAAACCACAGGGCATGGTTTAGGAGGACATTTGAGCTTCCGAGTGAGTTTTCAAACAAGCGCATCATTTTGCGCTTTGAGGCTGTAGCGCATCATGCTGTGGTCTATGTGAACGGCAAGATGGTTGGTGAGCATTTGGGCGGCTTTGAACCATTTGAGTTTGACATAACTGAGGTTGCCCGCCCGGGCGCGGAGAATGAATTGCTCGTTGGCGTGACTGATTGGATTGCCGGGTTGGTTGAGGGCATCGTGCCGCCGGATGACCCCGAAAAGATGCCCAAGGATTCAATGTTAATACCATACGGCAGTCGCCCGCATGCAAGGCGTGGCATATGGGACGATGTGTTCGTGTATGCCAGAGATGCCCTGCACATTGCCGATGGGTTTATCATCACATCCGTGCGCAATAGGGCTTTGACGGTCAAAGTTAGGTTGCGTAACGACACGGACAACGCCACAACGGTTGAGCTGATTGGCGATGTATACGATGGCGATATCAGAATGCTCTCGCTGCCAAGAAGATTGGTAACAGTTCCGGGGCACGGCAGCGTTGAGGTTGAATGCAGTTTGCCTGTGCCGCTTGAGGTTGATAGTGCTGGTAAGAGTGCGAGCAAAGCTTTCAAGTTATGGTTTCCACACGAGCCATATCTTTATCGCATGGCACTTCAGCTGTTCAAGGACGGGCGAAGGATTGATGAGCTTAACCTGCGCTTCGGCTTCCGAGAGGTTTGGATTGACGGAATCAATTACCGTCTCAATGGGCGCGTGTTCAAGCTGCGCGGTTTAGGTTGCCCTCCGATTGCTGCAACGCGTGAGGAGATACGGCGATATTATCTTGAGCGTTTGAAAGCCAACTTCACGCTCGTTCGCTTTCATATGCAACCGCGCCAAAGGCACTTCTATGAGATAGCTGACGAGGTTGGCATGTGCGTCAAGGACGAATCGGCATTTTACTGCGCTGCAAATGTTTATGCCCTTGGCGATGAGCGCCTTTGGCGAAATTTAAGGGAGCACATAACTGGTATGGTGATGCGCTCCCGCAATCACCCATCATTGCTGATTTGGAGCGTTGAAAATGAGATACTTCACTGTGGTGGTATGCGAGTTAAGGGCACAGATGAGCGCATCTACGAACTCGGCAAACTCATAATGGAGCTTGACCCGACGAGACCAATTGAATTTGAGGGTGATGGCGATGTAAATGGGCGTGCGCTAACGATTAACATTCACTATCCGAGGGAGTTCGGTTGCCACGATCACAACCTTTTCCCGAACGATGCCTACTGGCTCGGCAAAGAGGGAAATGACAGGTGGCCGCGTGAGCTCATCTGGAAGCGCGACAAACCGCTAATCATTGGCGAGTTCTGCTATTATCCATACAGCCGTCCGCCGGGCGGCGTTTCCATCTTCCTTGGAGATGCGGTGTATGAGAGCCGAGAAGCCGAAAGGGAGGCGCATAGGATTGGCGTCAGGATGCTGTGCGATGGCACAAGGCGTTCGGGCGTTGCAGGGCTTAATCCTTGGGTGGATGATTTGCGCTATAGCATTGAATGCCTCAAGCCGATTGCAGCCACACTTGACCGATACGACAGGACATTCCTCTCGGGCGAGATCGTAGAACGGGACATCGCTGTCCATAACGATACCTTGCACAGGCGCAAACTCATTCTGACTGCTTCAGTCAGAGTCGGCAATGCCACAGTGGCGCGGCGGACATTCAACTTGGATATGGATGCGGGCGAGATGCGCCTCGTCAAGTTTTCGTGGCGAATGCCGAATGTGAATGCGCGAACCGCTGCATCGCTGAGGCTGACCATACAGGATGGAGCGCAGGTTGCATTTGATGAGGAGCACAAACTCTGGGTCTTTCCGAGAGCACGGTTGCAAGCTATTAATGGCTTGCGAGTCGCCCTGTTTGACCCAGTTGGCGAGACAGCCAGAGCTCTCACCGAGGTTGGCTTGCGCCCTAAAGTGCTGAGCAGCTTGGATGGCGACATGCGCCAGCTGTTTGACTTGCTCCTCATCGGTAAAGGCGCGGCTGAAACAAGCACATTCAAACTCGGTGTAAATGCCCTGCTCAAGTTCGTCCACGACGGCGGGATCGCGTTTTTCTTTGAACAGACATCGCAACCTGCGTGGCTGCCGATACAATTGCGCTTGGACGAACGCAGAGCTGCCACTATGGCTTACATCAGATGTGCATCACATCCGCTGCTTAAGGGGATGCATCCGGATGACTTTAAGTGGTGGCGTGGCGACCACATCGTTGCGCGCTCATTGTTTGTAAAGCCATCACAAGGTGCGTTCCGAATATTGGTTGAGTGTGGCGGTAGGGGTGGTTTGCGTTGGACGCCGCTTGTTGAATTGCTGCACGGAAATGGTGTGCTGGTAATGTGCCAACTTGATGTGACTGCAAAGATCCGGGTTGAGCCAGTGGCTCAAAATCTAATCTCCAACTTGCTCTCATATGCTGCTTCATTTAAGCCGCTCCGAAAGAGGCGCATCGGTGTTATCTCGGTGCAAGGTTCACCGATGCTGAGGGTGATGAAGGAAGTCGGCATCGCGTTTGATGATTTGACGCAGCACCTTGGCACTACCAAATTTGATGCCTATGAAGTGCTCGTGATTGATGGCGGTGCGCTTGAGCTGTGCAAGGGGCGGTTGGATGAGTTGCGCTCTTTCATCAGCCGTGGCGGCATCGTCTGGATACGCCAACCGCAATCGGTTGAGTTACTACGCCAAGTAGCTCCGCATATTGTCGGATTGAGGAAGCAGAAGCTCAATGGGAGAGTTGTGAAGGTGGGCGATGACGAGCTGCTTTCCAGCATCAGCAACTCAGACCTGTTTTGGTATCGTGAGGATTGCTGGTATGCTGATTGGGAGGGGCGCGGCAGCGGATTAATCGGCGATCCAGCTGACAGCGTCATTGAGCTTACAGGTGGTGATGAAGCGAAGGCACTCACGCAACCGTGTGCATTGGCTAAGGTGCAGATTGGGAATGGCATCCTGCTCATTGACACTTTGAACCTCACAGATCCGCCAAGCGATGTCCGAGATAAAGCCACGCGCATATTCTCAGTGCTGCTGACAAACTTGTGCACTTATCCGGCTGTGCAAGGGCGTTAAGTATCCGTTTGGTAGGTGATGGAGCGTGGACGATTATAAGACGGTCAAGAGCTTTTCGGCGCAATCTCGGCGTGATTTCATCAAGTCATCCGTGGCTGCGCCGGCTATTGTGCTTGGGGTTTTGAATGTAAGCAGCGCTGGCGTGTATGTTGCCGGGAGCGATGTCATACGCGTTGGTGTCATAGGCTGTGGTGGGAGGGGAGCGGGTGCTGCCGTTGATGCCATGGCTGCAGATAGTGGCGTGCGCATAGTTGCGCTTGCTGACCTGTTTGAGAGCCGAGTGCGAGAGAAGATGCAGCTTCTGAAGGAGCGCAATCCAAAGCAAGTGCTCGTTGATAACGACCATTGTTTTGTTGGCTTTGATGCATATAAGCATGTGATTGAGTGCAGCGATGTTGTCCTAATTGCGTGCGCTTCAAAGTTTCACCCATTTTATGTGCACTCTGCTGTTGAAGCCGGTAAGCATGTCTTTGTTGAAAAGCCGCCGGCAATAGACCCAGCTGGTGTGAAGCTGCTTTCGGAGGCTTGTGAATTAGCCAAGAAGAGGGGGCTCTGCGTCGTTTCCGGGTTGCAGAGCCGATACCATCATGGATATCGTGAAGCCATACAGCGTGTGCATGATGGCGCAATCGGCGATATCGTTGCGATTGAGGAGAATTTCCTCCGCGCACCATACGGTGTTGTGCACCGCCAGCCATGGATGAACGAGCTGCAATTCCAGTTGATGAATTGGTATCACTTCAGTTGGCTATCGGGTGACGATGTTGTCCAATCGCTCATTCACAACCTTGATAGAGCAACATGGGCATTGAGAGAGCAAGCACCTGTTAGGGCGCATGGCATGGGAGGGCGTTCAGCATGGTTTGAAGAGGCTGCTGGAAATGTGTTTGACCATCATTCAGTCGTTTATGAATATGCAAACGGTGTGCGAGTGTATGCCTTCTGCAGGACGCAGGTTGGATGTTACAACGAGGTCTCAAGCAAGATCTTTGGCACGAAGGGCGTGTGCTATCTGACGGATATGCGCATTGATGGCGAGACGAAATGGCGTTACGAAGGTCCGCCGTGCAATCCATACCTTGAAGAGCACAAAGCGCTGTTTAGCGCCATACGCTCTGGGAAACCCATTGTCAACGATTACATGGTCCGTTCAACGCTCGTTTCAATCATGGGTCAGATTGCATGTTACACTGGGCAACGCATCTCGTGGGAACAGGTTGAGAAGTCAAACTTCCACTATCCACCCAAGCCCGAGGAGTGCAGTTTTGACATGGAGCCGCCCGTGAAGCCGGGTCGTGATGGGCTTTATCCCGTCCCAATACCGGGTGTTACGAAGCTCATTTGAGCGCTACGGATTTCCGAGCTAAAATAAAAATTTGTGGGATTGCCCGTGCCAAGTGAGTATATTTAACCTGGCTTGCAGCGCGGGGGTGAACGCGTTTATGGCAGAACAGAAGACAACGATCCCTCAGGAGATTCAAGAGCTTGCGAGGATAGTTGAAGGCGATGGCGGGCAGGTGCTCGCTATCTATCAAGAGCCATATGCAAATGCGTGGCAGCTCTTCGTCATGTTGCCGATGGAAAAAGTGAAGCCAACTCCATATCAGCGTGACCTATCCGACAACCATGTTGAACGCCTCATGGATGTGATAAGAACTGTAGGGCGCTTTTTAGACCCAATCGTTGCTATACGGGCGCCGAACGGCGAATATTGGACGCCAAACGGAAACCATAGGCGTGCAGCGCTTGAAGCCCTCGGAAAAAAGATGATACCAGCCATCCTCCTGCCAGAGGCTGAGGTGGCTTTTCAAATACTGGCACTCAATACGGAGAAGGCGCATAACTTGAAGGAGAAGTCGCTTGAGGTCATACGCATGTATCGCGGGTTGATTGAGGGAACAGTCTCAGAGAGCACACCTGAACTGCGCGAGGTTGATGTGGCATTCCATTTTGAGGAAGCATACTATGCCACTCTCGGCTTAATCTATGAGAGGTCAAAATCGTTCAGCGGCGGTCCATACACGAGCTTGCTGAAGAAGGTTGATAGGTTCCTTGACCTGCCGTTGCGTGAGGCATATGAGGTGAGAGAACAGCGCTCACAGAGGTTGGAGGAAGTGGACAAATTGGTCATTGATATAGTTCGCAGGCTAAAGGAAAAGGGCATAGCGCATCCATTCGTCAAGCACTATGTGGTATCGCAATGCAACCCTATAGGCAGGGCTCGCAAGGTCACAATGGAATACGATGAGGCGATTGATAAGCTGGCGCAAAACCTCCGTGAGTTTAATGTTGATAAAGTCAGGATAGAGGATATTGCACGAGTTGCCGCTGCTACCGAACTTTGAAGCCCGTCATCGTAAGGCACATCCATCGGGTGCGAGATGAATGACGGAGTGAGGACTAAATGCACATTATGGCGGCTCCAGTAAGCAGGCTGGGCTCCCGCTTTACGCTCGTCTTTGACCCATGGGCACATCAGGTCCTTCACTCGGCACTCGGCAGGTGGCTTGATTTCCCAACCGACTTTGCGGTTGGGATTGAAAGCGATGGCGTGTGCAAAGCGTTGCCTTTCACAAAGCGCTTTGAGCACTTTGAGGTGGTTGAACAGGAATTGCGCATGTGCGGTGTGTCCTTCACGGGGCGCTCGCTGCAACTTGGGCTCGGGTTGAAGATGGAGGTCATCTCTCCATTCTACCCGGAGGATGAGTGGGTATCGCTTGCGCCCTTTTTCTTCTTCAGGCTCAATGTCTTTCCCGTTGAGCGCCTCTTTTGGTCGTCAGCGGAGAGAGCACCAAAGCGTGGGAGAGTCTTCCTACAGCTGCGCCGAGATGGATTGCGCATAAAGCCGTCTTTTGACAGGCTCAAACTTTCATACGAGGTGCCGATGAGGATATGGCGCGGCGAACGCTATCGCCCAATCAATGGAAATGTTGGAGAAGATGTATGGAGGTGTGAAGAGCGCATACTGCCACTCTCTCCCGAGGCAAGGCTTTCTGAGGAGGGAATTGAATTTGAGTTTGACTTGACAGATGCTTCAAGGTCGCAATTTGAGGTTTTGTGGTGCGCATATGTTGATGAGCCAGTGCTGAACATATTCGGCGAGCCAGCTTCCTTCAAATACATCTGGCTTTTTAGCGATGTTGATTCGTTGGCTCACTTCGCCAGCGCCAATCGGAACGAAATTCTCCGAAAGACGGATTTGTTTGAGAGCTTGTTTGGAGATGCAGCATTGAGCAAGTCACAAGCTGACCTTATAAAGTTCGCCTTCCAAAACTTCCTGCTGAACACTTGGTGGGTTGTGCGTGAGGATGGCAGCGACTGGTTTAGCGTATGGGAGGGCTCTTGCCATTACCACAGCACGGTTGATGTGGAGTATAACTGTGCCATCGTTTACCTGTCGCTCTGGCATGAGTTGCTTGAGATGCTTATTAACGAGTGGTCGTGCTTTGAAATGCGTGACGAGGTTGGGAGCTACATAGCGCATGACATGGGACAAGGGCTTGAGGTTGGCAAGCAGGGATACCCACACCCAATGCAAGTTGAAGAGAACGCCAACTTCATCCTGATGCTGTTTTGCCTATGGCGTTGGACTGGAAATGATGAGCTCATTGAGCGCCACCATGAGCTGTGCAAGCGCTTGACTGCATACTTTGAGCGCAGTGACACGACTGGCAATGGTTTCCCAAATGTCGGTGTGGCGAATACGATTGATGACGCATCCCCAGCTGTTCAGTATGCCCGTGAGCAAACTTATCTTGCCGTTAAAACGCTTTGTGCATGCCATGCGGCTTCAATCATGGCTGAGAGCTTGGGCGATTGTGAGTGGGCATCTCAATGCCGAGGAATAGTTGAACGCATACGAAAGACGCTTGATGAACAAGCTTGGCTTGGCGACCATTACGCAGTTTGCCTTGAGAGGACTATGGATGGGCTTGTTGATGTGTGGAGTGGCGAGCAGCTGAGCGGTGAGATGCTTGGATGGGACGCATACTCAATCTACACAGCCAATGGTTTGCTCTATTTGCTTTTGTGCGGTGAGTTGCCCCCAATCAACATGGAGAGGGTGAGCACCGACTTGGTGAATTCCTATGTCATGTCACTGAGCGAATACGGATGCACGCATACGAGTGCAGACTTAACCAATGTCTGGGTGTCACAAAATTTGTGGCGTGACTTCGTCGCCTCATACTTGGGCGTGAACTTGCCCGATAACTCCAGCCGTTACTTCTCCCTTCAGGAGCTCATGAACACTGGCTCGCTCACCAAGGGCTTCATTGACACCCACTTTGCTAACAACCTTTGCTTCTATCCCCGTGGCATTACCTCAATCGGCTATTTGCTTTCGCTATGCGGGTTGCAAATTGACAGGCACAGGGGCTTAGTAAAGCTCAAGCGGCGTGCGCCATACCCGTGCCGCATACCGCTGTTGCCGCTCGCCGATTGGCGTGAGGGGGTTATACCATTCGCTGTTTACGAACTTGTGGATGGCGAGATAAGAGGGCGTATAATTGGCGAGCAAGCGCTCATCGGATTAAGGGTTGAATGGGTTTGATGAGCAAATCACAGCCGAAGTTACCCCTGTGGTTAGCGTGGTGGTTTATGTTGTGCCGCTCGCTTTTGACCACGCTTCATAAAAGACACGCTTTGTTGCCGCAAGCACCATCTGCCAGTCCTGCCCCTCCAACGGCTTTATCTCAAATGTGAACCACGGGAGTTTCGTCGGGACGCTGCGCCTGAGATACCCACTGTAGATTAGCGCCTCAATGAAGATGCGCAGCTCCTCAACATCATTCTCACTGCCAGCTACACCAAATGGCGGATGTTGGTCGCCATACAGCGGATGACCAACTTGCTTCACACAGTTCCCAGCGTGAACATGTATCAAGTGTTCCCCGAGGGCAGCCATGCAATCCTCTGGTGTCTCATTCAACAGCGGCAAGTGGCTTAAGTCAACGCATATTCCGAAGTTGTCCACTTGTTCCTTCACTCTCTCGGCGACTTCAGCTGCATCTGTGCTCGGACCGATGAGGCGCTTCCTATCAACATCCCTGTCAAACGATTCAAGCGTTATAGTGAGCGGCTTGCGATCGTTTGGTGCTTTTTCCTGTGCGTATCGGCATACGGTGACGATTGTATCAACGAGGTTGTCCAATGCTTTACCTTTTTCCTGTTCGCCTGGGTAAGGTCCGCTTAGCATAGCCATTATGGCTGCACCGAGTTCATAGGCTTCATCAACGGCACTTTTGAGAGCCTCAATCGCTGTTAAGCGTTCAGCATCATCGGGCGAATTAGGGTTGAGGTTGTTCCACAGTATGATCGGCTGAGCGGCATAGCCAACTTCCATGTGCGCATCTTCAAGCAATTTCCTGACCTGTTTGCGCATCTGTGCATCAGCAATGTGCGTCAGCTCAACCACTTGGAAAAATTCATCGTTTGCGATGATGCGAATTGTCTCAAGAGCGGCATTTGGATCACGAGCTGCGTGCGGGAATGCCATAAAGTGCACCAACCCAATGTGTATGCTCCCCTGCCACAGGTGTGCCATCTTCCTCCCCCCTTGATGCGGTGTTCACGCCCTCATTCACACGCATCTAAGCTTACGATGCGGGTGCCTTATCGGCGCTGCGTCATACTTAATGTGACAACATTGCGATGGTGAAGTAAATCCACATTGCATTAAGGGCTCGTTAAGCCTCTCGCAGATGATGCAGATTGCGCGCCATTGCAGAGGAGGGAAGGGAGATGCAATATCGTAAACTCGGACAAACGGGGCTTACTGTGTCTGCGCTGGGCTTCGGGTGCATGCGCTTGCCCAAGCTAAAAGACGATCCAAGAGTGGTTGACAGGGATGCGTCAGTGGCGCTCTTCTTGAGAGCTTATGAGCTTGGCGTGAACTTCTTTGACACCGCATACCTCTATGATGGCGGTGACAGCGAGCGTGCTTTGGGCGAGTTTCTGAAGCATGTGCCCCGTGAGAAGGTTATCATACAGGACAAGAACCCAGTTGGACACCAGTGGTGGCAAATCCCCGGAAATGAGGCGCCAGCATCGCTGTGGCGAAGATGCCTTGAGGAAATGCTTGAAAGGCTTGGCACCGACTACATTGATGTGTGTCTCTTCCATGACACGCAGATGGTCGCATTCCGCATACTCGTGAAGGCTCAAAACGGTTTGCTCCAAGAGGCGCTCAAAGCCAAGGAGGAGGGTTTGATAAAGCACATCGGATTTTCATCGCACGATACGCCATACAACATCATCCGCATGATTGAGATGTCTGATGGCGCCATTGAATCCATCGTCATCCAATACAACTTGCTTGATAGGCGCAATGAGCCGGTGATTGACTACTGCCGAAAGAACGGCATTGGTGTTGCCATAATGGGACCAATTGGCGGCGGCAGGCTAATCCATCCATCCGAGATTTATCAAAAGGCGCTCGGGGTGAAAAGCACGCCGGAGTTGGCGCTCAGATTCGTGCTCTCAAACCCCGGCGTAAGCACCGCCATGTCGGGCATGAACAGCCTTGAACAGCTTGAGCAAAATGCAGCTGTTGCATCGGATACAAAACAACTCTCACAGCAGGAGCTTGAGTTGATTGACCGTTTGCAGAGGGAGAATGAGCGCCTGCTCAATCTGTATTGCACTGGCTGCAGCTATTGCATGCCCTGCCCAAATGGTGTGAATATACCCGGCAACTTCGCTGCCATGATAACGCTGCGCGTTCATGGGTTGAGGGAATTAGCCATACAGCAGTATAGGGCACTCGGTGAAGCAATTGCCGAAGCCTGTGTCGGATGCGGTGAGTGCATCGGGAAATGCCCACAGCAAATTGACATACCAAACCGCCTCAAGGAAGTGGCGGAGACATTCGCGGCGCTGCGCAAGTGAGCCGTCACTTTAATTTGGGCAAGAACCCGACCGCTTGCGTTGTGAGAGCAATTGGGGCATGATCTCGTCCAGAAGATGGAGGGCATCTTCCCTCGTTTTCACCCTCCCCGCAATTTGTGCCCTTTTAACTATGCGTAGTGCTTCCCCGACAAGCGGACCTTGCGATATGCCATATCGTCTCATCACATCGTGCCCGCTGATCAACTTCGGGTAAGCTTGCATTTCTTTAAGGCGCTCATTAACCCTGATCAGCTCAAGAAGCACCCTCATATGGTCTATCATTTGCTCGGGCGTCATTTCAGCACCGCGTGTTGCGAGCATGTCCGCAAGCGAAACAAGAATGACAGTCACTCCGATGCGCTCGTCACCCCTCATCCAAAAGCGCCTTAGAGCCCTCTCCGATGGCGCTTTATCCTTCGCAAGCCAAATCGGTTGCATATGCCTTCTCACAGCTTGAACGATGAGGTGTGTTTCAGCCTTGCTCAGCTTAAACCGAGCGCAAATTTGCTCGGCAAGTTCAGCACCAATCGCATCATGCTTGAAGAAGCACAGGTCGCCGTTCTCATCGCGGCGCATCGTCATCGGTTTACCAATGTCATGCAGCAGCACTGCCATCTTTAGGGCAAACAGGTTGGTGCGGCGCTCAACGAGCGGTTGGGAATAGCGCTCAATATACGGTTTCAGCGCATCGTATAATGCCGCTCCTATATCCCTCCATTCGTCCTCAATCCAATCCTCCCCGCCAACGAGCAGCTCAACGAATTTAAGTGCCTCAACCGAGTGCCTAAATCCGTCAAGGTGATGGTAGCCTTCCGCAGGAACAAGCTTTAAACTCTCAACCTCCGGCAGCACGCTTGAAAGCAAATTGCATTCATTCATCAAGCTGATCATGAAGGAGCCACTTTGGCTCTGAAGCGTCAGCGCAAACTCATCTCGTATCCGCTCCCATGAGCATCTCAATATGAGGTTGCTATGCGCTTTTATGGCGTTGAGCACGCTACCGTGTATTCCGAATCCGAGTGTGGCGGCGAACCGAAAAGCCCGCAACATGCGCACCGGGTCGTCGTTAATTAACTTGGCTTCAAGCCCACTATGCATCCTGATGATGCGGTGAATGAGGTCGTCATAGCACGGTGAGGTTTTCGGAAACTGCACATCGGCTTCAATTGCCTTCCCAGCTCGCCTTATCGTCTCAACCGGGATTGCCATGGAGTTCACAGTGAAGTCGCGGTTTAATAGGTCGTCTTCAAGCGTCGTCCTGATGGCGGTCATATCAACCTGCAAAACTCTGTCACAGCAGCGCTTTACCACCCTTGCCGTCTTTGGCTCCTCGTGCAGCGGGACAAACTTTCCACCAAGGGCGTTAGCAAGCGCGATGCCATATGCGAACGGGTCTGCGCTCACCGCTATGTCAATGTCGTCCGAAACGATGCCCAGAAATAGGTCACGGACAAATCCGCCCACGATGTAAGCCTTCGCATTCAGCTGCTCGGAGACCGATGAAAGGCAAGTTATGGCATTCCAATGTTCTTCGGGCAGCTCAATGGGCGTGAGTTTCATTGTGCACAGCGCCATTTGTTTGATTCACCCCTGCGGCAACTCTATCGCGCATGAACCGGAAACGGGCATCGCAACGATATAACGAGGTTCTAAACACCTCGGTTCGTAGTAGCGCTCAATCATCGCCTCAAGAAGCTTATGGAGGGATTCCTCCCTCACCAACGCCATGATGCATCCTCCCAAGCCGGCACCGCAAAGCTGTGCGCCTAAAACGCCCTCCACGCTGTTCGCAACATCAACCATGAAGTCAATTGATGGAGTGCTGCACCTGTAACTGCCCGGTTGACGCCAGATCTCCGCGCCCTCAACCTCTCCGGTTGGCTCTGTCCTGCATGCCCTGATTAACCTCTTAAGGTGTGCATCACTGCACTTGCTCGCATACTTCCTCATTCGCCCCTCATCGTCCATCCTTGCAACCCTGTCACCGTCATGCGATATGTTGATGAGTAGCCCGAATTCATCAATGCGCCCCTCCGAGAACAACTTTGCCGTGCGCCTGCTGCGCTCGCATTCGGAGACGCCAAATAGGCAAACGCCCCTTATTGGGTAGCCGTCTTTCGGTGGTGTGTGCATTGAGGCTATCCTCAATGCCCGTTCATGCCAATTTGGAGAAAGTTGACTCAGTATGTCGTAAAGCGAAGCCTTGAGTGGCAGCTCAAGGAGAAGCTTATAAACATCTGCCGTGCTTCCAACAACCTGAGGATTGATGTCGCTGAATTGCTTGAGGGCGTCTTGAAATTCAGGATGGCGATCCAAGATGAGCATAAAGCCGAACTCATAGCAGGCGACGCGCTGATTGAAGATGTCGCGGGCGTTGCCAGCCTTGTGCGCGAATTCGTGCGAGTGAAACACGACCACCTTGTAGCCACCCGGAAACGGGCTGTAGGTTACAGATAATGGGTTCGTCGTTATGTGGGACACATATCCGGCTTTTGCGCACTTTATCGCCGCATGGTCGCCGGCACCACCCCTTGTCCCGACATACCATTCGCCATAACCGCACAGCTTGACGAACTCCTCGTTGTCCTTGAAGCGGCATTCGTTGAGCGAAAGCAAGGCTTCGCATGCCACCATAAACAGCGCAGATGAAGATGCAAGACCACCCGATGGCGGAACATCACCATACACCAAGATGTCCATCCCTTTGAGCGGCGGGCTCAGCGAGCCATCGCTTAAGCGGAAGCGCTCTTGAAGCATGACCGCAGCGCCCTTGATGTAATCACTCCAATGGGCTGGCTCTCCCATCTTTCGCCGCTCCTCAACTTGCGCCATAGTCCAGCTGTCCCACTCTGAGATGCTTGCAAGCTTGCGCGGCGGGAGCAACTCGGCAATCCTGAAATGCCTTGCGGTGTATTTGTGAGCCTCAACATTGTGTGCGTTTATAGCATCATCATCCCTTGGCGCAGCTACAGCAATGAGTTCGGCGCTGAGCGCAATCGGATTAACTGTTCCGCCGCGATGGTCAATGTGGCGCCCCATCAGGTTTAACCTTCCCGGAGCTCTTGCGAGTATGGCTCTCCTTCCGTGCCCAAAGAGCCTTGCAGCGCTCTCCAGCAAAAGTTTGAAGGCGCAACGGCGCTCGTTCAGTATGCCATCATCGTTCCCATAGAACATTTGCATGTGGCTCTTGAAGCCATGTTCGTCGGAAACGAAATTGAGCCATTGCTCCACCGTCATGAGCTTCCTCATGGTCGCTGCACCTACCAAAAGCTTCACAACCCTGATGGTGATGACTTTACCTTAAGCATCATAGCCGCGAAGTGCGGGCTTGTTCAACCCACATGTGGCTGCTCTCCCTATCAACGAATCACAGCTTGCATCATAATTGCATTTGCCATGGAGGGTAAGAAGACCACAGATGCATATTCGCTGTTGCGCACGCACAAGATGCGCGTTACTGCGGTTCGCAAGGCAGTGATTGAAGAACTCAGCGACATGCGGCACAGCGACGCCAAAGAGCTCTTCAGAAGGCTTGCCGCACGCGGAATCAGCAGGGCATCTGTGTATCGCACGCTTTCACTGCTTGAACGCATGGGTATCGTTTCAAAGGCGCTTTACGGCGAGCGCCATAGCCACTATGAACTCACATGCATGCGACAGCCACATGACCACCTCGTCTGCATGCAGTGCGGGCGCGTCATTGAATTTGAATGTCCAGAGATTGAGCGCCTTCAAGCCAGAGTCATAAAGGAGCACGGGTTTAAGTTTGTGGAGCGCGTCTTTGAGATACGGGGGATATGCCAAAAGTGCCGCCAGAGGGGAAAATAATCGCCCGATGAGCTATACACTCATAGCGTGCCGGCGCAGTGGTAGCTCGCTTAAATCACACTCGTGAGTTTGAAAATGGCTCCGGCAAAGGGAAGCGCATCTCCTCATGAGCAAACTCAACTTCATCAACTTGAGTTTCAAATTGGCTCAGCTGGCGCAGCCTCTCAACAACGCCCATAACTATTTGCTCCGGCGTTGATGCGCTTGCGGTGATGCCTATAACACTCAACCCCTCAAGCTGAGCTACATCAATGTCACCCGCATCCTCAACGAGGAATGCCATCGTGCCGCTTTCTATGGCAACTTCGCATAGCCTCTGTGCATTTGAGCTGTTATGTGAACCCACAACGAGTATGCCGTCGCACATTTGAGCCAACAGCTTAACTGCGTTCTGCCTGTTTTGAGTCGCATAGCAGATGTCCCACGATGGCGGCGCTTCAAGGTGTGGAAAGCGCCTTCGCAGCGCCTCAACCACAACCTTTGCAGCATCAATGCTCAGAGTCGTTTGGGTTAAGTAGACGACCTTTTCCGGGTTGGGCAAGTTTATGCTTTCAACATCGCACGGCTCACTCACAACCACAGTTTGTTCCGGCGCTTCACCAACCGTTCCTTCAACCTCATCATGCCCCTTGTGCCCTATGAGCACGATTGAATATCCCTTTTTCGCATACTTCCTTACCTCCGCATGCACCTTGCTGACGAGTGGGCATGTGGCATCAATGACCCTCAACCTCTTTTGCATTGCCCTCTCTCGGACGGATGGCGAGACACCGTGAGCGCTAAAGATGATGAGGGCACCATCGGGGACTTCCTCCACTGAGTGGACAAACACAGCACCACTTCGGCGCAACTCCTCAACGACATGTTTATTGTGGACAATCTGTCGGTGGACATAAACTGGATGCGGGAATTCGCTCAGTGCCCTCTTGACCGTCTCAATTGCCCGCACAACTCCAGCACAAAAGCCCCTTGGCTTCGCAAGCAAGATGCGACGGAGCTCCAACATGCCACATGCCCCCAATTCCCTCCGAGCGGAGGGCAGCTCTTCTTCAACTTTAAAGTTGCCACAGCTTTTGGTTTGCCGCCAAAATGTGAGTGGCAATGTCAATGTATACGCACACCGGAATGCGATAGGATGAGGGATTTGCGAATGTGATAGGATGCCTGCCGACTTTGGAGGGTGAACTGAACGAGCATGCAAATGTGCCCTGAGTGCAGTGCTGACAATTTGGATGGGGCTATCGTGTGCTCAAAATGCGGTGCACAGCTGCGCGGTTTGCTCGGCTCACTGACGGTGCTTAACAATCGCTACCGTGTGCTCAGGGTTCTCGGATGCGGCGGAATGGGCGCCGTGTATCTTGCCGAAGATATAGCCCTCTATGGGCGGAAGGTCGCCATCAAGGAAAACCTTGACACCTCACACGAGGGCAAGAGGCAATTTGAGACCGAAGCGAGAATCCTATCAACGCTGTCGCACCCGAATCTGCCAAGGGTCTTTGACTTCTTCACATCCGGCGGAAAGCAGTATGTCGTCATGGACTACATCGCCGGAGAAGACTTGCTCAAACTCGTTGAGCGCAATGGACCGCAGGAACTTGAGGAAGCGTTGAAGTGGTTCTGGCAGGTGTGCGATGCCGTTGAGTATCTTCACAGCCAATCACCACCGGTGATACACCGAGACATAAAACCGAGCAACATCAAGATACAGCCCGATGGCAGGGCAATACTTGTTGACTTTGGGATTGCCAAATTCTACCGTCCGGGACAAAAGACGGCTGTCGGTGCACAGGCGGTCACTCCCGGCTTTTCACCGATTGAGCAGTATGGGAAAGGCATCACTGACCAGCGCTCCGATGTCTATTCACTTGCAGCCACATTTTACTTTGCCCTGACAGGTGTTGTGCCACCGGAGGCAATTGAGAGGTTGACACACAACAAGCAGCTCGTCCCGATGAGCAGCATCAACCCAGATGTCACCGAGCCGATTGAACGCGCTGTTGAGAAAGCACTGAGGCTGCACCCGAGTGAACGCTACTCAAGCGTGCGTGAGTTTAGAGAGGCAATTCGCATCGCAGTGGCACAACCAAAACGAAGCACATTGCCATATGGCAGCCATCAATACGGTGGAGGAGTGCCAACGAGTCACCGAGGCAAGCGTGGAAGAGGCGGGTGGCAAGCGCCGCGTAATCCAATGCCACACCCGACGCAATTTGGAGACCAACTTGGATGCCTATTTCAACTCCTTGAGATGCTCATTTGGCTGTTCATCGCGTGGAGCTTCGGGTGCTGCATAACTGTCCTTGTTTTCTACCTGCTCACTGCCTTCGGATTTGCGTGGGGCTTGAGCTCTTTCATCGTGACCGGCAACCTGCTTCCGATGCTGATTTTCTCCCTCTGGCTTCTGATGTTGATGCAAATAGCCCGCACCGCACGCAAGGCTCGCGGGAGGTATGGCAGAGGACCGTGAGAATTTGTCCGTGCGTGTTGGGGGTGAGCCTATGACAGGCTCAATTGCGCTGTCTTACAAGCTGAGCAACAGCGTTGTGCCGTCAGATGGCAATGTGCGCTTGCTCTATTTGCTTCTCAAGGCTGATGCAACTAATGCCGCTCCATTGGAAGTGCCAATGGCACTCGTGGCTATCATTGATAGGAGCGAATCAATGATGCTCCCGATGCTCACTGAGGAGCAACTAAATGAGCTTCGCCGAAAGGGTCTTGTGAGGAGCACCGAAAGGGATGGCGTTCAAGTTTGGGAGTTCCGTGGCTTCATGCTCCCGCCGGAACTGCGCGATGCGCCTCGCCCATTTGATTTCGTCAAGCGCTCCATGCGCTCCATTATTGAACGCCTTCAAAGCTACGACGAATTTGCGCTCGTCGCATTCGCCGCCGAGGCAAAAGTTGTGTTGCCGATGCGCTTGGGAAGGATGCGTGAGGAGATGCTCTCTGCGCTTGATGCTGTTGAGAGGTTGCAGCTCGGTGAGGAGACGATGATGTCAAAGGCGATGGAGCTGGCGCATGAACAACTTGCACCGAGGTTGAGCGAACCAAAGTTGCACCGTGTCATTATCATCAGCGATGGCTATGCCCGTGATGAAAATCAATGCATTGATGTGGGCAGACGCATGGCAGATGACGGAATCAGGATAACTACGATGGGCGTCGGGGTGAATTTCAACGAGGAGTTGATGGTCAAGCTCGCAGACATGTCCGGCGGCGAGGCGTTCTTCGTGCCGGATCCATCGCAGATACCCAATGTGCTTGAGGGTGAGCTTTCTCAATCAAGGTTGGTTGCCCTTAGACAAGCTTCATTCAGGCTGCGCTTTGCAAGGGGCGTTGAAGTTCGCAAGGCATACAGGGTGCGTCCAGCAATCACGCCGATTGAGCGGATGTATTCCAGCGGGAGCCATGAGGTTGAACTCCATGTTGGCGATTTGCCACTCGGTGTGAGTGATTTGCTGCTTGAGTTGCTCATCCCGCCGAGGGGAGATGGTGTTTATCGCATTGCTCAAGTCTGGCTCAGCAGCGTTACGGATTGTGGAAGGAGCAACATTTCAAATGTGGATGTGGTGATACGATATCAGAGTGGGGCAACGCATACCCAGCCGGATGAGGAAGTGATGCGTGTGGTCTCCTTAGTCAGCGCTGCGGAGTTGCAAACGAGGGCGCTGCAAGATTTGAGGGCTGGAGATGCAGCTTCAGCCACACTCAAGCTCAGCACTGCAAAAACGCGCCTGTTAAATGCCGGAGCAAACACGAAGCACATTGACGAGTTGCTCTCCGAAATTGAGAAGCACAGGAAGGCATCGCCGCACGCTACGAAGAGGTTGAGATACGAAACGCGCCGCCTTTCATAGGCTGCGGGAGGTGATGAAACCTGAGCCAGAACACCGGTCAAAAGTTATGTCACAAGTGCGGCACGCCAAACAGGCTTGATGCCAAGTTCTGTAAGAATTGCGGCTCGCCATTGATGCAGGGACAGCCGTCAGTGGTGAAGGGCAGGGCAATTGAAACCGTCAAGAATGTGGCTACGCTCGGGATGCGCATCGCCTACAGGGAGCTGTTTGAACCGCAGCCGATGCTTGCCGGAACTGTTAAGGGTGTGAGCGTCAACGAAACCGCTGAAGTAAAGTTTGAGCCAATGTGGCTGCTTGTCATTTTCGCGTGGCTAATTGGGTTGTCACTTGCATTTGCGCCGCGAGCCATTAGTGGTTTTTTGCTCCTGTGCATAGCCTGTATTGTTCTCTTGGTCCTTTCATGGCGCTCATCGGGTGCGTCATATGTTTCGGCGCTCTCTTGGTTGGCGTTGGGTAATGTCCTCTCAAAGGGCGATGCCAAAGTCACAGCCGTCAAAATGAGAGTGCAGGATAAGTCCGGAAGAGAGGTTGAGGTCACTCTCGTTGGTGAGCCAGTTGGAATTGCGCCCGGTGTTGGAGAGCAGGTTCAAGTCTGGGGGGTGTATGAGGATAGCGCAAGAACAAGGATGAGGGCTTGGAAGGTGCAAGTTGTGGACGCCGGCGAGGGAAAGCATGTTGAGCCTTTGCGAACGCATCGTTTGCTTCCGCTCATCCCAATGCTGCTGTTTCCATATCTTGGGTTTGCGCTGCTTGCCCTGCTGCGCCTTTTGACCGGAAGATGACGACACAAGTTGAGCTGTTTCAAGGTCTTGCCAGAAAGCTGCCCGAGTTAACTGAGGGGTTGTTTTCCCCGTGTGTTTGAATCGGCTCTTCGGTCATTCTCCGGAAGGAGAAACTTTGCTTTGCTGCTCAAGCGAGAGTGGGATTAAAGTGAGGTGAGTGCAGCTGATGCACCAAAGCGCGGAAGAGCGTTTGCATGGCAGGCTGAGGTTCGGGATCAAACTCGGCTTAGAGCGAATAATGAAGATGCTTGAGCTTGCGCGCAACCCGCAGGATGGCTTCAAAGCCGTGATCGTTGGCGGGACAAATGGTAAAGGCTCAGTCAGCCACATGTTAGCAAAGGTGCTCTCAAAATGCGGTTACAAGGTCGGTCTATACACATCGCCGCATTTGGTGAGCTATAGGGAAAGGATACGGGTTGATGGGGTGCCCATCTCGGAAGATGACTTTGAACGGCTGGCAGGCTATGCTGAGGAGATTGCGAGGATGGTTGAGCGGGATGAGGGGTTAGATACCCCGACTGAGTTTGAGCTGCTCACATTGATGGCATGTCAGCACTTCGCCAATGAACATGTTGACATCGCTGTCATGGAAGTCGGGCTTGGTGGAAGATACGATGCCACGAACGCGCTCTCTCCGATACTCTCAATCTTGACCATCGTCTCACTTGATCACACCGATAGACTCGGCAAGACGCATCTGGAGATAGCCAGCGACAAGATCGGGATAACTCGCCCCGGTGTCCCGTTGGTTACTGCCGAACACAAGTTCAGCGTGCTCAGCTTCATTCAGTCTCATTGCTACCTCCACAGCATACCACTCAAGGTGGTCGGCAGGGATGTGCGCTGGAGGAAGCTCTCGGCTTCATACGATGGCATCTGTGGCGATTACAAGACATGGCAATCCGACTACCCTGAATTGAAGTGCTCACTTGGTGGCGATTTCCAATTCCCTAACTTGGGATGCGTTGTTGCGGCTGTTGAGCTGTTGCGCCAGATGGGCTGGTCAATCTCGGAGGAAGGGATGCGCGCTGGCGTCGGCAATGTGAGGTGCTACGGCAGGCTTGATGTCCTTCGGCACAACCCGCTTATCGTCGCTGATGGAGCTCATAATCCTGCTGCGGCAGTTTCCCTTAGCAGGGCGCTCAGGACGCTATTCTCTTACGGGAGGCTTGGATTGGTCATCGGCGTTATGGGCGATAAGGATGTGCATGGCATTCTCGGCGCTCTTGTCCCGCTCGCCGATGCCGTATTTGCAACGCAGGCTCAAAGCGAGAGGGCACTGAAAGCGAGCGAGCTTTCAAAAGCGGCTTTGAGATGGGGTAAGCCAGTATATGCTTTTGAGAGCGTCAGGGAAGCATACGAGGCTGCAATTGGGTGGGCTGAAGAGGGCGATATGATTTGTGTCACCGGCTCAATCTATGTGCTCGGTGAGCTGCCTGAATACCAGCAGCTGGCTCTTCAGGCAATCTGAGCATAGCAGCTGCATCGGCATGATAGGGGTGGGTGTGATGAAAGTGGGAATGGTGGCATTCCCAAAGGAAGTTGAGGGTTACATAATGTGGGCTGCTGAGAACGGCTTTGAGCATGTTGAGATTGACCTATACAGCAAGCCTCAATGGTTGGAGAGATTTCACGGGGAGCGTGTTAGGCGCCTCAGGAGCTTGATTTGCAGCACAGGGGTGAGCGTAAGCCTGCATGCACCATACACTTTGAACTTGGCTGAACCGCTGCCATACTTTCGGACTTATATGCTCAAGTATGCTGAGAGGTTGATGGAGCTTGCCGAATCCATCGGCGCGCTTTGGGTATGCGTTCATCTGGGGTATGCGGTTGGCATTCCATCTTTAGTGGAGTTGCGCTCTGAGGCGCTTGAGAGGGCGTGCGGCAGCATAGAGCATTTGCTCAACCTTTGTGAGCGTTACGGGGTGGTGCTTGCCATTGAGAACTTGAATCCCCTCCCACAGGATGGTGAGCTCATCTTCCTATGTGACAACTTGGAGGAGATGCAACATGTGCTTGAGAGCTTTAATTCACCGATGCTGCGCATGGTGCTTGATGCTGGACATGCGAATTTAGCCGAGGGTGTCGTTGAGTATGTGCACAGGCTTCACCGGTTCATCGTTGGGATACATGTGCATGACAATGATGGGCAGCACGATAGCCATTGCCTACCCGGAAGTGGCACGCTCCCATGGGATGAATTCATCATGACCTTGAAATCGGTCGGCTTCCTTGGTCCACTCAACATTGAGCTATTTGAGGACAGTGATAAGCTTGAGGCGAAGCGGTTTATTGAGGGCTTACTTCAAAAGCACGGGATGAGGTGACGGAATCTGAGGGTGATTATAGCTGCTTCTGGCAGACCACGCGGTTACATCGGCATCCCCGATGGCGTAAATTCTACAGCCGCTTTTGCTGTGAGCGAATTGTGCCGATACCTTGAATGCATATGCGGCAGCAAGTTTGATGTTCGCCCCATATGCAACTCGGCTCAGCCACCTAAGGGCTGCATCATCGCACTTCGCCTAACCCAAACACAGGCACACACTGGCGAAGCTATAAAGCACGGTGATGCCTATTCGGTGACCATTGGAAGTGAGGGAATAACATTGCGCTCAGCAAGTGAGCGCGGCTTGCTTTATGCCGTCTATGAACTGCTTGAGCTCATTGGGTGCAGATGGGTGTTGCCATCAAAGCTATGTGAGCGCATACCGAGAAAGGTTGATATCGTTCTCCCGGTGCTTGGCACGATCTCCCGTGAGCCATCGTTTGATGTGCGAGGGTTCATTGAGGATCCAAAGCATGTTCCATTTGGAGATGAGCGAATGTTAAAGCTGCATGTTTCAGAGGTCACATCGTTTATTGATTGGCTTGGCAAAATGCGCCTCAACAGCTTTCTACCGCACAGGGTAGAACCGGATGATGTGCTCAGAATCATATTGCCGATGATGAAGGAGCGTGGCATTCAGCGCGAAGTTGGTGGGCATATCATCCCGAGCCTCTTGCCGAGGGAGCTGTTTTGCGCTCGCCCGGAATTGTTTCGAATGAACTCGGACGGAAAGCGCTCACCCGATGGAAACCTTTGTCCATCAAGCGATGAGGCGCTTTCCATAGTGGCATCAAATGCTGCGAAGCTTGTGGCATCAACTGGTTCACCATTCCTTCACCTGTGGGGTGAGGACTTGATCAAGGGTGGATGGTGTTATTGCCATGCATGCTCGCGCATGACGCCTCAGGAGCAATACTTGCGCGTTTGTGAGGTTGTCTCATCAGTGCTTCGCCAAAGCGGCTTAAAAGCCGATGTTGGCTACCTCGCATATCACGACACGCTTATACCGACCTTCTCAAAAGTGGGTGAGCCGCTGTGGTTCGTTTATGCGCCGAGGGAGAGATGCTATGCTCACGCCATCAATGACGAACGCTGCGAAATCAATAAAGGCTACTACGATGCATTGTGCATGCTCTTTGAGGCATTTGACGGGCGCGGCTATGTCTTTGAATACTACGGTGATGCCCTTCTTTTTAGCTCCCTCATGATGCCGATGACTGAGGTAGTGAGGATGGACTTGAGGGCTTACTCAGGGCTCGGCATAAAGCGAATCACATGTTTATCATTCGGCGGATACAGTTGGTGGGCGTATGGCTTAAACTTGAACGCTTTCGCAAAGATGGCTTGGAACGCAAACTACTGCTGGCATCTCAACGAGTATTTTGAGGCGCTGTATGGCGGCTATGGTGAGGCTGCGGCTTCAATTTACGAGCGCGTTGAGTCGGCGATGCAACCGCTGGCTGAGTATCATGACATCATGCACGGGTTGGTGAAGGACTTCAATGATGCACTTGAGCGCGCTAAGAGGGTGGAGGCTGCCATATCGGTTTTGAGCGAATGCCACAGAGACGCTTTGGAGCTGTGGCGTCAAATGTGTAGAGATAATGAGAAGGAACTTGCGGCGATGTGGCTGGGCGATGTGGAATTGATGCGCACAACGATTTTGATGCTCATGCTCCTGTTGCACATCCTTGAGAGGAAAAGCAACGCCGAGTATGCGGTTGGAGTCCTCGCGGAGTTATCAAAGCGTTCTCGGTTGGCAGCACGGCAGCTGAGGATGCACCCATCAGGGATGGAGAAGTTGATACGATCAATCGCTGCAAAGCTCTCGCCAAGCAATAAAAACATACACGAGCTTTTCCTCGGCACTTGGGGATGCATTGGTGCGCCGAAATATCTTAAGCGCACGGTTGAGCGCATGATCAATTTGGAGCGATGAATGCAGTGCCTGTGGTGACGCACCCTGATGTGAGTGATTGACATGATGGCGTAAATGAGGCAATCTACTTTGTGTGGATGAGCATCCCATGCTGATGAAGGCTTGGCGAAGGTGATTAGAGCATCATGCGATCCTTGAAGGAAGGGTTTAATTTGGGCGCAAGTTTGATAAGTGGAATCCTCAAAACAGCCCTTTTGATTTTGACCCTCACTTTGAAGCTGCAGTGTGCCGAAGGGGCTACAAAAGTTTATGTGCTTGACTTGAAAGATGTCGTCATCACTCAAGTGACTGTAGATGTCATTCGTGACTCACTTGAGAGAGCACGCTCCGAACAAGCTCAATGCCTTGTCATTCAACTCTCAACTAACGGTGGCATGGTTGAGGCAACACAGGACATCATTGAGGAACTTTTGAACGCTCCCATCCCGGTCGTGGTTTATGTTTCGCCGCGCGGCGCAAGGGCATTCTCCGCTGGGACTTTCATACTCATTGCCGGGCATATTGCCGCGATGGCACCTGCGACATCAACTGGTGCAGCACACCCTGTCACCATACCGCTAACCCCCCCACCATCGGGAGAGGGGGAAGCGAAGAGGCAAAAGGACGCAGAGGCAATCATGCTTGATAAACTCACCAATGCGCTGGTGGGCACGGCAAAGGCGGTTGCTGAGGAGAGGAAGCGAAGGTTTGAATGGGCTGAGCGCGTCATACGAAATAGCGAAGCCCTTACAGCTAATGAGGCGTTGAAGCTCGGTTTGATTGACTTGATAGCGGAAGACCTGGATGACCTGCTTTTGAAAATTGACGGGCGTGAGGTAAAGGTCGGGAGAAACAATGTGAAGCTCCACACGAAGGGCGCAATCGTGGAGCACATCCAAAGGACGACGAGGCAAAGGTTTCTTGAGACATTGAGCCATCCGAACATCGCTTACATCCTGCTCCTCGTTGCGACATTTTGCTTCCTGATAGAAGTTTACAATCCGGGGGCGATAATTCCGGCGGTGATCGGCTCCATAGCCTTTCTCCTCTTCCTTTACTCCTCAACGCTTCTCCCTGTAAACTGGGTTGGAGTGTTGCTCATACTGCTCAGCATGGCATTTTTTGTAGCCGAGCTGTTTGTTGTGAGTCATGGCGCACTCACAGCTGGTGGGCTGATATCGCTCGCCCTCGGTGGCTATATGCTTATTGATGTGCGCAATCCGCAGTTTTGGGGTGTGGCTCTGAGGGTTTCCGCGTCGGTGATCGTGAGCACAGTGGCTTTGTTTGGCGGGTTTATAACGCTCGTCATCTGGAAGGCTATTAGTGCTCATATGAAGAAGGTCATCGTTGGTGCAGAGGGCATGATCGGGAGAGTTGCAGTAGCCCATACTGCGCTCACGCCGAGAGGGACGGTCTTAATGGATGGTTCGTTTTGGAATGCCGAATCCGTTAACGGGTATGTGAGGGCAGGTGAAAGGGTTGAAGTTGTAGCGGTTGATGGGTTGCTGCTCAGGGTGCGCCGAGTGAATGCTGATGCCTCAAGGAGAAACCTTTCTAACAGCTCTTGAGAGATGCACAATTGAGTTAAAGTCGGTTAGACGGTCTACAACGACGGTGTTGTGTTGGAGTTGGGATTGACATTGCGCCAACAAATCTTGGAGGTGAAGGAAGGTGGAAGCATTTGAACGGTTGATATTTCATGTTGTGTTCGTGGCTGGTGCGTTCGTTATCGTCCTTCTCTCGCAAGCGATTAAGATAGTTCAGGAGTGGGAGAGGGGCGTAATATTGAGGCTTGGCAGGTTCCACGCAGTCAAAGGTCCTGGGCTGTTCCTCATCATACCGTTCATTGACAGGATGATCAAAATTGACCTGCGTGTCTTCGTGATGGATGTCCCAAAGCAGGATGTCATCACGCGAGACAATGTTCCGGTGAAGGTCAATGCTGTAGTTTACTTTCAAGTGATGAACCCGGCGTGGGCTGTTACAAGGGTTGAAAATTATGTCGCTGCGACACAGCAGCTTTCCCAAACGAGGTTGCGAAGTGTCCTTGGAGAGAGTGAGCTTGATGATTTGCTTGCAAGGCGCGTGGAGCTAAATAGGCGTTTGCAGCAGATCATTGACGAACAGACCGACCCGTGGGGAATTAAGGTCATCGCCGTTGAGATAAAGGATGTTGAGTTACCAGCAGGTATGCAGAGGGCAATGGCAAGGCAAGCCGAAGCCGAAAGGGAGAGACGTGCGAAGGTCATTAATGCTCAGGGAGAGCTGCAGGCAGCGGAGCAATTGGCACAGGCTGCTGAGATAATGGGACGCCACCCAAACGCCCTCCAATTGCGTTACTTGCAGACGCTCTCTGAGATCGCTTCAGAGAAAGCTACAGTTGCCGTTGTCCCAATCCCCATTGACCTGCTAACGCCCTTCTTGGCGGGCGTCGGTGAGCGCATAGCCCAAGCAAGAGGTATTGCTGCCTCGTCTTCTGAATGATTGAATAGCTATGGATGCAGTTTGTCGTGGCGAGAGAGGCGGTGCATAATTCATGCGCTATTCACCCACAAGGAAAGCATTGTTGCGTGATATACGGCTTAGGCAATGGAAGGCACAATTCAAACAGTGGTTGAAACTGGCGGTGGTATCAAGTTGGAATGCGATTTTGAGTTCCGCAAGGTGGCTGTGGAATGTTATCGGTGTGAAGGCGCAGGATGCACACATTATTGCGCTCGTCAGCAAAAGGCATGATGAGCTTTACAGGCTTGGGGAGAGGTGTTATGAGCTTTATCGCCGTGGCAGTCTGATGCACGACGATTTGCTTGCCCACTTGAGGCGGATTGAGATGCTGGACGCGCAGATAAGCGTTTGGGAGATTGAACGAAGGGGGTTACTTCCAACGGATAAGGAATCAAGCCGACATAACAGCCAGGATGAATGAAATTGAATGTGTAATGCAATGCCCTGATGCCGTAGGGAGGGGTGTCAATGCAATCATTCAATTCATCATCTTCGTCATACGAAGCTAACTCGGACAGGCTTGAGGAATTCCGAAGGCGCTTAATGACGCTGCTCTCGCCTTATCGTGGCAAGGTAGGTTATGGCAACCTCCGCCATGAGGAGAGGGAATGGGAGGGTGAGAATGGCAGGGTCATAAGCTTCGTGTTAGTTTACGAAACTCCTGGTGGGTCAACCAACCAGATAACTGTGACTTACAGCGAGGATAAGGGGTTTGCGCTTCTTAACGGCGACCCGCCTGAGGAGAGCTACTTTTCCTCACCCGAGGAAGTGTTGAAGGTCATTGAGGAGATGGTTAAACAAATACCGCAGCAGCGCAGTGAAAGGCTTAAGGCAACGGTTGAGCAATGGGTGGCAAGCGGCAAATCACTGCATGAGTTGCTTCAGGAAATAAACAGGCTTGTCAGGAGCGAGTTCAAGGGTGGCAGCATCACGCATCAAGAGTTGAAGATGGCGATTCAATATTGCATCCAACTCTCTTCGGGGATGCGTGAATAAGAGCCCATGAAGTCTTGCGGTTGAGTGCGCGAGACAGTCACAAGCTGCCTATAGAGCCGTTTTAACCCCTGTGAAAGGAATGCTTGCAAGAGAATGCCGAATGTTTAAGCGTTGCCTACGGGTTGTGCAATTGGGCTTTTCCCCTCAGCGATAGCTTAGGTGAGGGAAGCAAAGCTTGTTTGGGTGGCGAGGGTGCGGGTGCATCATCATGCCCAGATGGCATCATCAGTGGGAACAAAGAGAGAGGCATTTTGAGAGGTTGCGCATCCGCATGGTTCAGACACAGCTTCGTGCTCGCGGTATAAAGGATGAGCGTGTCCTAAAAGCCTTCTTGAAGGTGCCGAGGCATAAGTTTGTTCTCCCTGAAGATGTGGAAGAAGCCTACGAAGACCATCCGCTGCCTATAGGGTTTGGTCAGACTATCTCTCAGCCGTTTATGGTGGCGACTATGACAGAGGCATTAAACCTTTGCGGCGACGAGATAGCCCTTGAAATAGGCGCTGGCTCAGGTTACCAAGCCGCCATACTTGGGGAGCTTTGCAAAGAGGTCTACGCAGTTGAACGCATACCGGAGTTGGCTGAGCGCGCCAAGAAAAACCTTGAAGCGCTCGGATATACAAATGTTCACATAGTTGTAGGCGATGGCACACTTGGGCTACCTGAACATGCACCATATGATGCCATAGTTGTTTCAGCTGCAGCCCCGGATATACCGCCCACCCTGATTGAGCAGCTTGCCGACGGTGGACGGCTCGTCATTCCGGTTGGCTCACAATATTCGCAGATGCTCATTCGTGTGACGAAGACGGGCAGCAAAGTGGACTACGAGGAGATTTGCCCTTGCGTCTTCGTTCCTCTGGTGGGCGAATACGGATGGCGTGAAAACGCTGTATAGCATTCAGAATGCTCGGCGGATATCTTCAAAGTGAAGCAGCCATGCGCAGGATGACGATTAAAAGCGAAATTGAGTTTTGCGGCATCGGAATACACAGCGGTGAGTTTGCGAAGGTGAAGCTTGTCCCATCAACGAGACCGGCTGAGGCGCTTCAAACCGGCATAATTTTTTTGAGGGATGGGGTTGCCATACCAGCTCACCTTGCTTTCGTTTCATCCTCGCGGCGGTGCGTGGTGCTATCAAGCAATGGGGTGAGCATAAGCACTGTTGAACATTTGCTGGCAGCGCTGTGGGCGTTCGGGATTACAGATGTGCACATACATGTTGATGGTCCAGAGGTGCCGATTGGCGAAGGTGATGCAATGCACTGGGTGAGGTTGTTGAATGAGGCTGGGGTTCTGGAACTACCGTATGAGAGGGAATTGATTCGCATCACGGAGCCAATCAAAGTGTGCGGTGTGAGGGAGGGTTCATACGCATTGGCAGTGCCAAGCGATAAACTATGCGTGCATTACACTTTCAAGCATGAGCGACCGTTTATCGGGACGCAGGTTTTCTCAAGCTGTGACCTTAGGGGTTCATTCGCGAGCGAAATTGCGCCGGCTCGCACCTTCGGGTTTGTTGAAGAGATTGAAGAACTGAGGCGAGTTGGGTTGGGCTGCGGCGGTTCGCTGCAAAATTGTTTGGTCATTTTCCATGACGGTTATTCTGCACCGCTAAGGTTTGAGAACGAACTTGTAAGGCATAAGGTGCTTGACTTACTGGGCGACTTAGCGCTGTTGGGAGTGGAGTTGATTGCGCAGATTGAGGTCTGCATGGGTGGGCACGACTTACACCTGCAGTTAATGAGGCACATATGGGAGAGGGTGATGAGGGATGAAAACGGAGCTTAAGGTTGAGGAGATACTCCCGCACCGCTATCCATTCCTGTTCATTGACAGGATAGTTGAGCTCATACCGGGCAGGCGAGCCGTCGCCGAGAAGAATGTCTCAATCAACGAATCCTACTTTCAAGGGCATTTCCCGGGATACCCAGTCATGCCTGGAGTGTTGATTCTTGAGGCGATGGCTCAAACAAGCGGGCTGATAATACTCAGCATGCAAGAGCACAGGGGAAAGATAGGATTGCTTGCGGGCATGGAGAAGGTGAGGATACGCCGCCCGGTGTTTCCCGGGGACAAGTTGGTGACGCATGCCGAATTCGTCAACGCAAAAAGCAACATATGCTTCATAGATGCCAAAGCGTATGTTGACGGCGAGCTCGTAGCCGAGTGCAGGTTTATCATGGCACTTCAAGGCAGCCAGATACTTCAGGGTAATAAGTCGGCTGTAGAGAAGCCCGATGCACAACGCTGTTCTGAGGAGGACAGCATCTAAAGCACATCGGCAAAACTTAAAAGCAGCACGGCTGTCTAAGGGTTGTGAAGGCGCACAGAGCAACGAGAGATGTTGAGCCTACAATTCGGGCATCATAGCGGGAGTGTTGATGATGGATGAAGTAAACAACGGCGAACTAATCGCGTTTGATGAAGTTGGGTTGATAGAGCATGCCGTTGGACATGAGGAAGGGCATGCTGAAACGGAGCGCAAGAGAATCATTCACCCGACTGCCATTGTGAGCCCAAAGGCCGAAATTGGTGAGGGCGTCGTTATAGGTCCGTATGCAATCATTGAGGATGATGTGTTCATCGGTGATGGGACGATAATTGAAGCCTATGTGGTGGTGAAGCGCTGGACATATATAGGCAAAAACAACCACATCTACCCGGGCACAGTCCTCGGTGGTGAACCTCAGGATGTTAAGTTTTCGGGGGAGCGCAGTCACTTGATCATCGGCGACAACAATGTGATACGGGAGCATGTGACAATACACCGTTCAACTGGCGAGGATAACGCCACACGCATCGGGAACAACTGCATGATCATGGCTTATTGCCACATCGGGCACAATTGCGTTGTGGGAGATTATGTGAACATTGCAAGCTACACTGGCATAAGCGGACATGCAGTGATTGAAGATCACGCGATGCTTGGCGGGATGGTCGGTGTGCATCAATACACCACGATCGGTCGCCTCGCAATGATTGGCGGCATGTCAAAGGTTGTTCAAGACATACCGCCATTCATGCTCGCCGACGGACGCCCAGCACAAGTGAAGGGAATTAACAAGGTTGGATTGGCAAGGGATGGAGTGCCGCCGGATGTGCGCATGGATTTGCACCGCGCATATAAACTCCTATACCGGTCGAGCTTGAACACCACTCAGGCGATTGAGGTCATCATGAGGGAGCTAAAGCCGAGCCACGAGTTGATTTACCTTCTGGAGTTCATCAAGCGCATTGGCGAAGGTAGGGCTGGAAGGCAGAGGGACAAACGAAAGGCTCTATAAGCTTCGGCTCCGAATACCCATTGGTGCGACAACCCACATTGGCGCTATGGCTGGACAAGGTGCAGACAACGAAGGTTTTGAGGGATGCCAACTGCCGCCTCAAAGAAAGCTTCGCATATTCATATCGGTTGGGGATGCCTCGGCTGATCTTTACGCCTCACTGCTCGTTGAGGAGATGCGCTGCAGGGAAATGCCGCTTGAGTTTTGGGGCATAGGCGGACCCAGGATGAGGGGGAATGGTGTCATCCTGCTTGCTGAGACAACGAAGCACAGCGCCATTGGATTATTTGCAGCGCTGCCACACTTGCTTCCCATGTGGAGCATTTTCAGGCGGACAATTTCATGGCTCAAGGAACACCGCCCGGATGCGCTTGTTGCAATTGATTTCGGTGCGGTCAACAGGAGATTGAGCAAGCTTGCAGCTGATATGGGCATCCCGACCGTTTATTACATCCCACCCGGGTTCTGGACGAAGAACATGAAAGCGGTGCAGCGTTACATCCACCCAAAGGTCATCTATGTCCCCATTTATGACTGGCAAAGGGATATGCTGCTCAAAGCCGGTGCTGATGCAAGGCAGGTTGTTTATCTCGGTCATCCGCTCGTTGATGCTATGCCAGATAGCCTAACGCGTGAGGGAGCGGAAAAGAAATTGGGCTTATCGCACAAAGCGAGGTGGGACAGACCCGTCAGAATTGCATTGCTTCCCGGGAGCAGGATATGCGAGGTAGAAAACAACATCGGTGTCATGGTTGAAGCAGTCCATCATGCCGCCCGTTTAACTGGGCTCAGCGAAGTTGAGTTGCTTTGCTCAATCTCTCCGACAGTGGAGCGGGACAGAGTTGTGAAAGCATTAAAACGGGCTGTGGGGCATCGTTGGAAAATTCGCGCGCTCACATTCAACGGCATGACACATGAGGTTTTACTGGCTTCAGATGCAGCCGTTGCTGTAACGGGCACTGTCACGCTTGAGGCAGCTTTGCTTGGCGTCCCAACCATCGCGATATTTGCGGCGAACTGGCTGAGCAGGCTCAACGCCATCATCATACACAAGCTGAGTTTGCCGTTTTCTGAATGGGGATTTGTCGCGTTGCCAAACAGGTTGCTTGGGAGGAAGGTCATGCCAGAATTTGCATTGTGGGATTGCACGCCAACGGCGATTGGTGAGCAACTCGCAGCGTGGCTTGCCAATCCGATGGCTGCCGAAATGGTTGCCAATGAACTCTTGCAAGTGCGCAAGCTGCTCGGCGAGAAGGGAACATCAAGACGAGTCGCTGAACTGATCATTCAGCACGCTTCACATGCCTTAAAGCCAACTGAGGTGGCTCACAGCACATGGGACATATCTGGCGATGGTCAAATGCGATAGTCAAGTTTAAAGCTGCGCTTGGAAGCCTTCGCAGCGAGGCGCTCTTTCGCCTCCTTGTGGAGTTTAAGCCGTATTGGAAGCGGTTGCTGTTTGCGCTCGCCTTTATCGCCCTCTCTGAGGGGCTGAGGTTGTATCTCGTTTGGCTCACACAGGACCTGCTTAAGCCGATGGTCTACCAGGGATTCAAAGAGCAGCGTTGCGATCCATTGATTGAGCTGCTCAAGAGGGCTTTGTCGCTGTTTGAGCTATCCCCACGATATGCCCAACTTGCATCAATATGCATCGCCATCATCGTGTTCGCCTTCCTAAGGGGGCTCTTCACATTCGCGCATACATTCATAGCCAATCAGGTTTGTCAGAAGGTCGTGGTCAACCTGCGCCAAAAGCTTTATGCACATATGCAGCGCCTCTCGC